>DASUSH010000034.1:0-26663 GCA_036375215.1 Solirubrobacterales bacterium
CCGTACGGACGTGAGCGAAAGCGGCGCCCGGCTCGCGCGGCGCCCCGGCGGCGGGCACCTGCTTGCTTTCGTCGCCGCGGTCGTCTTCGTCGACACCGCGCTCTTCGGGGTGATCGCGCCGCTCCTGCCGTTCTACTCCGACGAGCTCGGGCTCTCGAAGACCGAGGCCGGCGTCCTCGTCGCGTCCTTCCCGGCGGGCGTCTTCGCGGGCGCGTTTCCCGCCGGCGCGGCGGTCGCCCGCTTCGGCGCGAAGCCGACGGCGATCCTCGGCCTCGCGCTCTTCGCCGCCTCGAGCCTCGTCTTCGGCTTCGCGAACGACATCGCCCTGCTCGACCTGGCGCGGTTCGTCCAGGGCGCCGGCAGCGCCGCATCCTGGACCGCCGGCCTCGCGTGGCTTGCCCGGCAGAGCCCGCCGGAGCGGCGCGGCGAGCGCCTCGGCATCGCCTTCTCCGGGGCGCTCGCGGGTTCCCTGATCGGCCCGGCGCTCGGCGCCGCCGCCCGCGGCGCCGACCCGGCGATCGTCTTCAGCCTCGCGGCGGCGGCCGGCGTGGGGCTGATCGCCTGGTCGCTGCGCGTGCCCGCGCCGGCACCCAGCCGGGACGAGGCGGGGTGGGGGTCGGCGCTTCGCGAGCGGGCCCTGCTGCCGGGCGCCGGGGTGATCCTGATGGTCGGGCTCCTCTTCGGGATCGTCGAGGTGCTCCTGCCGCTCCGCTTCGACGAGCTCGGCGCGGGCGGCGCCGTGATCGGTGGCGCCTTCGCCATCGCGGCGCTGGCGGAGGGCGTCACCGGGCCGCTGCTCGGCCGGCTCGCCGACCGCATCGGGCCGATCCGCCCGGTCCGCTGGAGCCTCGCCGGCGGGATCCTCCTCGCCTTCGTCCTGCCACTCCCCGAGTCGATCCCGCTGCTCGTGCTGCTCTGCGTCGTGCTCGGGCCGATCGAGGGCGGGATGTTCGTGCCCGCGATGAAGATGCTCGCCGACGGCGCCGAGCGCGCCCGGCTCGACCAGGGCTACGCCTTCGCGATCTTCAACTTCACCTGGGCGCTGACCACGGCCGCGGGCTCGGCCGGCGGCGGCGCGATCGCGGACGTGTCCAGCGACACCGTCGCCTACGCCTCGATCGCGGCGCTCCTGGCGCTCGGGCTCATCGCGAGCCTCCGCGCTGCTTCGGCTTCCCCGGCTTTCCGCCCTTCTCCGGGCCCTTCCCCTTCCCCTTCCCCTTCCCCTTCCCCTTCTTCTTCGTCTTCTGCTCGAGGGCGTTGATCGAGGAGTAGCCGGTCAGGTAGATCCGCTCGCCGTCGGAGATCACGGGGTTGTACTCGCCCTTGTCGAACTTGAAGACGAGGTCGCCGTCCGCCGTGTCGTAACCGAAGGTCTTCCCGGCGAGGATCGAGACGTAGTAGACGTCGCCGACGATCGAGCCGGCGCCGCTGATGATCCCGCCGGTGTCCTTGCTCCAGATCACGTCGCCGGTGCGGGCGTCCATCGCGTAGACGCGGTGGTCGAAAGAGCCGGCGAAGACCGCGGGCCGGCTCCCGGACTCGCCGACGACCGCGCCCGAGTAGACCCAGTCGCCGGTCGACTGGGTCCAGGCGACCTCGCCGTTCTCGGAGTCGAAGGAATAGACGCGGCCGTCGACGTTGCCGGCGTAGACGCGGCCGTAGGCGACCCCCGGCGACGAGTAGAAGCGGCCCGCCTGGCCGAAGCTCCCGCCCTGTCCGGAGGACTGCCAGATCACGTCGCCGTTCACCGCGTTCAGCGCGTACATCTCGCCGGCGTAGTCGCCGACGTAGACCTTGCCGTCGGAGATCGCCGGGGCGGCCTTCACCTCGGCCTCGGTCGAGGTCTGCCAGACCTGCTTGCCGGTCTTGGCGTCGTAGGCGAAGACCGTCGCGCACTCGCACCCGAAGATCAGCTTGCCCTTGTAGATCGCGGGCGAGGACTCCGAGCGACCCGGGAGCGGCTGGCTCCACACCGTCTTGCCGTCGCGGGCGCGCAGGGCGAAGACGTGGCCCGGCTCGAGGTTCACCGCGTAGACGATCCCCTTGTGGTAGACGGGGGAGGAGGCGTTCAGCTTGCCGACGTCCTTCCTCCAGAGCACTTTGCCGTCGTCGGCGTCGAGGGCGAAGAAGCTCGCGTCGTTGTTCATCCCGTAGAGGACGTCGTTGACGACGATCGGCGAGAACTCCATCAGCTCCTTCGAGTCCCAGCTCCAGATCTTCCGCAGCGGCGGCTTGACGTCGACGTCGAGGTTCTTGGTCCGCGCCAGGTCCGCTCCGTAGATGGGCCAGTCGACCGTCTCCACCTCCTTGGGCTTCTTCGGCTTGCCGGGGGCGTCCTCGGCCTCGTCGAAGGCGACGTCGGTGTTCAGGATGTCGCCCGGTCGCTTCAGGGCGTCGTAGGCGGTGACGGCGAGGCCGCCGAGCGCCGCCAGCGAGACGGCCCAGATGGCAATGGTCCAACGCATCGGGAGGGTCGGCAATGCTACGAGACGCGATGAGCATGCCCTTCGAGCAGCCCGACCCCGAGCTCGCGGCCCGCATGGCCGCGCTTGGACTCGACCGGATCTCGGCCGCCGCCGGGGAGACGCCGGTCTACCTCGTGGGTGGCGCCGTCCGCGACCTCCTCCGCGGCGTCGCCCCCGAGGAGATCGGCAACCTCGACCTCGCGGTCGAGGGGGACGCGATCGAGCTCGCCCGCGCGCTCGGTGGCGAGCTTCGCGAGCACGAGCGGTTCGGCACCGCCACGGTGTCGGTCGGCGGGCGGGAGGTCGACCTCGCCCGCACGCGGACCGAGGTCTACGCGCGCCCCGGTGCGCTCCCCGAAGTCGAGGCAGCGAGCCTCGCGGAGGACCTCGGCCGCCGCGACTTCACCGTCAACGCGATCGCCGTGGCCCTCGCTGCCCCGGGCGCGGTGATCGACCCGCACGGCGGCCGCCTCGACCTCGCCGCCGGGCTCCTGCGCACCCTGCACCGGCGCTCGTTCGAGGACGACCCGACCCGCGCCCTTCGCGCCGCCCGCTACGCGGCCAGGCTCGGCTTCGAGCTCGAGGCGCAGACGGAGGCGGCGCTGAGCGAGGCCGACCTGGCGACGGTCTCCCCGGAGCGAGTCGAGGCCGAGCTGGTCCGGCTCCTCGGCGAGGACGAGTGGCGCCGCGGCTTCGAGCTGCTCGCCGAGTGGGGCCTCGCGCCGAGGGCCGGCCTCGAGCTGATGGAGGCGGTGCGCGAGACGCTTGCCCGGCCGGGCTGGCGCGGCACCACCGACGAGGCGACGGCCGCGCTCGTCGCCGGCGCGCCGGCGATCGGCCGGTACGCGCCCTCGGCCGGCCCGCTCGAACAGGCCCGCGAGCTCGCCGCGCTCGACGAGGGGCCGCCGTCCGAGCTCGCCGCCGCCGCCCGCGAGTCGGCCCCGGTCGCGCTCGTGATCGCCCGGGCGATGGGGGCGGGGTGGCTCGACCGCTACGTCGAGGAGTGGCGGGACGTCCGGCTCGAGATCGACGGCGAGGACCTGATGGCCGCGGGCATCGAACAGGGGCCCGCGGTCGGCCGGGGGCTCGCCGCCGCCCTGGCCGCGCGGTTGGATCGGCAAGTACAGGGGCGGGAGGGCGAGCTCGACGTGGCGCTGCGCGCCGCTCGGGAGGGCTAGATGAGCAATCCCGCGGCTCCGCGCACCGGGTTCGCGCGTTCTTTTCGGTATGCGAAAGGAAGTCGCGAACGCAGCCGGTCGGGTGCCCTCACTAGCCTGCCGTTCGATGGAGTGGCGCGAACGTGAAGGGCTCCGGTGGCTCCACGCCGAGCTTCCCCACGGCGCCCAGGCGGCCTTCAGCACACGTCTCGGCGGCGCCAGCGCACCGCCCTACGAGAGCCTCAACATCGCGATCCTGACCGGTGACGACCGCGACGTCGTGCGGGAGAACCGCCACCGGCTCGCGGGGGCGCTCGGCCTCGACCCCGAGCGGGTCGTGATCGCCCGCCAGGTGCACGGCGCCGAGATCGAGCGCCACGGCGGCCCCCAGGAGCCGAGCCCGTTCGCCGAGCCCGGGATCGTCGACCCGCCCGAGCGCGACGGGCACGTCACCGCCGAGCCCGAGCTCGCCCCGCTCGTCTTCGTCGCCGACTGCCTGCCGGTGGCGCTCGCCGGCGAGGGCGGGGTGGCGATGCTCCATTGCGGCTGGCGGCCGCTCGCGGACGGGATCGTCGAGCGCGGGGTGGAGGCGGTGGGCGCGACCGCCGCCGCGGTCGGGCCGGGGATCGGGCCCTGCTGCTATGAGGTCGGCGAGGAGGTGCTGGCGCGATTCCTGCCGCTGGGCGAGGGCGTGGCGGAGGGCCGCATGCTCGACCTCCCCGAGGTCGCGCGCCGCCTGCTCGAGCGCGCCGGCGTCGCCGAGGTCGAGGTCGCGGGCCATTGCACGAGGTGCGAGCCCGGGCTCTTCTTCTCGCATCGCCGCGAGGGGACGGCGACGGGGCGCCAGGGAGGGCTCGTATGGCGGGCCTGATCCACGGCCTCGACGCGGAGCGGATCCGCGCCAACCTCGAGCGGGTCCGGGAGGCCGCCGGCCCCGATGTCGAGGTCCTCGCCGCGACCAAGTACGTGCCGCTCGAGGAGATGGAGGCGCTCGCGGAGGCGGGCGTCACGCTCGTCGGCGAGAACCGGCTTCAGGACCTGGAGGCGAAGCACGAGCGGTGGGGTGACGACTTCACCTGGGACTTCATCGGCAACGTGCAGAGCCGCAAGGTGAAGCGGATCCTGCCGCTGGTCCGGCTGATCCACTCGATCGCGACCGAGTCGGCGCTCGCCCAGCTCGAGCGCCACGGCTCCGCCGCGACCGAGGTCCTCGTCGAGGTGAACCTCGCCGGCGAGGAGTCGAAGGGGGGCGTCGAGCCCGATGCCCTGCCGGCCTTCATCGAGGCCAGCCCCGTGACGGTCGGCGGCCTCATGACGATGCCGCCGTTCAGCGAGGACCCCGAGGCGTCGCGGCCCTACTTCGCCCGCCTCGCCGAGCTCGCCGCGGAGCACGGGCTCGCCCGCCTTTCGATGGGGACGAGCCAGGACTGGGGGGTCGCGGTCGAGGAAGGCGCGACGATCATCCGGGTGGGCACGGACCTCTACCGCTGAGAGATCGCCTGCAAGAGCCCCGGTTGGCGCAATAATTGTGAAGGGAGCGGGGTAAACGCACCGAAGAACCGCGAACGATGGCTTTCCGCGATACATGGCACCGTGCCCTCGTCTACTTCGGCCTCGCCGAGGATCACGGGTACGCCGACGACGACGAGTACTACGACGAGCCCGCGACCTCCGGCGGCGGCGAGGACATCTTCGAGGCGCCGCAGCGCGAGTCGCGCCGCAGCCGCTCCAACGTCCGGCGCCTCGAGTCCCGCCGCCAGCGCCGCGACGAGATCGACGACATCTTCGCCGACGACGAGCCCGCCACCTCGACCCGCGTCCTGCGCCCGGTCGAGACCGCCGGCAACGGGAACGGCGGCGCCGACGTGCAGGTCCACCTGGTCTCGCCGGCGAGCTTCAACGACGCCCAGGAGGTCGCCGACCGCTTCAAGCGCGGCGTCCCGGTCATCCTCAACCTCCAGGCCACGGAGGCCGAGCTCTCCAAGCGCCTCATCGATTTCGCCTCCGGGCTCACCTACGCGCTCGACGGCGGCATGCAGAAGATCGCCGACAAGACCTTCCTGCTGACGCCGCGCAACGTCGAGGTCTCCGCGGAGGAGCGCGCGCGCCTGATCGAGAAGGGCTTCTTCAACCAGTCGTAGGGGAGGGGGCGGGGAACGTCATTCGCGTCCTCGCCATCGACGGAGGCGGCATCCGCGGCATCATCCCGGCGATCGTGCTCGCCGAGCTCGAGCGCCGGACCGGCAGATCCGTCGCCGAGACGTTCGACCTCGTCGCCGGCACGTCGACGGGCGGGATCCTCGCGCTCGCGCTGACGATGCGGGGCTCCGACGGCGGCCCGGCCTGGACGGCCGAGCAGATGATCGCCCTCTACGAGGAGGAGGGGCCGAACATCTTCGACCGCTCGGTCTGGGACCGGATCCGCTCGGTCGAGGGCCTGCTCGACGAGAAGTACCCGCCCGCCGGGATGGAGCGGGCGTTTCGCACCTACCTCGGCGACGCCCGCCTCTCCGAGACGCTCACCGAGGTCCTCGTCACCGCGTATGAGATCGAGCAGCGCACGACCTTCTTCTTCAAGAGCGCGAAGGCCCGGGCCGACGAGCGCGACGACTTCGCGATCCGCGACGCGGCCCAGGCGACCAGCGCCGCGCCGACGTACTTCGAGCCCGTGCGGCTCGAGCGCGGACACGGCCGGCCCGACCTGGCGCTCGTCGACGGCGGCGTCTTCGCCAACAACCCGGCGATGTGCGCCTACGCCGAGGCGCTCAAGGACGAGGCCGACGACGAGATCACGCTGGTCTCGCTCGGCACCGGCGAGCTGACGCGAGCCCTCCCGTACGACGAGGCCAAGGACTGGGGGCTCGCCGAGTGGGCGAAGCCGATCATCGACGTCGTCTTCGACGGGGTGAGCGACGCGACCGACCACCACCTCGAGCAGATCCTCGGTCGCGACCGCTACTTCCGCTTCCAGACGCGGCTCGACCGGGCTCGCGACGACATGGACGACGCCACGGAGGGCAACCTGCACCTGCTGAAGCAGGAGGCCGAAGAGCTGCTGCGCGACGAGCGCGACCGCTTCGAGGACCTCGTCGAGGCGCTCGGGCCTTGAGCGATCGCGTCCGGGCGATTCGTCCCGCGGACTAGGATCGCTCCCCATGGAGGTCGGGTTCGCAGGAGCTGGAAACATGGCCGCCGCGATGGCCCGCGGCTGGGCCGGCGCGGAGGACGGGCCGGGAACGATGGTGTTCTGCGACCTCGAGCGCGATCGCGCCGCCGCGCTCGCCGAGGAGGTCGGCGGCGAGGTCGCCGACGACCTCTCCGAGCTCGCCGGCCAGGTCCACCTCGTCGTTCTGGGGGTGAAGCCGAACGCGCTCGAGGCCGTGGCAGCTGAGCTCGCCCCGGCCGGGCCCGAGGCGCTCCTCTCGATGCTCGCGGGGACGCCGCTGGAGCGGATCGAGGCCGAGTTCCCCGGCGTGCCGGCCGTCCGCTTGATGCCCAACCAGCCCGTCGAGGTGCGCCGCGGAGTCCTCTGCTGGGCCCGCGGCGGCGGGGTCCCCGCCGAGATCGCCGCCGAGATCGCCCGGCTCCTCGGCGTGCTCGGCACCGCGATCGAGCTTCCCGAGGAGAAGATCGAGGCGGCGATGGCCGTGATGGCGTGCTCCCCGGCCTACGTCGCGATGGTCGCGGAGGTCCTCACCGAGGCCGGCGTCCGCGAAGGCCTCGAGCCCGAGGAGGCCGCCCTCTTCGTCCGCGAGACCCTCGCCGGCACCGGCGAGCTCCTCGGCGAGCGCGACGCGCACTCGATCCGGCGCTCCGTGGCGCCACCCGGGGGAGCCACCGAAGCCGGCCTCGAGGCGCTCGAGCGCGCCGAGCTCAGGGCCGCGTTCGACGCCGCCGTCGAGGCGTCCCTGGCGAGGGTCAGGTGAGCGCGCTGGCGGCCGCGATCGGCCGCGCCGAGATCGCCGACTACGTCTCCGCCCTCTTCCTCGTCTACCTGATCCTGATCTTCGCGCGGATCGTGCTCTCGTTCATCCCGCGCATGCCCTATAACCGCGCGTTGCGCACCGTCGTCGGCTTCATCCACGAGGTCACCGACCCATATCTCAACCTGTTTCGACGCATCATCCCCCCGGTCGGGCCGCTCGACCTGAGCCCGATCCTGGCGATCTTCCTGCTCTACATCGTCGAGGCGCTCGTCGTCGGGCTGATCGAGGGCTAGCGGTGAGCCGGGGCGCCGCGTGGCGCGGCGCGCTCGCCACCTGCGCGCTCGTCCTGATCGCCGACCAGGCGACCAAGCAGGCGGCCATCGACGCCCTCCTCGGCCAGCCGGCGAAGGACCTCCCGCTCGGCTTCCAGCTCGACTACGTGACCAACACCGGGATCGCCTTCGGCCTCTTCGACGACGGCGAGGCCTTCGTGATCCTGGTGACCCTGGCGGCCCTCGCCCTGCTCGTCGGCTGGTTCGCCTCCGACCCGACCCGCCCGAACCTGTGGCTCGCGACCGGACTCCTCGCCGGCGGCGCGCTCGGGAACCTCGCGGACCGGTTGCGCGACGGCGCCGTCACCGACTTCATCGACCCGCCGAGCTGGCCCGCCTTCAACGTCGCGGATGTCGCGATCACGGCCGGCGTCGTGATCCTGCTCCTCACCCACATGCTCCCGCAGCGGCAGTGATCGTCCACGAGGACGAGTGGGTGGTCGTCGTCGACAAGCCCGCCGGCCTCGTCGTGCACCCGGCGCCGGGGCACCGCGGCGAGACCCTCGTCGACCTGCTCGAGGGCCTCGCCGGGGGCGAGCGAGAGCGGCCCGGAATCGTCCATCGCCTCGACAAGGACACCTCGGGCCTGATGGTGGCGGCGCGCAGCGAGGAGGCCCACGCCGCGCTCGCGGCCCAGATCGCCGCGCGCGAGGTCGAGCGCGAGTACGCGGCGCTGGTCGAGGGCAGGCTGCGCTCCCGCCGGGGGACGATCGACGCCCCGATCGGCCGCAGCCACCGCGACCCGACCCGGATGGCGGTCGCCGGCCGCGCCCAGCGCCAGGCCCGCACCCACTTCGAGGTCGAGGAGCTGCTCGTCGCCGACACGCTCGTGCGGGCGCGGCTGGAGACCGGGCGCACGCACCAGATCCGCGCCCACTTCGCCGCGATCGACCACCCGGTCGCGGGCGACCCGACCTACGGCTCGCGGGGGCGCCACGGCCTCACCCGCCAGTTCCTGCACAGCCGCCGCCTCGCGTTCGTCCACCCCGGGAGCGGTGAGGAGGTGACGTTCGAGTCGGCGCTGCCGCCCGACCTCGAGGCGGCGCTCGCGCGGGCGCGCGACGCGGGCTCCTAGACTGTTCACCGCCAAGCAGCCGCCTGGCACACGCCAACTACCCCGCCGACCACGCCGAGGGGCCCTGCCCGGGAGAGCCCGGGTCCCCGAAGCGCCGGCGGGCCAGGTCAAAACCGATCAAGGGAGACTCATGCCCCAAGAAGTAGGGATGAAGGAGCTGCTGGAGGCCGGGCTTCACTTCGGCCACCAGACGCGCCGCTGGAACCCGCGGATGCGCCGGTTCATCTTCGGCGAGCGCGAGGGCATCCACGTCATCGACCTCCAGCAGACCCAGGTCCTGCTCGAGCGCGCCCGCGACTTCGCGGCCCAGGTGGGCCGCGAGGGCGGCACCGTGCTCTTCGTCGGCACCAAGAAGCAGGCGAGCGACTCGATCAAGGAGTGGGCCGACCGCTGCGGGATGCCGTACGTGAACCAGCGCTGGCTCGGCGGCCTGTTGACCAACTTCGAGACGATCTCAAAGCGGATCGACCGCCTCCACGAGCTCAACTCGCTCAAGGAGAACGATCAGCTCGACCTGCTCCCGACCAAGGAGCGGATGTCGATGGAGGCCGAGCTCGCCAAGCTCGAGTACAACCTCGGCGGCGTCCGCGACATGAAGCGCCTGCCGCAGGCCGTCTTCATCCTCGACCTGAAGACCGAGGACATCGCCGTCCGCGAGGTGCAGCGCCTCGGGATCCCGATGATCGCGCTCGTCGACTCGAACGTGGATCCGGACCCCGTCGCGTATCCGATCCCCGGCAACGACGACGCGATCCGCTCCTGCGACCTCGTCATCGAGACGGTCGGCAGCGCGATCGAGAGCGCCGCGGGCGAGTACCGCGAGGCCGAGGAGCGCCGCCGCGCCGAGGAGGAACGCAAGCGCCGCGAGGAGGAGGAGAAAAAGCGCCGCGAGGCCGAGGAGCGTGCCCGCCAGGAGGCCGAGCTGAAGGCGAAGCAGGAAGCGCAGGCGAAGGCCGCCGAGGCCGCCCAGCAGCAGGGCGACGCCGCGCAGCAGCAGCAGCAGGCGCCGCAGCAGCCTCAGCAGGCCCAGCAGGCCCAGCAGGCGCCCCCGCAGGCGCCCCAGCAGCCCCAGCCCGCCGAGCAGCCCGGGCCGGCGCCCGAGCAGGCCGAGACACCCGCGCCCGCCGAGGGCGAGACGAAGGAGGACCGATGAGCGCGCAGATATCCGCGGCCCAGGTCAAGGTGCTGCGCGAGCGCACCCAGGCAGGCGTGATGGACGCGAAGGCCGCGCTCTCGGAGGCCGGCGGCGACATGGACAAGGCGGTCGAGATCCTGCGCGTGAAGGGCCAGGCGTCGGCCGCGAAGCGCGCCGGCCGCGGGACCGCGGAGGGCGTCGTCGCGAGCTACATCCACGCCAACAAGAAGATCGGCGCGATGGTCGAGGTCCAGTGCGAGACCGACTTCGTCGCCCGCAACGAGGACTTCACGGCGTTCGCCTACGAGGTCGCCCTGCACGTCGCCGCCGCCGACCCCAGCGTGGTCGACGCCGAGGACATCTCCGAGGAGGAGCGGGAGGCGGAGCGGCGCCTCCACAAGCAGAAGGCCGAGGAGGAGGGCAAGCCCGAGCACGTCGTCGAGAAGATCGTCGAGGGCCAGCTCGCCAAGTGGGCGAAGGACGTCGCCCTGCTCCAGCAGGAGCACGTCAACTCCGACAAGCACGACGGCAAGACGATCGAGGAGCTTCGCGCCGAGCTCGCCGTCAAGACCGGCGAGAACATCCGCATCGCGCGGTTCTCGCGGTTCGTGGTCGGGGTCGAGTAGAGGGCGCCCGGCCGCGGGCGGTGCGACACTAGGGTTACCGCGCGCAGATGAGCGACCCCGCCTTCAGCCGCATCCTGCTCAAGCTCTCCGGCGAGGCCCTGATGGGCTCGCTGCGATACGGCACCGATCCCGAGCGCGTCGAGCGCATCAGCGGCCAGATCCACGCGGTCTCCGAGCGCGGGGTCGAGATGGCGGTCGTCGTCGGCGCCGGCAACATCTACCGCGGCCTCGCCGGCGCCGCGGCGGGCATGGACCGAGCCACCGCCGACTACATGGGGATGCTCGCGACCGTGCTGAACGCGCTGACGCTGCAGGACGCGCTCGAGAAGCGCGGTGAGCACACCCGCGTCCTCTCGGCGATCGAGGTCACCGAGGTCGCCGAGCCCTACATCCGTCGCCGCGCGATCCGCCACCTCGAGAAGGGGCGGACCGTGATCTTCGCCGCCGGCACCGGCAACCCGTTCTTCACCACCGATACCGCCGCCGCGCTGCGCGCGCTCGAGATCCACGCCGAGGCGATCCTGATGGCGAAGCACGGGGTGGAGGGCGTCTACGACGCCGATCCGGCCGAGGTCCCCGACGCGAAGTTCCTCCCCGAGATCACCCACCGCGAGGCGATCGAGCGCGGCCTCAAGGTCATGGACTCGACGGCGCTCTCCCTCTGCATGGACAACAAGCTGCCCATCCACGTCTTCAACATGGCCGACGAGTCGAACATCGACCGCATCCTCGACGGCGAGCGCATCGGCACGATCGTCACCAACGGCGCGCGGGTCCCCGCCGGCTCTGGTTAGGATCGGGCCGAATGAATGCGCCGAATCCTCCGCTTCGCGGCCCCTTCGACACGATCTCATCTGCATGAGCGCCGACCCGGAGCTGATCGACGCGCTGCTCGACGACGCCGAGGAGCGGATGGGCAAATCGGTGGAGTCGTGCCGCTCGGAGCTCGCGACCGTGCGGACCGGCCGGGCCTCGCCGCACCTGCTCGACCGCGTCGTCGTCGATTACTACGGGGCGGAGACGCCGCTCCAGCAGCTCTCGCAGGTGGCCGCGACCGACGCCCGCCTGCTCACGCTCACGCCGTATGACAAGTCCTCGATCTCGGCGATCGAGAAGTCGATTCTCGAGTCCGACCTCGGCCTGACGCCCTCGAACGACGGCAACGTGATCCGGCTCTCGATCCCGGAGCTGAACGAGGAGCGCCGGCGCGACCTGGTGAAGGTCGTCCACGGCGTCGCCGAGCAGGGCAAGATCGCGATCCGGAACATCCGCCGCGACGTGATGCACGACCTGCGCGAGCTCAAGAAGGAGGGCGAGGCCGGCGAGGACGACGAGCGCCGAGCCGAGGCGGAGCTGCAGCGCCTCACCGACGAGGCGACCGCCCAGATCGACACCGCCCTGAAGGGCAAAGAGGAAGAGATCCTCGAGGTTTGAGCGCCGCCGCGCGCTACGTCGCGATCATCACCGACGGCAACGGCCGTTGGGCGGAGCGCCGGGGCGTTCCCACGCTCGAGGGCCACCAGGCCGGCGCCGACGTGGTCAAGGCTCGCCTGCGCGACGCCGTCGAGTTCGGGATCGAGGAGCTCACCGTCTACTCGTTCTCGACGGAGAACTGGGCGCGCTCGCCGGGGGAGGTGGCGGGCCTGATGAAGATGTTCGGCGACCGGATCGACCGCGAGACGCCCGAGCTCGACGCGGAGGGGGTGAGGATGCGCTTCATCGGGCGCCGCGACCGGATCTCCGCGGAGCTCGTGGGCCGGATCGAGTGGGCCGAGGAGAAGACCGGGGCCAACGACCGGATCACGCTGTTCGTCTGCTTCGACTACGGCGGGCGCACCGAGATCGTCGACGCGGCGAAGCGGTTCGACGGGGAGACCGAAGAGGAGTTCGCGAGGCTCCTCTACGCGCCCGAGATGCACGATCCCGACCTGCTCATCCGCACCTCGGGGGAGATGCGGATCTCGAACTACCTGCTCTGGCAGTGCGCGTACTCGGAGTTCGTCTTCCGCGACGAGCTCTGGCCCGACTTCACGCGCGAGGCGTTCCGGGCCGCGCTCGACGAGTTCGAAGCGCGCAAGCGCCGGTTCGGCGGGCGCTAGGTGCCCGCGGCAACCCAACCACCGCGGCGGGCGCCGCGGGTGGAATAGCCTCGCCGCGAGGATGGCGACGGAGAGCGGAGGCGAACCGCCCGAAGCGGACTGGCTGAGCGAGACCGAGCCCGTTGCACCGCCGCCGCGGAGGCGCCGGTCGGACACGCTCGCGCGCATCCTGTGGGCCCTGCCCTGGATCGTCTTCGCGATCGCGATCGTCGCGGTCGGCGACCTGTTCTTCGCGGCGGCGATGGTGCTGTTCGCCTGCGCGGGGATGAACGAGTACTTCCTGATGGCGAAGCGGGCGCGCCCGCTCGCGCCGGTGGCCTACGTCGCCGCGGCGGCGATCATCCTCGTCGCCCACTACGAGGACCAGTACGAGATCCTGATGCTGCTCCTGGCCGCGCTCCCGGCGCTCTTCATCGCCGCCCTGCTCCGGGAGAGGCGCCGCAACATCGCCTACTCGATCGCGGTGACGATGTTCGGCCTGGTCTGGATCGCGCTGCCGTTCGCCTACGCGGTCCTGCTGCGCGACCTGCCCCTGCACGGCGGCGCGCTCCTGATCGACGTGCTCGTCGCGACCTTCGTCGCCGACACGGCGGCCTACGCCGGCGGCCGGCTCTTCGGCCGGCACCAGCTCGCGCCGGCGATCTCGCCCAACAAGACCGTCGAGGGCCTCGCCTTCGGGTTCGTCGGCGGGATGCTGGCCTTCTGGTTCGCCGGGCTCTACCAGGACTGGCTGCCCGGCCTCGACGCGCTCGCGATGGGCGCCGTGATCGCCGCCCTCGCCCCCCTGGGCGACCTCTTCGAGTCCCTGCTCAAGCGCGACCTCGACGTGAAGGACTCCGGGAACCTGTTCGGCCCCCACGGCGGCGTCCTCGACCGCCTCGACGGCGTGCTGTTCACGGTGGTCGCGGGCTACTACCTGAGCGTTGCGTTCGTCTACTAGGAATTAGCCTTCGCCGGATGGATGCCTCTCGCGAGCAGGTCACCTCGGCGGACGGCACACGGATCGGATTCGAGCGCATGGGTCAGGGGCCGCCGCTGGTCGCGATCCACGGCGGGGTTGCGGACCGCACCCGCTGGCTGGCGGTTGCCGGCGCGCTCGCCGAGGCGCACACGCTGATCCTGCTCGACCGCCGTGGCCGCGGGCTAAGCGCGGACGAGGCGGAGGGCGGCTACGCGCTCGGGCGGGAGGTGGACGACCTCGACGCGGTGATCGCGGCGGTGGGGGGCTCGGCGCGCGTGCTCGCCCACTCCTACGGCGGCCTCGTGGCGCTCGAGGCGATGGCGTCGGGGTCGGCACTCGAGCGGGCGGTGATCTACGAGCCGGCCTTCGACACCCCCGGCCAGGAGACTTTTCCGCCGACGATCCTCGGGCGCGTCGACGAGCTGATCGGCGCCGGGGAGCGCGAGGCGGCGCTCGAGCTCTTCTTTCGCGAGGTCGTCGGCGCCGACGACGCCATGATCTCGTCTCTGAAGGAGACCCCGGTGTGGGCGGCAAGGGTCGCGGCCGTGCACACGATCACCCGGGAGGGGGTCGTCGTCAGAGACGTCGGCTTCGATCCCGGCCGGTTCGCCGACCTGAACGTCCCGGTGCGGCTCCTGATCGGGAGCGAGAGCCCCGAGCCGCTCAAGGCGTCGACGCGCGCCGCGCACGCAGCGGTGCCGGGCAGCGAGCTCGTGGAGCTCGAGGGCCAGGGCCACGCCGCGATGGACACCGGCACAGAGGCCTTCCTGAGCGCGGTCCTCGAATTCCTGCACTGAGCGCTCAGCGCTCGCCGGCGCGCTTTGCGCCCGGCCCCATGTCCCTGTGTGTCGAGGTGCGACACCCACCGGCGTTCACGCGAGCGTCTCGTCGAGCCAGTCGAAGACGCGCTGGTCCACGAGCGACCGCGCCATCGGCTCGCAATGCAGGTTGGCGCCCTCGGCGGCCGTGAACGGGACGAGCCGCTTGTCCGGTCCGGGCAGCGCCTCGTACAGGCGCCGCGACTGGCCGGGCCAGAACTGCTCGTCCTCCGGGTCGGTGATCAGGAGCGGCACCCGGATGCGGTCGACCACGTCGGCGAGGTTGTAGCGGGCGACGGCGCGGAAGGCCTCGTAGGGCGAGTCGGTGCCGTACGGCTTCATGCGGAAGGCGATCGTCTGGCGCGTGGCCTTGCCCATGAAGTGCTCCGCGAAGCGGAACTGCCGCTCGAACTTCTCGCGCTCCTCGTTCTCGAGGTGCTTTCTCATCCCCTTCGGCAGGTTGTCGAGCCAGGTCGTGGCGACGTCGACCACGCCGGGGTCCGCGATCGCGGCGGCGATGCGATCGTCGAAGGCGATCGCCCGGGGGACCCAGTACCCGCCCTGGCTCATCCCCGAGATCGCGATCCGGCCGGGGTCGACGTCGCTTCGCTCCAGCAGGAAGTCGACGACGGGGCCCACCACCTTCTCCCAATCGGGCCTGAAGGTCAGTCCCTGTTCCCAAAGCGCCTGGCCCTGTCCCGGGCCGTCGAACGTCATCGCGTTGTACCCCCGCTCGAGCGCCGCGGCCGCTCCGCCGAGCCACATCGCCGTCACCGGACCGTCGCTTCCGTTGTTGAGGATCAGCGTCGGGCGCGGGCCGTCGTCCGCCGCCGCCCGGAAGAAATAGCCCTCGAGCCGAGTTTCCTCGTACGGGATCCGGATCTTCTCCGCGGCCGGGACGAGCCGCGCCGCGAACTCGTCGAAGCAGTCGCGGTGCTCGCGCCACACCGGCACGAGCCGGTCGGGGTCGTCGGTCCCGTCGAGGCTGGAGGTGGAGGTGAACAGGTAGGTGCTGGCCCGCAGGTACGCCTCGCGTGCGCTGACCTCGTGTCCCGCCCGCGCCGCCCGCTCGGCGATCTCCCGGACCCTCGCGCCGGTCGCCTTGAATTCCTCGAACCAGCTCTCGTAGTCGCCGTCCTTGATCCGCTCGACGGTCGCGAGCAGCTCACCCGCGTCGACCGCTCCGCGGTACGCCGACCCGAGGGAGAGGCGCGTCTCGAAATCGAACTGGTCGTTCTTGAAGAACCGCACGGCTCGAGACTAACCGCGGCCTCGCTCGGGGTCGAGGGCCTTTATCCCCGCCTGACCCCCATCCCTATCCTCGCCTGCATGCGCAAGGTCGTCGTCCTGGGGGCCACCGGCTCGATCGGTGTGCAGGCGCTCGAGGTGATCGCGGGCTCGGACGAGCTCGCCGTCGCCGGGCTCTCCGCCGATACCGGCTGGGAGGCGCTCGTCGAGGCTGCTCGCGAGCACGGCGTGCCCCGGATCGCGCTCGCCGACGCCGGCGCCGCGCAGGCGGCCGGGGAGGCGTGGAAGGGCGAGGTGCTAGCCGGCGAGGAGGGGATCCGCGAGCTGGTCGCGGCCTCCGGCGCGGATCTGGTGCTGAACGGGATCGTCGGGTTCGCCGGGCTCGGGCCGACGATCGTCGCGCTCACCGAGGGCATCGACGTCGCGCTCGCCAACAAGGAGTCGCTGGTCGCCGGCGGCCGCCTCGTCACCGCGCTCGCCGAGGCGACCGGCGCGCGGATCATCCCGGTCGACTCCGAGCACTCCGCGCTCTTCCAGCTCATCCGCGGCGAAGGGCCCGGCACCGTCACGAGGCTCGTCCTGACCGCGTCCGGGGGCCCGTTCCGCGGCCGCACCGACCTCGGCGGGGTCACCCGCGCCGAGGCGCTCGCGCACCCGACCTGGGAGATGGGCGGGCGGATCACGATCGATTCCGCCACCCTCGCCAACAAGGGCTTCGAGATGATCGAGGCCCACCTGCTCTTCGACGTTCCCTACGAGCGCATCGACGTCCTCGTGCACCCGCAGTCGATCGTTCACTCGCTCGTCCACCTGAACGACGGCGCCGCGCTGGCCCACCTGGGCTACCCGGACATGCGGGTCCCGATCTCCTACGCGCTCAACCACCCCGAGCGCGCCGACGTGCCGCTCGATCGGCTCGACCTCGCCGCGGTCGGCGAGCTCACCTTCGAGAACCCCGACGCCGCCGCCTTCCCTTGCCTGCGCCTCGCCCGCGAGGCGGGGGAGACCGGCGGCACCGCGCCCGCGGTCCTCAACGCCGCCGACGAGGTCGCGGTCGAGGCGTTCCTCTCGGAGCGGATCGCGTTCACGGCGATCCCGGAGGTGATCGAGGCGACGCTCGACTCGATGCCGCTCTCCGAGCCCGCGCACCTCGAGGAGATCTACGCGGCCGACGCCGAGGCGCGCGAGCGCGCGGCCCGGCTCACGGGCCGGGCCGACGGGGCGGTGCGAACATGAAAAACGCCGAATCCTCCCAACGAATGGGACGCGCCCGGGTTCGGCTCGATCTCATCTGCATGAGATGACCTGGGTGCTGGCGATCGGCGGGATCATCCTGCTGGTCGTCCTCCACGAGCTCGGCCACTTCCTCGCCGCGAAGGCGGTCGGGATGCGCGTCGAGCGCTTCTTCCTGTTCTTCCCGCCGAAGCTCGTCAGCCGCAAGTGGGGCGAGACCGAGTACGGGATCGGCGCGATCCCCGCGGGCGGCTTCGTGAAGATCACCGGGATGAACCCCGACGAGGAGCTGCCCCCCGAGGTGGCGAAGCGGGGCTACTACAAGATGCCGGTCTGGAAGCGGATCGTCGTGATCGGCGCCGGGCCCGCCGTCAACGTCCTGATCGCCTTCCTGATCCTGTTCGGCCTCGGGCTCGCCAACGAGGAGCCGAAGGCGCTCCTCGTCGGGAACATCGCCACCGACACGCCGGCCGCCAAGTCCCTGCAGGAGGGCGACGAGGTCGTCTCGGTGGACGGCGTCACCGGGGGGGACGCGCCGTTCTCCGAGCGCGCGAGCGAGCTCTCCGCGCGGGTCGGCGACCACACCTGCGCGGGCGGGGAGACCGACGGGTGTGAGGCCTCGACGCCGGCGAGCGTGGTCGTGATCCGCGACGGCGAGCGCAAGACCCTCGAGATCACCCCGTACTACGACGGCGAGTTCGACCGCTACCGGCTCGGCTACCAGTTCGAGCCCGGCGACTTCCAGTCGCGCACGCTCGGCGAGGCCGCCTACGACTCGGTCGATTTCATGTGGCTCGTCACCTCGGAGACCGTCTCCACGTTCGCCCAGATCTTCAAGCCCGAGGAGCGGGAGAAGCTCGGCTCGATCGCGGGCGCCGCGAAGGCGACCTCGGATGCGTTCGAGTTCAGCGCCACCCAGGCGCTCCAGCTGATCGCGGTGATCAGCCTCTCGCTCGGCCTCATCAACCTCTTCCCGTTCCTGCCGCTGGACGGCGGCCACATCTTCTGGAGCGTGGTCGAGAAGGTCCGCGGCAAGCGGGTCTCGTTCCGGGTGATGGAGCGCGCCGGCGTGCTCGGCTTCATGCTCGTGCTCTTCATCTTCTTCATCGGGCTCTCCAACGACATCGAGCGCTTCTCGAACGGCACCTTCGGCTCGCCCTGAGTCCGCCGCCGGTGCGATAGGTTCCGCCTGGAACCACCGTTCTTCGGGGAGAGGAGAGGCACGTATGGAGGTCACGACGGCGGAGCGCTACGCCAGTGGAGGTCCGGGGAAGGAGCTCCTGCAGGAGAACCTCGCGCTCGCCTTCAAGGCGACCGCCGAGCGCCTGCCGGACGAGCTCGCGCTGAAGGACCCCGCGCGCGGGGTCGAGATGACCTTCGCGGAGCTCTCCGACCGCGTCGCGGCGCTCGCCGGGGGCTTCGCGGAGCTCGGCGTCGGCAAGGGCGACACGGTCGCGCTGATGCTCAACAACCGCTGGGAGTTCATCCCGACCGACCTGGGGCTGATCTCGCTCGGCGCCGTCCCGTTCTCGATCTACCAGACTTCCTCCCCGGAGCAGATCGCGTACGTGTGCGGCGACGCCGGCTGCAAGGTCGCGGTCGTGGAGGGCGCCTTCCTCGAGACCTTCGAGGCGGCGCGCAAGGAGCTCCCCGAGCTCGAGACCGTGATCGTCGTCGACGGCGAGGGCGGCACGATGAGCTTCGACGAGCTCGAGGCCAAGGGCGGTGACTTCGACCCGTCGGAATCGACCGGCCGGGTGGGCCCCGACGACCTGCTCACGCTGATCTACACCTCGGGCACGACCGGCCCGCCGAAGGGAGTGCAGCTCTCGCACCGCAACCTGATGGGCCTCGTGACCGGCGTCGAGGACATGATCCCGCTGCCCGAGCGCGGCGGCAAGGTGATCTCGTGGCTGCCGGCGGCGCACATCGCCGAGCGCGGCGCCAACTACTACCTGCCGATGTGTTACGGGCTCTCGGTGACGATCTGCGCCGATCCGCGCAAGGTCGTCGAGTTCCTCCCGCAGGTGAACCCGACGTGGTTCTTCGCCGTGCCGAGGATCTGGGAGAAGCTCAAGGCCGGGATGGAGGCGATGACCGCGAAGCTCCCCGACGAGCAGCGCGAGCCGGCCGAGAAGGCGCTTCAGGCCGCGATCCAGAAGGTCCGCCTCGAGCAGGCGGGCGAGGAGGTCCCGGAGGAGCTGGCCGCGGCGGTCGCGCAGGCCGACGAGCAGATGTTCTCCGCGCTGCGCAAGCAGCTCGGGCTCGACGAGGCGGTCGCCGTCAACGTCGGCGCCGCCCCTACCCCGGTGGAGGTGCTCGAGTTCTTCCACGCGATCGGGATCAAGATCGGCGAGCTCTGGGGGATGTCGGAGACCTGCGGAGCCGCGACGGTGAACCCGCCGGAGAAGGTCAAGATCGGAACGGTCGGGCCGCCGTTGCCCGGCTTCGAGATCAAGCTCGCCGAGGATGGCGAGGTCTTCGTCAAGGGCGAGGCGAACATGGTGGGCTACCGCAACATGCCCGAGAAGACCGCCGAGACGATCGACGACGAGGGCTGGCTCGCCACGGGTGACATCGGCGAGCTCGACGAGGACGGCTACCTGAAGATCGTCGACCGCAAGAAGGAGCTGATCATCAACGCGGCGGGCAAGAACATGTCGCCGGCCGAGATCGAGGCAAAGGTCAAGACCGCGAGCCCGTTGATCGGGCAGGCGATCGCGATCGGCGACGCGCGCAAGTACAACGTCGCCCTCGTCACCCTCGATCCCGACGTCGCCCCCGGCTGGGCCGAGAAGCAGGGGCTCTCCGACACCTCGTTCGAGTCGCTCGCCCGGGACGAGAAGGTGATCGCCGCGGTCCAGCAGGGGATCGACGAGGCCAACGCCCGCCTGGCGCGGGTCGAGCAGATCAAGAAGTTCAAGATCCTGCCGACGGACTGGGAGCCCGGCGGCGATGAGCTGACCCCGACGATGAAGCTCAAGCGCAAGCCGATCAACGAGAAGTACGAGTCCGAGATCGAGGAGCTGTACGCGGACTGATCGCCGCGGGGCGGGTAAGCCGAGGACGTGAGCTGAGCGACGAGGACGCCAAGCGGATCGCGCGTTTCGAGGCCGCCGTCGCGGCCTTCAACGACGAGGGGATCGAGGAGTTCCTCGATCTCTGCACCGCGGACATCCGGCTGGCCACCGCCACGGGGTTCCCGGGAGGCGGCGCGTTCCAGGGTCGCAAGCCCGTCGAGCTCTACATCCGCGAGTTCGTCTCGAACTGGGTCGAGGTTCGCTACGAGTACGAGGACGCGCGGCTCGAGAACGGGGCGGTCGTGCACCTCGCGCGCTGGGCCGTCCGCGGCGAGGCCCCGGATTCGGACGCCTCCGCCGAGGTCTTCGGGGTGGCGACCTTCCGCGGTGATCTGATCGCCGCCCTGGAGCTCTTCTGGACCGAGGAAGAGGCGCTCGCGCACGCGGGGAGGGAACGGTGAGGCGCGCGCTCGGCGCGCTGCTCGCGCTCGCCCTCCTCGCGCCGGCCCCGGCTTCGGCGGTGCCCGATTGCAAGCGCTACCCCGAGGCGCGGGTCATCGCCGACGGGATGGGCACGCTGGAGTCGGCGATCATGGACCCGCGGGGGCGCCTGCTCTTCACCGGGGACGGCGCCCTCATGCGCATGGAGGCTCCGGGGTCGGAGCCCGAGGTGGTCGTCGGCGGGGTGACCGGCCCCGGCGGGCTCGCCTTCGGCCTCGACGGCTTCCTCTACATGGGCTTCGGCGACACGATCGCGATCGGCGCCCAGGGCGACGTCGACCCGCAGGCGGGCCTGCTGCGCATCGACCCCGAGACCGGCGAGAGCACCACCTTCGCGGAGGGGCTCTCGATGGCTAACGGCGTCGTACGCGGCCCCGACGGCGCCTTCTACGCGTCCAACGACATCGTCGGCGGCATCGACCGGATCTCGCCCGAGGGCGCGGTCGAGCACCGCTGGGCGGACGTCGTCTCGGCGAACGGGCTCGTCGTCGATCGCGCGAAGGCCCACCTGCTGTCCGCCCAGACCTTCACCACGGCCGGGATCGCGCGCGTGGACCTCGACGACCCGGCGCGGACCGAGAACTACTTCACCGCGCCCCCCGAGGACGCCGGAGCCGGGCTCGACGGCATGGTCCGCGACCGGCGCGACCGCCTCTACGTCGCGGCCAACGGCGCCGGGGAGATCTGGCGCGTGAACCGCGAGCCCGAGGCGTGCTCGCTGGCCTCGATGCCCGGCTTCCCGGCCGGGCCGAGCGCCCTCACCTTCGGCCGTGGCAAGCGGGGCTTCGACCGCAGCAACCTCTACGTCGTGAACTTCGCCGGCGAGGTGATCGAGCTCGCGGGAGTGCGCGGCCCCCGGCGGAAGAACTAGCCGATCTTGAACTTCGCCTTCGCGGCCTTGCCGCGGTTGCCGTCGGCGTCCGTCGCCCGGACCTTCACCTTGTGCTTGCCGTCGTCGAGGTTTCGGTACCTCTTCGGCGACTTGCAGGACTTGAAGTCGCCCTTGTCGAGCTTGCACTCGAAGGTCGCATCCGGGTCGTCGGAGGAGAACTTCACCTTGACGTCGTCGCCTTTGACCTTGACCCTGTCGATCGTCGTCGTGGGCGCGCCGCCTCCGCCGCCGCACGCGGTCGGCAGCGGGGAATTGTTGTTCTCTGGGGTGGGGGTGGTGAGCGCGAAGTCGGCGGCGCTCGAGTCGGTGTCGTCGCCCGGCTCGAGGAAGTTCGGGCAGCCGGACGCGGTCGAGCGGGTCAGCGACTGGCCGTCCGGGATCACGGGGGCGTTCGCGCTCTGGACGTTCGGGAAGCCGGCTTGCGGCGTGAAGTTGCCCCAGGAGACGCAGTCGGGCGGCTGGGCGTCGGGGAAGCAGACGGCGCCGCCGGTCGCGGTGCCGCCCTTCAGAGCGTCGCCGAGCTGGTCGACGACGAAGTCGGGCGTCGCCCCGGCGACGGCCGTGTCGCCGATCAGGATCTTGCGCTGGCTCTCGCCGTTCGCGACGTTCTCGGCGATCGTGTAGGAGCCGAGCAGGGCGCCGGTGTCGGTGTAGTAGTCGACCTTGTGCCCCCCGACGAGGTTCTGGCCGGCCTCGAACATCTGCAGCTCGATGAACGCGTCGTTCGGGTTCGCCCCGGTGGCTCCCGGATAGACCTCGCTCACCTTCATCAGGTGGAAGGCGGCCTGCGCGCTCGGCGCCGCGAAGAGGAGCGCCGCCACGGAGAGCAAGATGAGCCGTCCCACCCGCACTTGGCGATCATGACGGCTCACGGGGCGGGATTCAAGGCCTCGGCTTCACCTTGAAGCTCGCCTTCGCCGGCGTCGGGTCGACGAGGCCGTCGGCGTCGGTGCCCCGCACCCGGAACCTGTGCTTGCCCCTGTCGAGGCCCGCTTCCTTGTGCGGGGAGACGCACGCCTCGAAGCCGCCCCTGTCGAGCTTGCACTCGAAGGTCACGCCGGCCTCGTCGGCGCTGAACTTGAACCGCGCCTTCGACTTCCTCAGCTTCCGCCTGGGCGCCTTGTCGATCGAGGTCTCCGGCGGGTCGAGGCCGCCGCACGGCGTCTCGGTCGGCGCGGTCGCGTTGGACCGCGGTGACTCGGTGGCGGTCACGGTGAAGTCGGCGCTCGAGTCGTCCGTGTCGTCGATCGCCTCGAGGAGGGTCGGGCAGCCGGGGACGATCGAGCGCGTGATCGACGACTCGTTCGGGATCCCGCCCGGCAGGACGGGCGTGCCGACCGCGCCCGGGAGCGCGCCCGGCGCCGAGAAGTTGCCCCAGGCGACGCAGTCCGGCGGGATCGCGTCGAGGAAGCAGACGGCGCCCCCGGCCGGCACGATCAGGGTGCCGACGTTGGCGGGGAAGTCGCGGTTGATCACGTCGATGTCGCCGAGCAGGATCGTGCGCTGGTTCTCGCCGTTCGGGACCGCCGCGGACATCGGGACCGTGGCGGTGATGGCGCCGGCGCCGTTGTAGGCCCTGACCGTGCGGCCCGCGACCTGGTTCTGGCCCGCGGCGTGCATCTGGAGCTCGATGAAGGCCTTGTCGGGCGCCGCGGCGGTTCCGGGGAAGACCTCGCTGACCTTGATCAGGTGATAGGAGGCCTGGGCGCTCGCCGCGAGCAGCGCGAAAGCGAGGGCTGTAAGCAAGGTGACCCCTCCCCGGCGCACGGCGCGAGGATAGACCAGCCCTATCCTCCTGTCCATGGCATCGAAGCGCCAGATCTTCGTCAAGGACGTGCCGATCGGCGGCGGCGCCCCCGTCGCCGTGCAGACGATGACGAAGACCGAGACCGCGAACCTCGCGGCGACGATGGAGCAGATCGAGAAGGTCGCCGACGCCGGCGCCGACCTCGTGCGGGTCGCGGTCCCCCGGGACGAAGACGTCGAGGCGCTGAAGACGATCGTCGTGCGCTCGCCGATCCCGGTGATCGCCGATATCCACTTCAACCACACGCTGGCCCTGAAGGCGATCGACGCGGGGGCCCACTGCATCCGCCTGAACCCGGGCAACATCGGCGGCCCCGACAAGGTCGCCGAGGTCGCCGAGCGCGCGACCCGGGCGAACGTGCCGATGCGCATCGGGGTCAACTCCGGCTCGCTGCCCAAGCACCTGCACGCGCTCGAGCGCGAGAGCCCGGTGGAGGCCCTGGTCGCCGCCGCCGTCGAGTTCGTCGAGCTGATGGAGGGCCTCGAGTTCGAGAACTTCAAGGTCTCGATCAAGTCGACCAACGTGCCGAACACGATCGCCGCCAACCGCCTGCTCGCCGAGAAGATCCCGTACCCGCTCCACCTCGGGATCACCGAGGCGGGCACGAAGTGGTCGGGCTCGCTCAAGTCGGCTGTCGGGCTGGGGACGCTGCTCGCCGACGGGGTGGGGGACACGATCAGGATCTCGCTCTCCACCTTCCACGCCGAGGAGGAGGTCAAGGTCGCCTGGGAGATCTTGAAGGCCCTCCACCTGCGCGAGCGCGGGCCCGTGCTGATCGCGTGCCCGACCTGCGGGCGGCTCCAGTTCGACATGGACTCGGTCGTCGCCGAGATCGAGACGCGGCTCGAGGCCTACGAGGACCCGATCGAGGTCGCGGTGCTCGGCTGCGCGGTGAACGGGATCGGCGAGGCGTCGCACGCCGACTTCGGGATCACCGGCGCCAAGAACGAGGGCCTGATCTTCGCCCACGGCAAGCCGCTGCGGAAGGTCCCGCAGGCGGATCTCGTCGACGCTCTCTTCGAGGAGATCGACAAGTCGATCGACCGCGGCACCGTCGCCGTCGACCGGTCGAAGGCCGCCGAAGGCGCCGACTGGCTCGCGAAGATCGAGGAGGAGAACGCCGGCGAGCTCACCCCCGAGCGGATCGCCGCGATGGAGAAGGAGCGCACCCCGGAGGAGTCCGAGCGCGTCCTGCTCGACGAGGAGGCCTCGCCCACGGCGGGCCGCCGCTTCACCCGCGCGTAGCTCTCGTCGCCTCTCGGCCGGCAGGACGATCCGCTCCGGCGGCTCAAAACCTAAAGGGGTCTGGGGCTGGGCGGGTCGTTGGCTAGGGTTCCGCGCCGCGATGGGACTCGACGCCGACCTCGACCTGACGCCCGCCGGGGAGGGGGAGTGGACGGCGACCGTCGGCGAGGAGTGGTGGACCCCGCGCGGGCCGCTCGGCGGCTACGTGATGGCGTTCGGGCTGCGGGCGATGGAGCTCGCTGTCGGCGACCCCGAGCGCCAGCCGCGCTCGGCGACGATGCACTTCCTGCGCGCGCCCGGGGCGGGCGGGCTGTCCGTGAAGGCCGCGGTCGAGCGCGAGGGCCGCTCGCTCTCGAGCGCCTCCTGCCGCCTGGAGCAGGACGGCAAGCTCGTCGGCCTCGGTCTGGCCGCCTACTCGCGCTCCTGGGAGGGCCCGGTGCTCGACGACGCGCCGATGCCCTCGGTCGAGCCGGCGGACGAGTCGATGCCGGAGGCGGTGCGGCCGAACGCGCCCGAGCCGCCGCCGTTCCTCGGGCGGATGGACATGCAGCACCGCTTCGGCGACGCGCCGTTTTCCGGCTCCGAGCACTCCCTGACCGGGGGCTGGCTGGGGCTGCGCGAGGAGCGGCCGATCGACGCGGCGGCGGTCGCGATCCTCGCGGACGCATGGTTCCCGGCGCCGTGGCCGCGCCTGAAGCAGCTCGCCGCCGCGCCGACGATCGAACTCACGATCCACTTCCGCGCGCCGCTGCCGCTCGAGGGCCGCCTGCTCCTCGGCCGCTTCGACTCGAAGCTCGTCCGCGACGGGTTCTTCGACGAGAACGGCGAGCTGTGGACGCCCGACGGCGCGCTCCTCGCCCAGTCGCGCCAACTCGGGCTGCTGCTCGGGGCCGCGGTGTGAGCGCGGTGGACGCGATCGACCACCTCGACCTCGTCGTCTCGGACCTGGAGCGCAGCCTCGCCTTCTACACGGGCCTGCTCGAGCCGCTCGGCTACACCCGGACGACCGAGATCGAAGGGGAGCGCGGCGAGCGCGTCGTCTACGTCGGCCGCGAGGGCGGGATGGGATCCGTGAGCCTGCGCGAGCGCCAGTCGCGCGAGCGGGCGCGCCCATACGACCGCTACGACCTCGGCATCCACCACATCGCGTTCGCCGCGGATTCGCGCGAGGTCGTGGACGAGCGCGCGGCGTGGGCAGGTGCGAACGGCGCCACGATCGAGTCCGAGCCCCGCGAGTACGGCTACACGCCGGGTTACTACGCCGTCTTCCTGCACGATCCCGACGGGCTGAAGCTCGAGATCGTCCACCGGCCCCGGCGGTGACGGCCCGAGCCGGGCTCAGCTCTCCGGGATCACCTTGAAGCGCGAGCGCGCGGGGCTCGGGTCCGTGTTCCCGGCCGCGTCGACCGCCGCGGCCGTGAAGACGTGCTTGCCGAGCTTCGCCTTCCTGCGGATCGGCGACTCGCAATCGTCGACCGGCTTGCCGTCGAACTTGCACTCGAACGAGAGGGCGGACTGGGGGGTGGTCTCGTCTGAGCCGGCGAACCTGAACCTGACGCGGACCTTGCGCTCGTCGGTCTTGATCTTCCGCGGCGGCTTCTTCTCGAGGACGGTGTCCGGGGCGAGCAGGTCGCCGACCGGAGGAGTCACCGTCGTGTCGACCGAGAACGAGGCGGCGGCCGGCGTCGCGTCGGTGTTCCCGGCCGCGTCCGTCGCGCGCACCTCAAACGTATGGGCCCCGTCCGGCAGGTCCGCGAACTCAGCTCCCGAGGCCGGGCAGGCGGCGAAGTCGCCGGAGTCCAGCCGGCATTCGAAGCTCGCCGCGTCGGCGACCGGCACCCCCGCGTAGGTGAACGTGACGTCGTTCGTCGCGACGGTCCCGGCGGGGCCCGACCCGATCGCGGTGTCGGGGGCCGTCGAGTCCTCGATATAGGCCGCCGCGTTCGAGCAGCCCGACTGGTTGCCGGCGGCGTCCACTGCGGCGGCACGGATCGTGCTCGTGGCATCGGACGGGACGCCCACGGCGATCCCACCGCCGTTGAACTGCGCCACGGTCCCGGTGGCGTCGGCCGGAGCGGTGCAGGTCGCGTCGTCCAGGTAGATGCGCACCAGCACCGGGTCCC
>DASUSH010000035.1:0-69036 GCA_036375215.1 Solirubrobacterales bacterium
GCGTCGTCGACGACGATCACCTCGTCGACCCAGTCGCGCGGGATCTGCGCGACGAGCGGCTCGATCGTCCGCGCCGCGTTCAGGGCGGGCATGACGACCGCCACCTTGGCGCCGGCGAGCTCAGACACGGCGGGCCTCGACGTAGGTGCTGCCGCCGCGCCCGAGCGCGGCCTCGAGCAGGGCCGCTGCCACGGCGACCGGAAGCAGGATCGACCCGGCGGCGAGGGCGGCGGCGCGCCGCGGCGCGCGCAGCGGCCGTTCGCGCGCCCCGCCTCGGCGGATCGCCGCGTAGAGGTCGAGGGCACCGGGGAGCGCGCCGACGAGCCCGTGCAGCCAGCCGAAGACCGCCTGCCCGCCGCGCAGCGGGCTCGTGCGCTCCACCCGCAGGCCGAGCCCGGTGAGGCGGTCGCGGAGCGCCCCCTCGGGGACGTGAACGAGGTGGCGCGGGAAGTCGAGCGCGAGCCAGCGATCGCCGAAGACGGCGGCCTGCAGGCTGGCGGCGTTCGGCATCGCGACCACGAGCAGGCCGTTCGGGGCGAGCATGCGGGCGGCTTGGTCGAGGGCCGCGCCGGCCCCGCGCAGGTGCTCGAGCGAATGCCAGAAGACGATCGCCGCCCACTCGCCGTCGAGCTCGCCGAGCTCGGCGGCCCGGATGCCGGGCCGCGCCGAGGCTGCGCGCTCGAGCCCGACCGCGGACCGGCCGCGGGCGGCTAGCGCATCGAGCAGGTGCCCGGCGCCGGCGCCAACATCGAGCACGGGCCCGGGGGGCGCGGCCCGGTCGAGGTGGCTCGCGAGCCGGTTCCGCAGGCGCCGCAGGATCGCGTCGCCGGGTCCCGCGAAGCGCCCGGACGCGGGTCGGTACCACCCGCGGTAGGCGCTCTCGAGCTCCGCGTCGGAGGGCAGCGGATCGGTCGTCGCGACCCCGCAGCGCCCGCAGACGGTCCTGCGGCGCAGCCGCCGCGCGCCTGCGCCGAGCTCGGCGCCACACCACTCGCAGCGCCGCGTGGGACCCCGGCCGAACGCGCCGGAGGCGGGCATCTCGCCGGCTTCTCGGGCCGGGATGGCTGGCATCGCAGCAGGATAGGAGCAGGCCCGGGGGCCGGCCTCGAGCGGCGGGGCCCCTACTAACGTGACTGCGACGCCGATGGAATCCAAGCGCGCCGCCCCGCCCCTGCTCGGGGTCCCTCGTTTGCAGGCCCTCGATCGGGCCCGGGCGCTACTCACCTCGACCTGGACCCTGGGCCTGCTCGTCTTCTGTCTCACGTGGGCCGGCGGCTTCGTCGCGCCGCGGCCGTTCAGCCTGGACATCTCGACGTACGCCGGTCTCAGCCTCGCCGCCGAGCTCGGCATCGACCACGGCGCCGAGCTCATTTTCAGCTACGGCCCGCTCGGCTTCCTGAAGACCTATCTCGCCTTCCACGAGTGGCCGGCCCGGCTCGCCGTGCTCTATGGGATCGTGCTGCACCTCGCGCTCTCGGTCAGCCTCGTCTGGGCCGCGCGGCGCAGCTACCCGCTGCTGCTGGCGCTCGCCGCCGCCCTCGTCGCGGCGCTCCTCATGCGCGGCGACCTCGGCGCCGACGCGGTCCGCACCGACGCCGCCGTCGTCGGCCTCGCGCTGATCTGGTGCATCGCCGCCCTCGCTCCTGGATCGCCCGCCTGGGTGCGCCGGCTGGTCTTGGTCGGCGGCGGCGCCTTCGCCGCGATCGAGCTGCTCGCCAAGCTGAACACCGGTCTGGTCGTGCTCGCGCTCGTGGTCGTGACCGCGATCGCTCTGGAGGAGCATCGCCGCCGCAACCTGGGCATCCTCGGCGCCGTCCTCCTCGGCTCGCTGGTGGCCCTGTGGTTCGCCGCCGGCCAGGGGATCGGCGACGTCGGCCCGTTCCTCTCCGGGAGCTGGGAGATCGTCTCCGGCTACTCGAGCGGCGCCCGACTCGAATGGGAGACGCGCGACTTCGACTACGTGCTGGCGCCGGCGATCGTCGCCGTCGTCGGCGCGCTCGCCTGGCTCGCGACCAAGGGCTGGCCCGGGCCTCGGCGCCTGGCGACCCTCGGGATCCTGGCGATAGTCGCGTTCACCGCCTTCAAGGCCGGCTTCGTATCCCACGACGAGTTCCACATGGCGACGTTCTTCGCGACGATGCTCGGCGCCTGCATCGCCCTGCCCGTATCGCGGCTCGGGCTGCGGATCGGCGCGGGGCTCGCGATCGCGGGCATCGCGATCGCCGGCTTCACCCCCGCCTTCGAGGGCTACCCGCTGACCGACCCCACCGAGAACATCCGCACCGGCGCCGAGACCCTCGCCACGCTTGCCGACCCTGGGCGCCTCGAGGACGAGATCGAGACGAGCCGCGCGGCCGCGGCCGCGGCGTACGGGCTCGACGAGCGGACGCTTGCCGCGCTCGAGGGCCGCACCGTCCACGTCGATCCGGCCGAGGCCGCGGCGGTCTGGGCGTACGGCCTGCAGTGGCGCCCGGTCCCGGCCTTCCAACCCTACGTCGCCTGGACCGAGGACCTCGACGATCGCAACGCCGACGCGCTCGAGTCCGCGGGCGCCCCCGAGCGGATCCTGCGCCAGGCGGCCAATCCGCTCGGCCGGTACCCCGGCTTCGACTCGCCCGCAACGATGGTCGCGATGCTCTGCAACTACGCCCCCCTTCACACGGGCGGCGCGTGGCAGGTCCTGGGCCGCATTCCCGACCGCTGCGGAGAGCCGCGATCGATCGGCAGCGCGAGCGGAGCCAGCGGCGAGCCCATCGAGGTCCCGCCCGCCGGTCGGGGCGAGCTCGTCGTCGGCCGCGTCGACGGCGTGCAGGTCGACGGGCTCGAGCGTCTCGAGGCGATGCTCTACCGCCCGGGCGCCCGGCGGGTGAGCTTCGACGAGGGCGACGGCTACGTGTTCATCGAGGGCACCGCCGCGAACGGGCTGCTGCTGCGCGCGCCCGAGGGCCTCGACTATCCCGGCGAGTTCGGGCTCGCGCCGAACTCCGACCAGATTCGTTTCCTCACGCCGGGCACCGACGAGATCACCGTGGACTTCTACGCCGTGCCGATCGGGCGATGATCCGCGAGCGATGGCGGGCTCTGCGCGCGCGGCGGCGCGAGCGACGGATGGCCGCGACCCGACTGCTCGACGCCTTCGCCGCGGCATACCCGCGCGCCTTCTTCATCGAGATCGGGGCCAACGACGGCGTCGAGCAATCGCACCTGCGTCCTTACATCGAGCGGCTCGATTGGCGCGGCGTCATGGTCGAACCGGCACCGGCGGTGTTCGAGCGGCTGCGCCGCAACTACGCGGCCCACGCCGGCGCCGTCGCATTCGAGAACGCCGCGATCACCGATCGCGACGGGACCGTGCCGTTCTACGAGCTCGTCTGGGCGGACGAGGATTCGGAGCGCGTGCTCGACGTCTTCGGCTCGGTCTCTCCCGACGCCGTGGAGCGCAGCGGCTCGGTCTTCGTGCCGGACGAGAACCGGCGCGTAGTGCGCTCCGAGGTCCGCAGCCTCACGTTCGCGAGCCTCTGCCGCCGCCATCGGGTCGACGTCATCGACCTGCTCGTGATCGACACCGAAGGCTACGACCACGAGGTCCTCGCCCAGGTCGACCTCGAGCGCTACCGCCCGGCCCTCGTCGTCTACGAGCACCTCTTCATGGGGGCCGAGCAGCGCGAGGAGTGCCGGGTGCGGCTCGAGCGTCTCGGCTACGAGACGCTCTCCGAGCAGCGCGACACCTGGTGTCTCGACCCGCGCGCCGACGAGGGGCTCACCCGGCTTTGGCGCCGGCTGCGCCCGGCGGTCCCGGCGGACACGATCGGCGGCTAGTGGCACGCGGGGCCTGTTTCTACCTCGTCTCGAGCGCGCCCTACTTCGTCGGCGCAATCGGGCTCGTCAACTCGCTGCGCCTGCACGGCCACGACGAGCCGATCTTCGCCCTCGACTGCGGGCTCTCACGAGTTCAGGCGGAGGCCCTCGGCGCGGAGGCGACGGTCGTGCCGGCGCCACCGGGACGCGAGCCCTACACGCTGAAGGCCGTGCTGCCGCTCGAGCGCCCCGCCGACGTCATGGTCCTGCTCGACACCGACATGATCGTCACCCGCCGGCTCGACCCGTTGCTCGCCGAGGCCGCGGCGGGCCGGATCGTCGCCTTCCGCAACAACTCCGATCGTTTCGTGCCCGAGTGGGCGGAGCTGCTCGGCCTCGACGCGCTGCGGCGCCGCCCCTACGTCTGCTCGGGCCTCGTCGCCGCGGCCCGCTCGCCCGGCGAGGAGGTCCTCGGGGCGATCGAGGAGGGCCAGGGCCGGATCGACTACGACCGCTCCTACTTCGGCCACCACGACGCCTCCTACCCCCTGCTCTACGCCGACCAGGACATCCTCAACGCCGCCCTCGCCGGGCTCTGCGACGACGAGCAGGTGGTCGCGCTCGACGCCCGGCTCGCGCCGATGATCCCGTTCGAGGGGGTCGAGCTGATCGACGTGGCGACGTTGCGCTGCGCCTACGCCGACGGCACCGAGCCCTACCTCCTGCATCACTCGCTCTCCCCGAAGCCATGGCAGCACCCCGCCTACGAGGGCGTCTACGCGCGCCTCCTGCGACGCCTGCTGACGGGCGATGATGTCGCGATCAGGCTGCCCGAGGAAGAGATCCCGCGCTGGCTTCGCGCCGGCGCGCTGCCCGCCGCCGAGCGGCTGGCGGTGAAGGCCCGGCAGCAGCTCCGCTGGCGGCTCGGAGGCTCGCCGTGAGCGGCGGCCGGGATCCCGGGACGGCTCCGGGAGCGGCGTTCTACTGCGTGGCCGACGAGCGCTACTTCGTCGGCGCGGTCAGCCTCGTGAACTCACTCCGCCTCCTCGGCCACCGCGAGCCGATCCACGTCCTCGACTGCGGGCTGACCGAGCCCCAGCGCGAGCTGCTCGCCGCGCAGGCGACCCTTCACTCCGCGCGTGGTGACTCCCCGCCATGGCTGCTGAAGACGGAGGCGCCGCTCGCGGCACCGGCCGAGGCGATGATCCTGCTCGACACCGACATGGTCGCGACGCGCTCGCTACGCCCGCTCGCCGAGCGCGCCGTCGAGGGCCGGATCGTCGTGTTCGCCAATCCGGTGCAGCGACGGACGGATGGCTGGGGAGAGCTGCTCGGGCTCGGGCCGATGCGCGGGATGCCGTACGTGAGCTCGGCGGCGATCGCCGCCGAGGGCGAGCTCGGAGGGCGCATCCTCAACCTCCTCTCCGATCTTCAGGGGCACGTCGACTTCGATCGGACCTGGTGGCGGGCGGGCGAAAGCGACTACCCATGGCTCTATGCCGACCAGGACATCCTGAACGCGATCCTGGCGACCCGCGTGGACGAAGACCGAATCGACGTCCTCGACGAGCAGCTCGCCCCCACGCCGCCCTTTTCAGGCCTGCGGCTTCTCGACGAACAGGGGCTGCGCTGCGCCTACGCGGACGGGACCGAGCCGTACCTCGTCCATCACCACGTCGTGAAGCCCTGGCTTCAGCCGACCCACCACGGGATCTACTCTCGACTGATGCGAAGGCTCCTGATCGGGCCGGACCTGGCGATCCGGGTCCCCGAGGCCGAGATCCCGCCCCACATGCGCGGCGGCATCCGTGCCTGGGCGCTGCGGGCCCGCGTCAACGCCCGCGAACGCGTGCGCTGGCACGTCCGCGAGCCGCTTGCGGCGCGCGTCCGGGGCCGCGGCGCGGACGGCCGAAAGGGCTGACGACGATGGACCGCGCCGCCTTCTACACCGTCGCCGACGCGCGCTATTTCCTCGGAGCGGTCGGGCTGATCAATTCGCTGCGCCTCGTCGGCCACGACGAGCCCATCCACGTCCTCGACATCGGCCTCACCGAGCGCCAGCGGGAGCTGCTCGACGCCGAGGTGAACCTCATCGAAGGGCCTGCCGAGATCCCCGGGAACCTGCTGAAGGGGATCGCCCCCCGGCGCCATCCCGCGAGCTCGATGGTCCTCGCCGACGCCGACGTGATCGTCACCCGTCGCCTCGCCGATCTGATCGACAGCGCGGCGGATGGCAACGCGCTCGCCTTCGGGACCGGGATGGAGCGCTCGATGCCCCAGTGGGGCGAACTCCTCGGCGGCGACGTTCGGCCCACGCCCTACCTGTGCTCGGCGCTCGTCTTTTGCGGAGGATCACTCGGCGACGAGATCGTGCGGGTGCTCGACGACCACGCCGGGGACGTCGACTGGGAGCTCACCTACTGGCGCCAGAACGTCGACGAATATCCTTATGTTCACGCCGACCAGGACCTGATGAACGCCGCGCTCTCGACTCGCGCCGACCCCACGCGGGTGACCGAGCTCGACGGCAGGCTTCTCGCCTCGCCCCCGTTCGCCGGGCTTCGGGTCGAGGACGAGCGGACGCTGCGCTGCGCGTATGCCGACGGCTCCGAGCCTCTGGGCATCCACCACTGGAACGCGAAACCCTGGCTCGAGCGCACCCATCACGGGGTCTACTCGCGCCTCTTGCGCAGGCTTCTCGTCGGGCCGGACGTCGCGATCCGCGTCCCCGACGACCAGATCCCGCTGCGCCTTCGCACCGGGCCATTCGCGTGGGCAGAGCGGACGGCGGTGAATGCCCGCGAGCGGCTGCGCTGGCACGTCGCGGCGCCGCTTGCCGCGCGGGCGAGAAGGGCGCGCGGCGCTGCGCCGTGAAGACCGCGTTCTACTGCGTCGCCGACGCGCGTTACTTCCTCGGAGCGGTCGGGACGATCAACTCGCTGCGGATCGTCGGGCACACCGAGCCCGTCGTCCTGCTCGACTGCGGGCTGACCGCGGCCCAGCGCGACCTGCTCGCCCCGCACGCGACCCTGGTCGACGCGCCCGTCGACTCGCCTCCGACCCTGCTGAAGACGATCGCCCCCCGCGAGCGGCCCGCCGAGACGATGGTCCTGATCGACACGGACATGATCGTCACGCGCTCGCTCGACGCGATCGTCGACGAGGCCGCCCGCGGCCGCGTCGTCGCGTTTCGGAACGACATGGACCGCCACGTCGCGGAATGGGGCGAGGCCCTCGGTCTCGGACGCCTGCCCCGCCGGCCATACCTCGCCTTCGCGCTCGTCTGCATGGATCGTGGACTCGCGCAGCCGGTGCTCGGCCGGGTGGCGGAGCTTCAGGGGCGGATCGACATCGACCGCACCATGTGGGGACGCGACGAGCCCGGCTACCCGCTGCGTTACGCCGACCAGGACGTCTTGAACGCGGTGCTCGCGGACGAGGTCGACGGGGAGCTCGTCACGGCGCACGACGCGCGCCTGACACCCGTGCCGCCGTTCCCGGGCGTCGAGCTCCGCGACGCGGCGACCCTCCGCTGCGCCTACGCGGACGGCACCGAGCCCTACGCCCTTCACCATTTCATCGTGAAGCCCTGGCTCGAGCGTACCCACCACGGGATCTACTCGCGGCTCCTGCACCGCTGCCTCGCCGGCCCGGACCTGGCGATCCGGGTCCCCGCCGAGATGGTCCCGCTGCGGTTCCGGCGCGGGCCCCTGGCCTACCTCGAGCGCAAGCGCGTGAACGCCGGGCAGCGGCTGCGCTGGCACGTCCGCGAGCCCCTCGCCGCCCGGCTGCGCGGACCGGGAAGGGAGAGCGGCGGATGAGCGCTGCGGCGTTCTACTGCGTCGCAGACGAGCGCTTCTTCCTGGGCGCCGTCGGGATGATCAACTCGCTGCGTCTCGTCGGCCACGGCGAGCCCGTGTACGTCCTCGACTGCGGGCTCACCCTCGCCCAGCGCGAGCGGCTCTCGGCGGAGGCGGTCGTCGTCCCGGGGCCGGCGGACTCTCCTCCCTGGCTGCTCAAGACGATCGCGCCCCTCGCCCATCCCGCCGAGGTCGCGGTCCTGATCGACGCCGACATGATCGCGACCCGCTCACTCCTGCCGCTGATCGAGCAGGCCGCCGGCGGACGGGTGATCGCGTTCGAGAACTACGCCGACCGATTCTGCCCGGACTGGAGCGACCTCCTGGACCTCGGCCCTCTGCGCCGCCGCCCGTATGTGTCCTCCGGCCTCGTCGCGCTCGGCGGCGAGGAGCGCGGCCGGGTGCTGGAGCTGCTCGATGACCGCCAGCGCCGGGTCGACATCGAGCTCGGGTTCTATGGGCGCAAGGTCGCCGGCTATCCGTTCACGTATCCCGAGCAGGACGTCCTGAACGCGATCCTGATGAGCCAGGAGGGGCCCGATCGCGTGACCCGCCTCGGCAACGAGCTGGCCCCCAACCCGCCGTTCCGCGGGCTGCGGCTCCGCGACCCGGCGACGCTGCGTTGCTCGTTTCGCGACGGCACCGAGCCCTACGTCGTCCACCACTTCGTGCGCAAGCCGTGGCTCGAGCCGACCTACACCAGCGTCTACTCGCGCCTGCTCTCCCGGCTGCTCCTCGCGGCCGACGGCGCGATCCGCGTCCCGGACACCGACGTCCCGCTCTGGCTGCGCCGGGGGCCGCGGGCGCGCTGGGCGCGCGCATGGGCGAGCGCCAAGGACCTGCCGCGCTGGCACCTCGGGGACCGGCTCCCGGCGCCGATCGGCACGCGGATCGAGGCCGCGAGGCGCCGCCGCCGGGCCCGCGACCGATGAGCGGGGCCGCGTTCTACTGCATGTCGAGCGAGGTCTACTTCCTCGGCGCGATCGGGTTGATCAACTCGCTGCGGCTCGTCGGCCACGAGGAGCCGATCTACCTGCTCGACTGCGGGCTCGCGCCCGCGCACCGCGAGCGGCTCGAAGCCCACGTGACGGTCCTCGACGCCCCGCCGGACGTTCCCCCGTACCTCTTGAAGACGCTCGCTCCCCGCGCGCATCCCGCCGAGGTGATGGTCCTGATCGACGTCGACATGGTCGCGACGCGATCGCTCGCGCCGCTCATCGAGCGCGCGGCGCGGGGTGGCGTCGTCGCGGTCAAGGACCGGATGGACCGGTTCGTCCCCGAGTGGGGCTCGGCGCTCGACCTCGGTCCGGTCCGCCGGGCGCCGTACGTCTCCTCCGGGCTCGTGGCGCTCGGCGGCAAGGAGGGCGCGGAGGTGCTCGCGCTGGTCGACGACCGCCTGCCGCGGGCCGACTACGAGCGCTCCTGGTTCGGCCGCGACGAGCCGGGCTACCCGCTCGCCTACCTCGACCAGGACGTACTGAACGCCGTGATCGCCGCGCGGCTCGAGCCCGGGCGGGTCGAGGTCCTGGACCCGCGGCTCGCCCCGGTCCCACCGCTCAACGAGCTCCGCGTCCTCGACCCGGCGACGCTGCGGTGCGCCTACGACGACGGCGTCGAGCCCTACGTCCTCCACCACTTCGTCGTCAAGCCCTGGCTCGAGCCGCTCTACCACGGTCCGTACTCGCAACTGCTGCGCAGGCTGTGGCTCGGCGACGATGTAGCGATCCCGATCGCCGAGGAGGAGCTGCCGCGCCGGCTGCGCCGCGGCTGGCCGGCGCGGATCGAGCGGCGCGCGGTCGACGTATGGGACCTCGGCCGTTGGTACGCGCGGCGGATCCGCAGGCGGGCGTGAGCGCCGCCGCCTTCTACTGCGTCGCCGACAGCCGGTACTTCCTCGGCGCGGTCGCCCTGCTCAACTCGTTGCGGCTGCACGGGCACCGCGAACAGATGTACCTGCTCGACTGCGGGCTCGAGCGGCGGCAGCGCGAGTTGCTCGAGGCGCACGCGACCGTCATCCCGGCGCCCGCGGAGCTCACCAACCGGCCGTGGCTGGCGAAGACCGTGGCGCCGCTCGCCCACCCCGCGGACGTCGCGGTCCTGATCGACGTCGACATGATCGCCACGCGGCCGCTCGCGCCGCTGATCGAGCGCGCCGGCGAGGATCGCATCGTCGCGTTCGAGAACGACCGCGACCGCTATTTCGCGGAGTGGGGCAAGTTGCTCGACCTCGGCCAGCTCCGCCGCGACCGCTACGTCTCCTCCGGGCTCGTCCTCTGCGGCGGCGCCACCGGCGCGCGGGTGCTGGAGCTGCTCGACGACCGCCAGCGCCGCGCCGAGATCGAGCGCGGCCTGTTCGGTCGCGACGAGCCCGGCTACCCGTTTCGCTATCCCGAGCAGGACGTCTTGAACGCGATCCTGATGGCGAAGGTCGAGCCGGGCGACCGGCAGGTGCTGCCGAACCGGCTCGCCCCCAACCCGCCGTTCGCAGGCGTCGAGCTCGCCGACCTCGCAGCTGTGCGCTGCGAGTACCGCGATGGCGATCCCCCCTTCGTCCTGCACCACTTCGGCCGCAAGCCGTGGCTCACGCCGATCTACCACGGCCTCTACTCGCGCCTGATGGCGCGCCTTCTGCTCGGCCCGCGAATCGCGCTTCGGATTCCGGAGGAAGAGGTGCCGCTTCGCTTCCGCCGCGGGGCGCGCGCCCGCGGTGCGCGGCTGCGGGCCGACGTCGCCGACGTCTTCTCGCGCTATGTGATGCGCCGGCCGGGCGCCTGACCGCCGTCCACCGCGACCACTCCCATCCGGCCGAGGTCGAGGGCGACGAGGACCGCCGGGTGCCGGCGGATCGTCCCCCAGCAGCGGCGCATCTCGCGGTTGAACGAGATGTCGTCGAAGACCACGACGGCTCCCGGCGCGAGCCGCGGCAACATCAGCTCGAAGTAGCGGATCGTCGGCTCGGCCTGGTGCTCGGCGTCGACGAAGACGTAGTCGACCGGCGCGGCGTCCGCGACCGCGTCCCCGAGGGTCTCGTGGATCCAGCCGAGCCTGCGCTCGACCCGGCCGGCCAGGCCGAGCTCGTCGAGCCCCTGCTGCGCGACCTCACCCCAGTCGGCAGCCGCGTCGAGGGTCACCATCCGGCCGCGATGGCCGAGCTCGAGCCCGGCGGCCTGGAACGCGGTCGAGATCCCGAACGCGGTGCCGAGTTCGAGCGCTGAGGCCGGGCCCAGTTCGTGCACGAGCTTGAGCAGGAAGCGGCCCCACAGGTCCGTGATGCTCATGAACGCGACGCCCAGGCGCAGCAGGATCCTCTCTTCGGAGCGGGTCCGCAGCCCGCTCGCCGAGTCGGGGCCCGCCGCGAACTCGGCGCGGACCTCGGCGCCGTCCTCGGCGAGGACCCGCCGCCGCGCCTCGACCCGCTCGATCCAGGCGCGCTCGGCCGGCGAGAGCCGGTCGAGGGCCGTCGCCGCGAGGATCCTCCCGAGCGTCCGCCTCGTCGGGTCGCCGGAGACCGCGAGGCGCGGAGCCGCGAGCAGCATCCGGGAGCGGCCGAATCCGCTCGAGTTCATGATCCGGTGGAGCACGTTCCGCGGGTCCGGCCTGCGCATGGGCGACACCCTAGTTCGGCCTCGGCCGCCTGGACGCGACCGTACACTCCCCCGCTCGTGCGACCGCCGAGCACCCGGGAGGTGGGAATCTACTGCGTCACCGGCCGCGACTTCTTCCCCGGCGCCGTCGCGCTTCTCAATTCGCTCCGCTTGCTCGGCCACGCGGAGCCCTTCGTCGTCTGCGACTGCGGGATGGAGGCGCGCCAGCGAGAACTGCTCGCCCCGCACGCCGAGATCGTCCCCGCGCCCCGCGGCGGGCCGCCCAGCCTGCTCAAGTTCGCGGCGCCGCTCTCCCGGCGCGCCGAGGTGATGATCCTGCTCGACGCCGACGTGATCGTCACCCGGCCGCTCGGCGAGCTGATCGAGTCCGCGTCGTCGGGGAGCCTGGTCGCGTTCCGAAACGACCGCGACCGCTGGTTTTCAGAGTGGGGGGAGCTGCTCGGGCTCGGCGAGGTCCCGCGCGGTCCCTATCTGACCTCGAGCGCCCTCTTCTTCGGCGGCTCGGCGGGGGATCGGGTAATGGCGCTCGCCGAGGAGAGGCAGCTCGCGATCGACGCCGACGAGACCTGGCTCGGCGGCGGTGGCGAGGAGCGCGACCCCCTCTACTACCTCGACCAGGACGTCGTCAACGCCGTCGCGCGCGCCCGGCTGCGCCCCGATGAGGTGGTCGCGTACCCCGCCCGGCTGGCGCCGATCCCGCCGTTCGGCGGGCTGCGTCTCGTCGACGCCGGGCGGCTTCGCTGTGCCTACGAAGACGGGACCGAGCCCTACCTCCTGCACCATGCATCGCGCAAGCCCTGGCTGGTGGCGATGCGCAGCAACGTCTACTCGCGCCTGCTGACCCGCCTCCTGCTCGCCGACGACGTCGCCCTGCGGCTGCCGAGCGCGGAGCTGCCCGTGCGGCTGCGGACGGGTGCGCTGGCGGGCGCAGCGCGGGTCGCGACCGACGTGGGCATCGGCGCGCCAGGCTACGCGCGGCGCCGGCTGCTCCCCCGCCGGCAGCGAGCCTGGACGGACCGGCGCTGAGCGCGTGGCACGATCGCTGAGGATCGTCGTCGCGTCGGTCGGGTGGACCGGTCACCTCTACCCCGCCCTCGCCCTCGCCCGCGAGCTCCGCGGGCGCGGCCACGAGATGCTCGTCGAGACCTTCGAGGAACGTCGCGAGCTCGTCGAGGGCCTCGGGCTCGGCTTCGCCGCCGCCGCCGAGCGGATCGCCTTCCCGGGCGCCCCCGCGCCCGCGGGCGCGCCGAGCCTCGCCCGAGCCGCCCGCGAGCTCGCGCCCAAGCTCCGAGGATTCCGCCCGGATCTCGTCGTCGCCGACATGTGGACGCTCACCCCCGCGCTCGCCGCCGAGGTCGCCGGGATACCGCGGGCAACGCTGATACCCCATCCCTACCCGGCACACGAGCCCGGGCTGCCGTTCTACCCGCTGGGGCTACAGCCGGCGCGCACGCCGCTCGGGCGCGCCGCCTGGCGGGCGCTGTGGCCGGCGGTCGGCACGCGCCTGCCGAACACGCGCCTGCGCGCGGTGAGGGCCGGGATCGACGCCACCCGCGCCGAGCTCGGCCTGCCCTCGCTCACGCGCTATGACGGGCAGATCAGCGAGCGCCTCGCGCTGGTCGCGACCTTCCCGCAGCTCGAGTACCCGCGGCGCTGGCCGGCGGGCGCGCACGTCACCGGCCCGATGTCGTTCGAGCTCCCCCAGACCGAGATCGAGTTGCCGGCGGATCGACCGCTGGTGCTGGTCGCGGCGAGCACGGAGCGCGACCCCGAGCAGCGGCTCGCCCGCGTGGCGCTGGACGCCCTCGCCGATGAGCCCGTGCGGGTCGTCGTCTCGCTCAACCGGCCCGGCGGCAGATGGTCCGGGCCGGTACCCGCGAACGCAGCCGTCCACGACTGGGTCCCCTACGCGCAGGTGATGCCACGGGCGGCCGCGGTCGTCTGCCACGGCGGTCACGGGACCGTCGCACGCGCTCTGGCCGAGGGCAAGCCTGTGCTCGTCGCCCCCCGGGCCGGGGACCAGGCTGAGAACGGGGCCCGGGTCGCCTGGGCGGGCGCGGGCCTGATGCTCCCGCAGCGGCTGCTCGGCCGAGGAGCCCTGCGCGCGGCGGTGCGGCGGCTCCTCGGCGACCCGCGGCCGGGGCGGCGCGCCGAGGCGATCGCCGCCTGGGCGAGGACCCACGACGGCGCCGCCGCCGGCGCCGAGCTCGTTGAGCGCGCGGTCGATGGCGAGGCGGTTGCGGCGTGAGCGCCGGGCTGCGGGTGATCGTCGGCGCCGTCGGCCTCGCGGGCCACACGCTCCCGGCGCTTGCGCTTGCGGGCGAGCTGCGGTCCCGCGGCCACGAGGTCCTCTTCTGCGGCTTCGCGCGCTGGCGCGCGACCGCGGAGGGCCTCGGCCTGCGCTTCTCGGGCTCGGAGCGGGCGATCGCCGAGCCCCCCGACGGCACCGCCGCGGCCGCCGAGCCGGCCCTCGCCGACACCGTGCGCGGGCTCGTCGCCCGCATCGGCGAGTTCGAGCCTGACGTGGTCGTCGGCGACGCGCTCACGCTCACGCCGTCGCTCGCCGCCGAGGTGACCGGGACGCCGCGCGCGACCCTGTTCCCCGAGGTCTACCCGCTGCACGCCCCCGGGCTCCCGTTCTTCTCGCTCGGGCTGCTCCCGGCCCGCACCCGCCTCGGCGCCGCCGCCTGGCGTGCCGCGGGCCCGGCGCTGCGGACCCGCCTGCCGAGCACCCGCTGGCTTGCCGTCTCGCAGCGCGAGCTCAACCGCGACCGGGTCGCGCTCGGGCTCGCGCCCCGCGCGGACCCCGACGCGGCCGACCCCCGCGAGCTCGTGCTGGTCGCGACGCTCCCCCAGCTCGAGTACGAGCGCGCCTGGCCGCCCGGCGTCCACGTCGTCGGGCCGATCGGCCTCGACCTGCCGCACCCGCCCGTCGCTCTGCCGCCGGGAGACGACCCGCTCGTCCTCGTTGCCCCGAGCACGGTCAAAGACCCCGACGGTCGCCTCGTGCACACCGCCCTCGCGGCGCTCGGCCAGGAGCCGGTGCGGGTGCTCGTCACCCTGGGGGGGCGCGGACTCGGGGAGGAGGGCCCGCCGCCCGCGAACGCGGTCGTCGTCGACTGGGTCGACTACGCGCAGGCGATGGCCGCGGCCTCGCTGGTGGTCTGCCACGGTAACCACGGCACCGTGGTGAAGGCGCTCGCCGAGGGCGTCCCCGTCCTCGTCAGCCCCGCGATGCCGGACGACGCCGAGCACGGCGCCCGCGTCGCCTGGTCGGGAGCGGGGCGGATGATCCCGGCCCCGCTGCTCGGCGCCGGGACCCTGCGCTCGGTTGCGCGCACGATGCTCGCCGAACCCCGCTTCGCGGAGCGCGCGGGGGCAATCGCCGCCTGGGCCCGCGAGCACGACGGGCCGGCGCGCGCCGCCGAGCTCGTCGAACGCCACGCGATCAAGCAATGAGATGGGCTCCCCGCTGCGCGTGATCGTCTCGGCGGGCTTCGGGGAGGGCCACGCCTTCCCTGCCCTGGCCCTCTCGCGCGCGCTCGCCGGCCGCGGGCACGAGGTCGCGGTCGAGCTCGCCGAGCGCTGGCGAGGCACCGTCGCGGGCCTCGGCCTCGACTTCCTCCCGGGTCGCGAGTACGCCGCCTTCCCGAGCGCGGACCCCGGCGCGGCCGGCCCGACCGTCGCCGACGCCGCGCGCTCCCTCGCCGAGACGATCGAAGGACGCGGCGCCGATCTCGTCGTCGCCGACCTCGTCGCCCCGGCCGCCGCGCTCGCCGCCGAGCTCACCGGGTTGCCCCACGCGACCCTGATCCCGACGCTCTATCCGGTCCAGGGCGAGGGCCTGCCGCCCTACGCGCAGGGGCTGCGCCCGCCGCGCTCGGCGCTGGGCGCGGCCGCCTGGCGCGGCATCGAGCGCGCCGTCCGGCCCCTGCGGCCGCAGGCCCGCTGGCTCGAGCGGGTGCCCGCGCTCGTCGATGAGAACCGGCGCCAGCTCGGCCTGGCGCCCCTGGGCGACGCGACCGGCCGGATCACGACCTACGGCCCGATCTCCGCGGAGCTCGCGTTGGTCGCCACCTTCCCGCAGCTCGAGCCCCGGAGGCTGCCCGCCAACGTCGAGCTCTGCGGGCCGATGCTGTTCGAGGTCCCCCACCCCGAGGTCGACCTCCCAGGCGGCGACGCTCCTCTGGTCCTGATCGCGCCGAGCACGACACACGCCGTCGCCGAGGAGCTGGTCGGCGTCGCCCTCGACGCGCTTGCGGGCGAGCCGGCTCGGGTGGTGGCGACGCTCAACCGCCGCGGCGAGCGCTGGACGGGGGCGACCCCGGCCAACGCGGCGGTCGTCGACTGGCTCTCCTACGCGCAGGTGATGGCGCGGACCGCCCTCGTCGTCTCGAGTGGCGGCCACGGCACGATCGTCCGCGCGCTCGCCGCGGGCGTTCCGGTGCTGGTCTGCCCGGCCGGCGCCGACACGGCCGAGAACGGTGCCCGCCTGACCGCGGCCGGCGCCGGGCTGATGGTGCCCGAGCCCCTGCTCTCGCCCACCGCGCTGCGCTGGGCGGCGCGGCGGATCCTGCGCGATCGCCGATTCCACGGGCGCGCGGCGGCGCTCGGCGAGTGGGCGCGCGGCCACGACGGAGCCGAGCGCGGCGCGGTCCTCGTCGAGGAGCTCGCCGCCCGGGGGCATCGGTGAGCGCGGGTCCGATCAAGGTCCTGATCGGGGTGGTCGGCGAGCCCGGCCACAGCTTCCCGGCCTTTGCGCTGGCCCGCGCCCTGAGCGCGCGGAGCCACCAAGTACTGATCCTCACCTCGGAGCGCTGGCGCGACGTCGTCGAGCAGCTGGGCGCGCGCTTCGAGCCGGGCCCGGACCGGATCGTCTTCCCGGGCCCGCCGCCGCCGGGCGAGACCGCCCCCGGTTTCGCCGAGGCGGCGCGCGGAGCGGCGGCCGTGATCGACGGGTTCGAGCCGGACGTCGTCGTCTCCGACCCGTTCGGGACCGTGCCGGGCGTCGCCGCGGAGCTGGCAGGCGCCCGCCGCGCGACGCTCATCGCGCAGCCCTGGGCCCTCTACGGCCCCGACCGCCCGCCCTGGTCGTCGGGGCTCGCGCTGCCGCGGACCCCGCTCGGCGCGATGCTCTGGCGGGGCTGGCGCCGGATCGATGCCGCGGCGGAGCGCCGGGCCCGGGTGACGACGGACCGCGTGCGAGCCGAGCTCGGTCTGCCTCCGCAGGCGGGCCCCGGGCCGGCGCTCAGCGAGGAGCTGGTACTCGTCGCCAACTTCCCGCAGCTCGAGTTCCGACGCCCGCGCCCGCCACACGTCCACGTGACCGGGCCGATGCTGTTCGAGCTCCCCCACCCGGACGTCGAGCTGCCACCGGGCGACGCGCCCCTGGTGCTGGTCGCGGCCAGCACCGGCCAGGACCCACGGCGCGGCCTCGTGGCGGCCGCCCTCGAGGGCCTCGCGGGGGAGCCCGTGCGGGTTCTGGCATCGATCAACCGTCCCGGCGGGCGCTGGGAGGGCCCGGTGCCCGCGAACGCCCGCGTGGTCGACTGGGCCTCCTACTCGCAGCTCATGCCGCGCGCGGCCGCGGTGATCACCCGCGGGGGCCACGGGACCGTCGCGCGCTCGCTCGCCGAGGGCGTGCCGCTCCTGGTCTGCCCGGCGGGCGGCGACATGGCCGAGAACGGCGGCAGGGTCGCCTCCTCGGGCGCGGGGCTGATGCTTCCCGGGCGGTTGCTCGGACCGCGGGCCGTGCGTTGGTCGGTTCGGCGGCTGCTCGCCGAGCGCCGCTACGCCGACCGCGCCCGCGAGATCGCCGCCTGGGGGCGGGAGCACGACGGCGCGGAGCGCGGCGCCGACCTGCTCGAGCAACGGTTCGGCTAAGTGACTATGTCGTCTCGCGGTACGCCGAGATCACCTCGTCGATCGGGCCCTCGCGGCGCAAGTGGCCCCGGTCGAGCCAGACGGCGCGCTGGCAGATCTGATCGAGCGCGGGGTGGTCGTGCCCGGCGGCGACGACGATCCCGCCGCGCTCGCGCAGCCGCGCCGCGTACTCGGCGACCAGCCCCCGGAACTCGTGGTCGAGCGCCTCGAAGACCTCGTCGAGGAGCAGCATCTGGGGCGTGATCGCCTGGATCACCGCGAAGTGAAGGCGCGCCCGCATCCCCTCCGAGTAGGTGTGGATCGGCCGGTCGAAGGCGACCTCGAGGCGGGCGCGCTCGCCCACGAGGTCCATGCTCGCGCTCGCCTCCGCGTGCGAGAGGCCGGCGAGCACCGCAAGGAGCATCGCGTTCTCGCGGCCGGTGAGCTGAAGGCCGACCCCGGCCTCGGTGGCGAGCAGCGAGCTCACCCGGCCGCGGATCCGGACCGTGCCCTCGTCCGGGGGGATCACACCGGCCAGCACACGCAACATCGTCGTCTTGCCCGACCCGGTGGGCCCGACGAGCGCGACACCGTCGCCGGGCTCGAGGTGCAGGTCGATGCCACGCAGCCCCCAGGCGCTCGCCCGGATCCTGCGGATGCGCGATAGCGCCGGCGTCACGACGCGGCTGCGACGGTCGAAGTCGAAGCGAACGCCGAGGTTCTCAGCGACCACCTCGCCGGTCGGCGCGGCCTCGGTCGTCATCCGACCAGCTTCGCGAGCGCCGCCTGCTCGCGCGAGTAGATCGGCACGAAGATCACCAGCAGGATCGCCGCAGCCACGAGCGGCGCGCCCAGCTCCCAGAGCGCGGGCGCCTGGCCGTAGAGGAGGGCGTCACGGAAGATCTCGAAGATCCCGGTCAGCGGATTGAACGGCATCAACTCGCGGGTGGTGCCGACGATCTGGTCGAGCGCGACGAGCCCGGGCGCGAGGAAGAACAGGGTCCGCACCAGCGAGACCGCGAGGCCCAGGTACTCCGGCCACCAGATCCCGATCAGCGTCGCCGGGAAGGCTAATGCCACGCTGAAGACGATCGTGATGGCGAGGGCGACCACCACCCAGAGCACCGCCGGGGTCGGCGCAACGCCGTAGGCGAACATCATCAGCGGCAGGATCAGCACGCTGGCCATCGACCCGGCCGACTCGGTCGCGACCGAGGAGATCGGCAGGAGCTGTCGCGGGAAGGACATGTTGACGATGATCGAGGAGCGCGCCGTGACTGCCGAGAGCGCATTGATCGACGAGGTGACGATGAACTGGAAGGGAACGATCGCGCAGGCGAGGCTGAGCCCGACCGCCTCCTCGGAGCGGCTGAGCACGAACACGATCAGGACGAGGTAGACGCCGAGGGCCGCAATCGGGTCGAGCAGCCACTTCAGGACCCGCAGCCCACCGCGGCCGTAGCGGACCTGCAGATCGGTGCCGGCGAGCACACGGAGCACGTCGAGTCGCTGTCGCAGGCGGCCACGTCGGACGGCCGCGGTCGGTTCGCTCACCGGCCGCCCGCCCTACGCGACGAGATCGAGCTCCGCGAGCCCCTCCGCCAGCGGGCCCTCTTCGAGGTACTCGGCCTTGGTGTTGACCGACCAGACGTCGCGCGCGATCCCGTCGGTGTAGCTCAGGGTCGCGAGGATCGCGGTCCACATCGAGTGGTCCTGGTTGTTGTACCGGTGCAGGCCGTTGCGGCCGAAGGTCTTGAGGTTCTCGAAGTGCTCGAGGTAGCCGCGGATCTCGGCGACGGCCTCGCGGTAGCTGTGGTCGTACATCGGGTACGCCTTCGGGACGCGCACCTTCACGCCGTTGAAGACCTTCGAGCCGTCGAGCAGGCCGATGCGGGAGAGCTCCTCCGTCGCCATCGCGACGGCCTCCTCGTCCGGCATCTCCCAGAGCTCGTCGCCCTCGTTGCAGAAGTACTCAACGCCGAGGCAGGTCGCGCCCTTGGGGACCATGTCGACGCTCCATGCGCCGAAGTTCTGCACGCGGCCCGCGCGGGTGTGCGGCTCGTGCAGGTAGATCCAGTTGTCGGGGAAGGGCTCGGGCTCGGTGGTCATCAGCGCGACCAGGCAGAGCTCGCGGTAGCGGAGCTGGCGCGCCGCGGCGCGGACCTCGGGGGGCGCCGGCGGGTCAAGCGACTCGATCAGGTCCGCGAGCGGGATGGAGGAGAGCACGCCCTCGACGTCGTGCTCGGCCTCCTCGCCATCGGTGCGGACGAGGACGCTCTCGGCGCGGCCCGCCGCGTGGCGGATCGAGACGACGCGGTTGTTGAGGCGGGTCTCGATCCCGCGCTCGCCGACCCACTCGGAGAACGCCTCCCACATCTGGCCGGGCCCGAGTCGCGGGTAGAGGAACTCCTCGATCAGGGTCGGCGCGTGGGCGCGGCGGAAGCGGTTCAGCCGCAGGATCCCCATGATCGCGTGCAGCAGGCTGAACTCCTGGATCCGTTGCGCGGCCCACTCGGCCTGGATCTCGGAGCCGGGGATGCCCCAGACCTTCTCGGTGTAGGAGCGGAAGAAGGCGTCGTAGAGGCGGCGCCCGAACCGCCGCACGACCCAGTCCTCGAAGCTGCGCGGGTGGGTGTTCTTCAGCTTGCGCCGCCAGTAGAAGTAGGAGGCCCCGCAGCGAATCGACTCGAACAGGCCGAGCCCGGAGAGGACGTCGGCGGCGCGCAGCGGGTAGTTGAAGAAGCGGCCGTTGTAGAAGATCCGAGAGAGGCGCGGGCGGGTGAGGAGCTCCTCGCCGAGCATCTCCTGCCAGAGCTGCAGCACGGGCTCGAGCTTGGTGTAGAAGCGGTGGCCCCCGAGGTCGAAGCGATAGCCCTCGAACTCGACCGTCTTCGCGATCCCGCCGACGGTCCCGTCCGCCTCGAGTACCGTGGCGCGCTGGTTGCGACGGCTCAGCACCCAGGCGGCGCTGAGGCCCGCGGGGCCAGCGCCGAGCACCGCGGTGCCTAGATTCTCCTGGTTGCGCTCGCTCCCTGGCAAGCGCCGAACTGTACCGGCCGCGAAAAGCGACCCGCACGACTGTGGAAAGCTGCCCGCCTTGAACATCCCCAAAAAGATGCCGCTCGCGGCCGCGCTCAGAAAGCTCGAGCCACCCCCCGACTCGGCGCTCGTCGCCGCTGCATACCGGCCCCTCATCCTCGCCGCGCTCCCCGCGCTAGCCCGCGGCGAGGGCGCGCCGCCGCGCTCGCTGGCCGCCGTCCGAACCGCGCTGTGGACGACCGCGCTGGGCCGGGTTCCGGCCGAGGAGCGCGCCTACGCCGACCTGATCGAGACGCACCGGGCCCGCCTGGCCGAGCGCGACGACTCCGGGCGGGCGGTGCGGTGGATGAGCCTGCCGCCGATCCTGGTGACGATCCTGATGCGGATCGTCCGCGAGCTGGGCCCGCGCTCGTGCCTCGAGCTCGGAACCGGCTTCGGGCTCTCGACCGCCCACCAGGCCGCGGCGCTCGAGCTCAACGGGGCAGGCCGCCTCATGAGCCTCGACATCGAGGGCATGGTCGAGCTTGCCGAGCCGGGCCTCGACGACCTTGGGCTCGGCGAGCGCGTCGAGCTCGTCGGCGGGCTGATCGAGGAGACGTTGCCGGGGGCCTGTGAGGACGCGGCCCCGGTCGAGTACGTGCTGCTCGACGCCGACCACCGCGAGGAGTCGACGCTCGCGCAGCTCGAGGTGATCCTGCCGGCCGTCGCACCTGGCGCGGTGATCGTCGTCGACGACGTCAACTGGGAGGACGGCCAAATGCCGCGGGTCTGGCGGGCGATCGCCGCCCACGAGCGGGTGGCGGCAAGCACCCAGCTCTACCGGCTGGGGATCGCGATCGTCGATGAGGGCGCGGAGCCGGTTCGTTGAAGAGGCTGATCGCCCCGAACTCCGGGCCCGCGGAGGCGCTTCACCGCGCCGTGATGTGGACGCAGGCCCGCCGCCTCGCCGGCCGATCGCACCCGCGCGCCGCCCTGCTTTCCGCCGCTCTCCAGGCGACCGCGCTCGGCCGGATGACGGCCGAAGAGCGCAGCGCGATCAGTCGCGTCGAGGGCCGGCGCACCGAGATCCCGTTCGAGCTGGCCACCGCCCTGGGCGAGGACCCGCACACCGCGAACGACCCTTTCGCGAGCCGGCTCGCGCATGCCTGGGAGACCTGCCGGTGGGTCAGCATCCCGCCGTACTGGGGGCGGTTCCTCTTCCGTCTGGTGCGCGAGCTGCGGCCGCGCACGAGCCTCGAGCTCGGCACCGGCTTCGGGCTGTCCGCCCTCTACCAGGCGCGCGCCCTGGAGCTCGACGGCGACCGGCCCCTGACCACGCTCGACTTCCACTATGCGGCGGAGATCGGCGAGCGCGGGTTCGCGGCATCGGGGCTCGATGAACGCGTCGAGCTCGTGTTCGGCGACATCGACGACACCCTCCCCGGCGTCCTCGAGCGCATCGGCGAGGTGGACTACGCCTTGCTCGACGCCGAGCATTCCACGGCCGCAACCGTGCGCCACTTCGATGCCGTGCTGCCGAGCCTGGCGCCGGGGGCGATCGCGGTCTTCGACGACATCACGTCCACCCCCGAGATGCGGGAGGCGTGGAGGCTCGTGATCGCGCGAGAGCGCGTGACGTTGGCCGTGCCGCTGCGCCGCTTCGGCGTCGTCGCGGTATGAGCCTGCGCGGCAGGATCGCACCGGACTCGCCGCTTCCCTCGGCCGCCCACCGGGCGGTGATGCTCGCCGCGTCGCGCCGGCCGGGCGGTCGCGGCGACGCGAGCTCGGCGGCGATCGCGAGAGCCCTCTCCACCTCCGCCCTGGGCCGCTTCGACGCCGGCGAGCGCGAATGGGTCGACCGCATCGAGGAGCGGCGGAGGCGGATCCCGGCCTCGGCCTCCGGCCCCGAGGACATCCGCAGGGCATGCCCGCACTGGAGCATCCCGAGGGTGTGGGGGCGTTTCCTGATGCGCCTCGTCCGCGAGCTGCGCCCGGCCTCGTGCATGGAGTTGGGGGTGGGGTTCGGGATGTCCGGGGCCTACCAGGCAGCGGCGCTTGCGTTGAACGGGGAGGGCACGCTCGCGTGCCTCGACCAGGAGGAGGACCTCGCCGCGATCGCGCGTGACGGTTTCACCGAGCTTGGGCTCGACTCGCGCGTGACGATGCGGATGGGCCCGATCGGGCAGACCCTCGCGGGGGCGGCGGAGGAGGCGGCGCCGATCGATTACGCGTACATCGACGCCGAGCACACCGAGGATGCGACCTACGCGAACTTCGAAGGGCTCCTCCCCCATCTCTCCCCGGGCGCCGTGGTGGCGGTCGACGACATCCAGGTCGATGCGGGCATGGCGCGGGCGTGGGCGCGCATCGCTGCCTCGAGACAGGTCGCGTTCGCGCTCGGAGTGCGCCGGATCGGCCTGGTGGTCGTCGCCGCCTAGACCGGCGCCGCCCAGCGCTCGACGTTCGCGGCGTGGATCTCGCGCAGTGTCTCCTCGATCCCGTGGCGGACCTCCCACGCCGGGTAGTCGGCGCGGAACTCGCCGAGGTCGCTGATCCACCAGCGGTGGTCGCCGATCCGCGCCTCGGCCGAGATCTCGCGGGCGAGCTCCCGGCCGGCGATCCGCTCGCAGGCCTCGATCGCCTCCAGGAGCGAGCAGTTGGCGGGGCGGCCGCCGCCCAGGTTGTAGACCGCGGCCTCGCGCGGGCTCGCGTGGAAGGCGAGGAACGCCTCGACGAGATCGGCGCTGTGCAGGTTGTCGCGCACCTGCTTGCCGCCGAACCCGAAGACGGTGTACGGCGTCCCGGTCACCGTGCACTTCATGAGGTAGGCGAGGAAGCCGTGCAGGATCGTGCCGGCGTGGGCCGGGCCGGTGATGCAGCCGCAGCGGAAACAGACCGTGGACATGCCGAAGTAGCGCCCGTACTCCTGGACCAGGAAGTCGGCGGAGGTCTTCGAGACCCCGAACAGCGAGTGGGTCGAGCGGTCGAGCGACATCGATGTGTCGATGCCCTCGAAGTAGCGGTGATCGGCGGGGAGCTCGAGCCTCGTCTCGAGCTCGGCGAGGGGCAGGCGGTTCGGCCGGTCCCCGTAGAGCTTGTTGGTGGAGACGAAGACGAAGGTCGCCTCGGGGCAGCTCTCGCGGACCGCCTCGAGCAGGTTGAGCGTGCCCCACGCGTTGATCGCGAAGTCGGTCTTGGGCTCGCGCGCGGCCCAGTCGTGGGAGGGCTGGGCGGCGGCGTGGACGACGAGCTCGACCGCCTTCCCGCGCTCGGCGAAGACGCGGGCGACGGCGTCCTCGTCGCGAATGTCGATCTCGAGCGAGCGGAAGTCCGGGTACTCGCGCCGGAGCGCCTCGGTGACGTGGGCGGTCGACGCGTCGGGGCCGAAGAAGCGGGCGCGCATGTCGTTCTCGATCCCGACGACGTCGTAGCCCTCGGCGACGAGTCGGCGCACGGCCTCGGAGCCCACCAGGCCCCCGGATCCGGTGACGATCGCTACCGGCACACCGGCCGCCTCACGCCGGGATCCCGAGCGCCGGGCCGACGACCTCGGCGTTCCGCTCGATCCAGGTGAAGATGTCCGCCAGCACGGCGCGGGCGTCGCGGCGCGGGCGCCACACGGTGCGCTCGTGAAGGCGCGTGCAGTCGGAGATGTAGACGGGCACGTCGCCGTAGCGGGTCTCGGGCACGGAGTCGATCGCGACCTCGTTGCCGGAGAGCTCGCGGCAGAGCTCGGTGGCCTCGGCGAGCGAGAGGCTGCAACCGGCGCCGCCGCCGACGTTCAGGGTCGCGCCGTCCCAGGCGGCGGGATCGGAGAGCTGGAGCTCGATCAGCTCGCAGAGGTCCTCGACGTGGAGCAGGTCGCGAACCTGCCGGCCCTCGCCGCCATGACCGATGTAGCTGAGCGGGACGCCGTAGTGGTGGTGGAGCGCCCAGAGCGCGAACACTCCCTGGTCGACGCGACCCATCTGCCATGGGCCGGCGATCACCCCGCAGCGGTCGACCACGGCCGGGAAGCCGAAGCGGGAGCCGTACTCGGTGATCAGGAGCTCGGCGGCGAGCTTGGTCGCCCCGTAGAGCGTGCGCGGACCGGAGAGCGGGAAGTCCTCGGAGATCCCGGCAGGCGACACCCCCGGGAGGTCCTGCTCGGGCTCGAGCTCGAGCCGGGTCTCCGCCTCGCGGACGGCGACCCGGCCGAGCGCCTCGAAGGGGTAGACGCGGCTGGTCGAGAGGAAGACGAACTGGGCGCCGTCGCGGCGCGCGAGCTCGAGGCAGTTGTAGGCGCCGAGCAGGTTCGTCTCGACCGGGTAGGAGGTGTCGCTGTCGGGCTCCATCAGCGCCGAGGGCTCGGCCGAGCACTCGACCAGGGCGTCGACGGACTCGAGCTCGAACAGCCCGTCGCGCTCGCGGACATCGGCGCGGACGAAGGCGACGCCCGCCTCCTCGAGGCGGGGCAGGTTGAGCTCGGACCCGCGCCGGTAGAGGTTGTCGAGCGCGACGAGCTCCCAGTCCGGGTGCCGGCGGGCGAGCCCGACCGCGAGGTTGGCGCCGACGAAGCCGGCGCCGCCTGTGATCAGGACCCTTCGCAAGCCTCGTACCGCCGGTTCGCTCCGGTTGCCGCGAGCATGTGTTGTTGATCCTAGGGTTGCGCCGGGGCGCGAACCCGATTCATGGCGCGGATGCAGGCAAAAACCACTCTGGGCGTGCTCGGCGCGGTGCTCGGGCTCGGCGCGCTGCTCGTCCCCGCGGCGGCGCTCGGCGCGCGCACGCCCGGGATCGACGTCTCCCGCTTTCAGGGCCGGATCAACTGGGAGCAGGTCGCGACGGACGACGTCGAGTTCGCCTTCGTGCAGGCGAGCCGGGGCAGCGGCGACGACTGCACGGTCGCCTCCTCGGAGTGCGGCGCCGACCGGTTCTACGACCGCAACTACCGCCGCGCCCGCCTGGCGGGCATCCGGGTCGGCCCCTACCACCGCACGTTCACCGGCGGCGAGAGCCCGAGGGGGATCCGCGCCGACGCGCGCGAGGAGGCGAACGTCTTCCTGGAGGAGGTCGGCGGCGAGCTGCGGCCGAACGACCTGCCGCCGGTCCTCGACGTCGAGACGCCCTTCAACGACCTCCGCGGGAGCGCGCTCCGGCGCTGGATCCGCACCTGGCTCGAGAAGGTCGAGGACGAGCTCGGGGTCAGGCCGCTGATCTACACGAACGCGTCGAGCTGGTCGGCGACCGGCGACACGACCCGCTTCGCCGAGCGGGGCTACCGGCTCTGGGTCGCGAACTTCGACGTCGCCCGCCCGCGGGTCCCGGCCGAGAACTGGGGCGGGTTCGGCTGGTCGATCTGGCAGTACACGTCGAGCGGCAGCGTCAATGGCATCGCGGGCAACGTCGACCGCAACCACGCGCGCGTTCCGCTCGACGACCTCGGCGAGCCGGGGCCCGGCGACCCCCCGGACGAGCCCGTCGAGCCCGCGCCGGTGCGCGGCGCCGGCGGCGACACCGTGTGGCTCTGCGAGCCGGGCGTGGAGCCGAACCCGTGCCGCGAGAGCCTCGAGACGACGGTGGAGAGCGCCGACGGCTCGGCCGCCGTGGAGAGCCCGGGGTTACCCGAGCGCCCGAAGATCGACTGCTTCTACGTCTACCCCACCGTCAGCGAGGACCCCGGGTCGAACTCGGACCTCTCGATCGACCCCGAGCACGTCGCGATCGCCCGCTACCAGGCCGCCCGCTTCTCGCACCGCTGCCGGGTCTGGGCGCCGATGTACCGGCAGGCGACCCTGGCCTCGATCGCGTCGGGGACGAACGCGGGGCGGGCCGAGGCCCTGCGGACCGCCTACGGGGACGTCCGCGCCGCCTGGCGCGACTACCTCGCGAACCACAACGACGGCCGCGGCGTCGTCCTGATCGGCCACTCGCAGGGCACGATGATGCTGCGTCAGCTCGTCCGCCAGGAGGTCGACCCGAAGCGCTCGGTGCGCAGGCGGCTCGTCTCGGCGATCCTGCTCGGCGCCAACGTCACCGTGCGTGCGGGCGAGCCAGACGGCGGCGACTTCGCCCACGTCCCGGCCTGCGCGAAGCCGAAGCAGACCGGCTGCGCGATCGCGTACTCGGCCTTCAACGAGACCCCGCCCGAGAACTCGCGCTTCGGCCGCCCCGAGGAGAACGCGGCATCGATCGCCTTCGGCCTGCCGACCGGCCCCGGCTACGAGGTGCTCTGCACCAATCCCGCGGCGCTCTCCGGCGGCCGCGCGCCCCTCGAGACGATCGTGCGGACCGAGCCCTATCCCGGGATCATCGGGGCCCTGATCGTCGTCATGTACGGCGGCCCGCCGCCGAGCGCGGAGACGCCCTGGGTGGTGCCCGCCGACCACTACACCGGGGAGTGCGTCTCCGAGGACGGCGCCAACTTCCTCTCGGTCGAGCCCGTCGGGTCGGCGCGCACTCTGAACCCGTCCCCCGACCCGAGCTGGGGGCTCCACCTCGCCGACGTCAACATCGCCCTCGGCCAGCTGGTCGAGACCGTCCACCGGCAGAAGCGCGCCTACATGCGGGCGGCCCGCGAACGCCGCGCGGGGTAGCGGACTAGGCTCCCCCGCCGTGAAGTCGATCGGCACGCGGACCCTGGCGCTCGCGGCGCTGCTCCTGCTCGTCGCGGGCGGCGCGATCGGCTGGGCCATCGCCGGCTCCGGCGCCGCGCCGACGGCGCAGCGCGAGGCGCTCGCCGCCACCGACAAGCCCGAGGGCGCGAAGGGCCGCACGCTCGGCCTCTCCCGCGTCAAGGTCCCGGCCGGCGCCGAGCTCGCCCTGCACCATCACGAGGGCACCCAGATCGCCCACGTCGACCGGGGCACGCTCACCTACACGGTCGTCGAGGGCACCGTCGAGGTCCGCAAGGGCCCCGCCGACGGAGACATCGAGCTCGTCCGCAAGATCAAGGCGGGCGAGACCGGGAAGATCAAGGCCGGCCAGTGGATCGTCGAGCAGCGCACCGATCACCACATGGCCGCCAACCGCGGCGACAAGAAGGTCGTGATCTACCTCTCGACTCTGCTCGAGAACGGCGCGCCGCCCTCCACGCCTGGTTAGGCGAGCCGCTCGGCGACGGCCTCGAGGGTCGCCTCGACCCGGGCCCGCTCGTAGCGCACCTGCGCGTGTGTGAACCGCAGCGCGGTCAGGCCGGCCGCAGCATGAGCCTGGTCCCGGCGCGCGTCGCGGGACTGCGTCGCCGCGGTCCGGTGGTAGCGGAGGCCGTCGGTCTCCACGACCAGCCCGAGGGCGGGCCAGTAGAAGTCGACGCGGTAACCGTTCACGGTGGTCTGGGTGAGCGGCCGCGGTAGGCCCACGACGCGAACGATCCCGAGGAAGCGCCGTTCGAGCTCGGAGTCGGTGAGCCGGAACGTGTCGCGATCGAGGAGGGCGCGGAGCCGCCGGACGCCGGGTTGCCCCGCGCGCGCTTCGATCGCGGCGCGCAGGGTTTCGGGGTCGACCAGGTCGAGCCGGTCGGCCTCGCCGACCACGCGCTCGAGCCGCGGAGCCGGAAGCGCGGTAGCGAGGTCCAGCAGGGTGCGGACCGGGCTCGTGGCGGGAATCTCCGAACGGTGGGTGATGTCGTCGCCGGACAGGGCCGGCCGGCAGTGGACGGTGATCCCCGGCCGTCGCCTCCCCGAGCGGACGCGAACGGACACGTGGATCGCGCCTCGCCGGCTCGGAACGAGCCCCCAGAGCGCGGCCGCGTCCGGGCCGCTCAGGAACGCCCCGGGTCCACAGGCCAGCACCGCGGCCATCCAGCGCCCCAGCTGGTCGATTTCGGGACGGCCAACCGCGTAGACGCCGCGGTGGACGGGATGGAGCCGGCCCGTCGCGACCCGGTGCTCGATCGCCTTGGCGCTCATGCCGAGGGCCAGCAACTGCCGGCGCGCGAGCACGCCATGCTGGCAGCGGGCAAGGGCCCAGACCGCACTGCTCAGCGATGCACGAATTTTCGCCCCCATCGGGGGGTCAAGTCGTGCATCGCTGTGGTTCTCCCCGGAACCCATAGCCTTCCCCGCCGTGCCCACCGTCGCCCAGCTGCTGGTCGAGTGCCTCGCCGCGGAGGGGGTCGAGCGCGTCTTCGGGATCCCGGGTGAGGAGACGCTCGACCTGAACGCGGCGCTCGCCGACAGCGAGGTCGAGTTCGTCCCCGTCCGCCACGAGCAGGGCGGCGCCTACATCGCCGACGTCTACGGCCGCCTCACGGGCCGCGCCGGGGTCTGCCTCGGCACGCTCGGCCCGGGCGCGACCAACCTCATCACCGCGGTCGCCGACGCCTACCTCGACCGGGCGCCCCTGATCGCGATCACGGGGCAGGCCGAGCTCGAGCGGCAACACAAGGAGTCCCACCAGCACATCGACCTGGTCTCGGTCATGCGCCCGATCACGAAGTGGAACGCGCTGCTCTCCGACCCCGCGATCACGGCCGAGGCGGTGCGCAAGGCGTTCAAGGTCGCCGAGTCCGAGAAGCCCGGCTCGGTCCACCTCGAGCTGCCCGAGGACATCGCCGCCTCGGAGGTTCCCGCAGACGCCCCGCGGGCGCCCCTTGCGCGCTCCGCGATCCCCGAGTACGAGCCGCCCGACGCCCTGATCTCGGCGGCGGCGGCGATGATCAGGGGCGCCGAGCGGGCGGTCATCCTCGCCGGCAACGGCGCCGTGCGGACCGGGGCCGCGCTCGCGCTGCGGGAGTTCGCCGCGGGCACCGGGATCCCGATCGCCGAGACCTTCATGGCCAAGGGCCTCGTCCCCGCTTCCTCGGAGCTGTCCCTCGGCGCCGTCGGACTGCAGGCGGGCGATTTCTCGATGGCCGGGTTCGACGACGCCGACCTCGTGATCACGGTCGGCTACGACCTCGTCGAGCACTCGCCGGAGCTCTGGAACCCCGATCGCGACAAGCGGATCGTCTGCATCGACTCGGTGCCGGCCGAGACCGACGAGAACTTCCTGCCCGAGGTCGAGCTGGTGGGCGAGCCGGCGACGACGTTGCGGCGGCTGCTCGAGGAAAGCGGCGAGAAGGGCCACGTCGGCGGCTCGCCGCGGCTCCGCGAGGCGGTGATCAGCCGGCTCGAGGTCGCGGGCCGGGACGACGCCTTCCCGATCCGCCCGCCGCGCGCGCTCTACGAGATCCGGGAGCTCCTCGACCGCGACGACATCCTCGTCTCCGACGTCGGCCTGCACAAGCTGTGGATCGGGCGGCTCTGGCCCGCCGAGGAGCCGAACACGACGCTGATCGCGAACGGGTTCGCCGGGATGGGCTTCGCGGTGCCCGCGGCGATCGCGGCGAAGCTCGTCCACCCCGATCGCAGCGTCGTCGCGATCTCCGGCGACGGCGGCTTCCTGATGAACGCGCAGGAGCTCGAGACCGCGATGCGCCTGAGGACCGCGTTCGTGAACGTGATCTGGGAGAACCGCCAGTTCGGGTCAATCGTCTGGAAGCAGGAAAAGCGCTTCGGCCGGCACTTCGGCACCGAGTTCACCAATCCGGATTTCGTGGGGTTCGCGGAGTCCTTCGGCCTGCCGGCGTGGCGCTGCCAGTCCGTCGCCGACTACCGCGAGCGCCTCCGCCACGCGCTCACCCTCGACGTGCCGTCGCTGCTCGTCGTGCCGGTCGACTACTCGCCCGACATCGCGATCGCCGAGGAGCTCGGCGCCGAGACGGTCCGGATCTGAGCGTGGGCGCCCTCCCCCCGCTCGTCGCCGAGCTCACCCTCAGCTTCGACACCTACAACGAGGTGATCGTCGACGAGGGGCGCCAGCCGGCGCTCTTCATGCTGATCGCCTTCGGCGTCACCTTCGGCGTCACCCGCTTCATCACCCACTCGATCCGGGCCCAGCGGTTCTCCTGGCTGAAGGACATCGAGTCCGGCGACACCCACATCCACCACCTCGTCTGGGGGATCTGCCTGCTCCTGATCTCCGGCGTGCTCGCCGTCGTGGTCCAGCCAGCGCTCGAGGTGATCGCGGTCGTCTTCGGGATCGGCGCCGCGCTCACGCTCGACGAGTTCGCGCTCTGGCTCCACCTCGACGACGTCTACTGGTCCGAGCAGGGCCGCCAGTCGATCGACGCCGTGATCGTGTTCGCGCTGATGGCGGGGCTCCTGGCGGTCGGGCTCACCCCGATCGTGATCGGCACCTCGGGGGGGATCGCCGACGCGCTCGGCTACATCCTCTTCCAGGTCCCCGGCTGGACCCTGGCGGTGATCTGCTTCCTGAAGGGCAAGCTGATCTGGGGCGTGATCGGCCTTTATTTCTGGCCGGTCGCGCTGATCGGCTCGTCGCGGCTCGCGCACCCGGGCTCCTGGTGGTCACGCAAGTACTACGACGACAAGCCGGACAAGCTCGAGCGCTCGAACAAGCGCTACCACCACGAGGCCGACGTGCACACGCCGGTCACCCAATAGCGTCTCGAGATGTCCGGCCGGGAACAGCGTTCGCGCGCGCCTATCGAGCTCCCGGGAGGGGAGACCGGCCCGCTCCGGAAGATCCTGCGGCGACTCGCCCTGGCTTTGGCGCTGATCACGCTCGTCGCCGTGGTCACCTACGCCGGTCGCGCCGGATACGTCGATCCCGAGGACGGCGAGATCAGCGTCCTCGACGCTTTCTATTACTCGACGGTCTCGATCACGACGACCGGCTACGGCGACATCCGGCCCGTCTCCGACGAGGCCCGGCTGGTGACCACCATCGTCGTCACCCCCGCCCGAGTCCTGTTCCTGATCCTGCTAGTCGGCACGACATTGGAGATACTCGCGGAGAGAAGCCGCCACGCCTACCGCGTGGCGCGATGGAGGAGGCACTTGCACGAGCACACGATCGTCTGCGGATACGGGACCAAGGGCCAGAGCGCCGTACGCACCATGCTCGACAAGGGCCTCGACGGCGAGCGCATCGTCGTGATCGAGCCAAGCGCGGCCGCGCGCGCGAGCGCGACCGCCGACGGGCTGGCCGCGGTCCAGGGGAGCGGCGCCCAGCAGGAGGCATTGCTCGAAGCCGGGATCGAACAGGCGTCCGCGGTCGTCATCGCCGTCGACCGCGACGACACCGCGGTCCTGATCACGCTCACCGCCCGCGAGCTGAACGCCGACGCGACGATCGTGGGCGCCGTACGCGAAGAGGAGAACGTGCACCTGCTCGAGCAGAGCGGCGCGAACGCGGTGATCACCTCGTCGGGGGCGGCCGGCCGGCTACTGGGGCTCTCGACCGAGACGCCGGAGGTGACCGCCGTGATCGAGGATCTGATCACCCTCGGCCAGGGGCTCGACATCGTCGAGCGCGAGATCGGTGCCGACGAAGCCGGCCCGCACTCGCTGCCGACCCACGAATCGATGGTCCTTGCGATCGTCCGCGATGGCGAGCTGCTTCGCTTCGGCGACGCCTACCCGGATGTCTCGGAGCTACGCGCGGGTGACCGGGTGCTCGAGCTCAAGAGCCACCGGCACCAGCCCCGAGCGAAGCTCAGCCGCCGAGGCGCTTGATCCGGAAGCTCGCGCCCGTGCCGGCGTTGCGGAACTTCGCGCGCAGCGGGCGCACCTTCCAGTTGTCGGGAAGGTTGCCACCCGGGTACTGAAGGAACCGGCGGAACTGGTTGGTGGCGTCTGCGCAGCTGATTCGCCGCGTCGTGATCCGGTAGCTGCCGGCGGGGATGTTGAGCTCGCCGATCCGGTCGTTGTGGAGGACGCGGAACGAGTCCGGGCAGACGTTGCGGCCGCCGTCTCCTCCACCACCGCCGCCGCCACCGCCGCCGCCGCCCTGCTTGATCTGCCAGGACTGGCTGCCCTTGGTGAAGACGGCCTTGGAGTTGATCTTCCAGCCGTCGGAGGTCCTGCCCTGCTGGAGGAACTTCTGCAGCAGGCGCGTGGTGTCCTGACAGCTCACGCCGGAGAAGACGGTGACGCCGTAGCGGCCGTGCGGGAGGCTCACGCCGTCGATCCGGTCGTCGTGCAGGATCGTGAAGTCGGGGCAGGTGGTCGCCGCGCGGGCCGGCTGAGCGCCGGCGAGGAAAAACGCGAAGAGGGTGGCCGCGGCGAGGGCGGTGAGGATCAGCGAGAGTCCGTTCCGGATGATCATCGGCTCGGCAGCATAGTGGCACAGTCGCGCGGCCCCGACTCGGCCGAGGCGCTTCCGTCGATCCGCAGCCGGACCAGCACTGACCAGCGGCAGGGCCCCGCGGAGTCGGCCGCGTCGTCGCGGATGATCGCGATGCAGCGGATCCTGCGGATCGCCTGGCGCCGGCAGGTGCCGACGCCGGACTCGTCGCACCCGGGTTCCGCCTTGCAGGCGCGATGGGCCTCCTCGGTCGTCGCCGCGCGCGCCTTCGCGAACGAGAGGACCTTTCCCGCCTGCGCGGGCGCGCTGCAGACCAGGAGCGCGGCGATCGCGCCGGCAATGGCGACGCCGCGCCTCACGGCCGGATCCGGATCAGTCGCTTGCGCACGAGCCGCGTCTCCTCCTCGTCCTCGGTGAACGTCGCGAACCCGCGGATCCAGACGACGGCCTCGCCGCCCGCGGCCAGGTCCTCGGCCACCGCGCTCGCGACCCTGACCGCGGGCGCGAACGCGAGGTGCTCCGTCTGGTCCTCGGGAAGGTCCATCCGGATCGGCGGCAGCCGGTGGACGGTCCCCTCGGTGAGGGTGGCGTGCGGGAAGATCCGCAGGCTCGCCCTGACCTCCAACTCGCACGGGTCGTTGCGGCACTGGACCCTGAACCTGGTCTCGCGCGGTGAGCTCTGCGGCGAGTGGCCGCGCAGCCGGAACCGTGGCTGGTTCACGGGGTTCACGGGGTTCACGGGGTTCACCGGGTTCACCGGGATGAGCGGGATGACCGGGACGATGATGTCCGGCGAGACGTCCTGGACCACCGCGACCGCGGCGGGGAGCCTGCCTACCGGGATCCTCGCGCCGGGCCCGCCGCCGAGGTCGATCGCAGATACGTCGTTGCCGAACTGGTTCGCCGTGTAGGCGGTCGTGCCCTCGGGGATCACCGCGACCGAACGCGGCACGTTGCCCGCGCCGAGGCGCCCGGTCACCGCGCCCGAGGTCCCGTCGAGCACCGCGACCTCGTCGTCCCCGGCCAGGGTCGCGAAGACGCTCGAGCCGTCGTCGGCGACCGCGAGGGCGTTCGGGTAGGACCCGACCGGGACCGTCGCCGTGACCGCGCTCGTCCCGAGGTCGATCACCGACACGGTGCCGGCGACCGCGTTCGCGACGTAGGCGCGGCTGCCGTCGGGGCTGAGGGCGAGCGCCCGGGGACCCTCCCCCACCGTCACGGTGTCCACCGTCCTGCGGTTGACCAGGTTCACCACCGAGACCGTGCCGTCGTAGTAGTTGGCGACGTAGGCCAGCATCCCCGTCGGGCTGATCGCGATCGCCTCGGGCCCGTCGCCAACCGGGATGTCGAGCGGGACCGGCTCGTTCGTCGAGTTGTTCACCGCGGTGAGGTCGTCGTCGGCGAAGTTGGTGACGAAGACGCCGGCGCCGTCCGGGGTGAAGGCGAGGTCCGAGGGCGAGCTGCCGACCGGGACGTCCTGTCCGATCTTTCTGTTGTTGACGGCATCGAGCACCGAGACCGTGTCGCTCTCCCAGTTGGCGACCCAGGCCTCGGAGAGGTCCGGGCTGATCGCGAGCGCGATCGGGAACTCGCCGACGGCGATGTCGCCGACGAACTCGTTCTGCGCGGTGTCGATCACCGAGACCGTGTTGTCGCCCGCGTTCGCGACGTAGCCGTGGTGCGCCGGGGCGGGGTCCGCGAGGGCCAGCGCCGCCACGAGGCCGAGGAGGGCCGCGACGCTTCCCCGCATGGTCAGGCGGCGGCTCACCGCGGCTCCAGGGGGCCGCTGCGGCCCGGATAGGGTCGCCAGTCGGGGTCGTCGAGGCGCAGGTCGCTGCGCGCAACGACGCGGGCGCCGCCGCCCCCGTCCGCCTCGATCGTCCTGATCTCGCTGCCTCCAGCCCGCTCGACCGCGTATGCGATCCGCTCCCCGTTCGGCGACCAGGCGGGAGCGCCCCCGCCCTCGCCGCAGGGGGTGAGCCGTTCGAGGTCGGAGCCGTCGATCACGATCGAGTAGATCGCGGCGCAGCCGCGCGAGCGACCGGCGACGGCGACGCGGTCGCCGTGCGGCGAGTAGTCGGGCTCGCTCGCGGAGAGCGAACGCGGCGTGAGCCGCTCCTTCGGCCCGCCCTCGTCCTCGACCGTCCAGACCGACGCGGCGTCGCGCGGGCCACGGGTGAAGGCGAGGCGCGTGCCGTCGGGGGACCAGGCCGGGTCGCGGTCGCCGCGGCCGCCGGTCAGCTCGCGGATGCGGCCGCCGTGGACGGTGCCGACGAAGACGCCCCGCGGGCGGCCGCCGCGGGAGCGCCGCGCGAACGCGAACGAGCGCAGGCCCGGTGCCAGCGCGCCGGACGCGCCGAAGAGACGCCGCCCGGCGAGCAGCCGATGCGCCTCCTCGCGAAGGTCGTCGTAGCGGAGGAGCTCGGGCGTCCCGCCGCCGCGCGACCGCGCGAAGACGAAGCCGCTCGCGTCCGGCGCCCACTGCGGCTCGGCGGCGTCCCCGCCCACGACGGGCGGCTCCGAGGAGGTCGTGCTCACGAGCCGGGACCCGCCCGGCGTCCGCTCTGTGTAGGTGAGCGATCCGTTCTGCTGCGGGGCCGCCAGCCCGCTCGGCGGGACCGCGCAGATCGCGGTCGCGTAGAACGTCGGCTGGCCGGCGCCGGTCTGCCGGAAGGACCAGGCCGTCGGCAGCGTGCCGTAGTCCGTCGGCTCGTAGTTGATCGGGTAGTTGTCGGTGATCGCGTTGAAGTCGTTCGTGGCCGGTGGCGAGAGCTGCCAGCCCCCGGCCACCGCGTAGGACCCGTTCGGGCAGTACGCGATCCAGGTGGCGTCGAGGTCGTTCGACGGGTCGATGATCGGACCCTCCTGCCGCGAGGAGAACGCGATCGGCGGGTTCGCCGCCAGTTGCGGCGCGAGGCAGAGCGCGTTCGACTGGTACGTGACGACGTCGTCCACGCCGCCCGCGAAGCCGTTCGCGAGCCACCCGCCGCGGCCCGAGGAAACCGTCGAGGCCTTCGTCTCCCCGCTTCCGTCCGGATCGGTCACGAAACCGCCCGCCAGGACCTGCCAGCCATCGGGACATGGCGCCTCCAGCTGGACGTCGAACACGTACCAGTCGGTGTCCGGCTGGTCGTTGTCCGCCGCGCAGATCGCCGCGGACACCCAGAAGGCCCCGCAGATATGCGAGAGCGGCGAGGGCCAGACCTGCGTCGACGTCTCCCAGTAGTCGGGCGAGCCGCAGGTGGCGTACGTGAACGGTGGGTAGCCCAGGTTGCTGTCCGTCCCCGCGACGGCCCAGCCGTTCGCGGTCGGCCCCTCGTCGTCTCCGTTGTTGGCGCCCATGTCGATCCCGGAATGCCCGCCGCCGACGAGTACGGTGTTCGCCGGGCAGGTCGCGCTGCGCGCCCGCGGTTCCGCCTCGATCTCGAAGAGCGGCGGCACCTCCGCCTGCCAGCTGGGCGCGACGTCGGTCACGCCGCCGATCGCCTCCGTGATCGACTCGACGTCGCCGCCGTTAGCGTCGATCAGCATCAGCTGCGCGCCCGCGCCCGCGCCCGGCGCGGCGCGGGAGAACGCGATCCGCGTCCCGTCGGGGGAGAAAACCGGCGAGAGGTCCTCGCCCTCGGCCCGTTCGGGATCGGTGAGCTGGCGGATCGAGCTGCCGTCGGTGGCGATCACGTAGAGCTTGCCGCCGGCGCTCAAGACGATCTCGCTCCCGTCAGGCGAGTAGTCCGGGTGGCTCGCGTCGCCGAGCGAGTAGCGGTGGGTGATGTTGATCGGGTCCTGGCCGATCTCCATCGTCCAGATGTCGCCCTGCGCCGAGTACGCGATCTCCTCGTCCCCGTCGCTGCCGCCGGTCGCCGAGAAGGTCGGGTCCTCGTGGTCGCGGGGGTCGCTCGTACGCTGAACGAGGCCGATCTCGCCGCCCTCGTCGCTCATCGTAAAGACCTGGTCGTGGCCGCCGCTCGCGCGGACGAAGACGACGTCGCCGCCCGGCGTGTAGCCGGGATCCTTGCCGCCGTTGATCGTCAGGGTGGTCGATCCGGAGCCGTCCGGACCCATCTCGCAGACCTGCGAGACGCCCGCGGCGGTGCACGCGTAGGCGATCCTCGAGCCCGTGGGCGACCAGCTGGGATCGGTGCCCGGCTGGAGGGGTGCCGGGTTCGTGCCGTCGGGCTCGACGGTCGAGATCGGGCTCGCGTCGAACGCGATCAGGCCGTTGGCGCCAGCGTAGACCGCCTGGGCCGGCGCCGCGGCGACGAGGGATACGGCCAGCGCGAGGAAACCCGTTCCCGCTCCCGGCATGACCCCGCGTGGTCCCGCCTTGCGCATACCTGTATCTCCCTGCGCAGGGTGGCGGGCGCGCAGGGAGATGTCAAGGGGAACTGCTTTCGCTCAGGCCTCCGAGTAGGCCGGCTCGCCGCCCTGCGCGGCGTGTTCGGCGCTCTCGCCGGCAGCGCCCTTCCCGTCGGGGTTGAGGACCACGAAGGCGACGCCGACCGCGATCGCCATCAGCGCCGCGCCGACGAGGTAGGCGAGGTGATAGCCGCCGTTGAGCGCCGCCGCCGCCGACTCGCCGGCCGCGGCGAGCCCGTCGGTCCGCTCCGAGGCGAGCGTCGCGAGGACCGCGAGGCCGATCGCGCCGGCCACCTGGACGGTCGTGTTGACGAAGCCCGAGGCGAGGCCGGCGTCCGACTGGGTGGCGCCCGACATCGCGAGCGTCATCATCGCCGGGAAGGCGATCCCGGCGCCCGAGCCGAGCAGCAGCATCACCGGCAGCAGGTCGGTCCAGTAGTTGCCGTCCACCGGGGCTCGCGCGAAGAGCAGCAGGCCGATCGCGTTCAGGGTGAGTCCGGTGACCAGCGCCCGGCGCGCCCCGAACCCCATCACCAGCTTCTCCGCGTACCCGAGCGAGAGCGTGCCCATGACGAGGCAGGAGGGCAGGAACGCCAGCCCGACCTCGAGCGCGGTGTAGCCGAGGATGCCCTGGAGGTAGAGCGCGCCCAGGAAGAACATCCCGAAGAACCCGACGACGAGTAGCGCCATCACCAGGTTCGCGCCGGTCACCTCGCGGGACCTGAACAGGCGGAGCGGCATGAGCGGGTTCTCGATCCGTGCCTGCCGGCTCACGAAGGCGACGATGAGGACGATCGCGACCGCGCCGAGCCCGAGCGTCTGGAGCGAGCCGAACCCCTGCTCACCGGCCTCGAGGAGCGCGTAGACGCCGAGCATGAGGCCGGCGGTGAGCGTGACGGCGCCGGGGATGTCCGCGCCCTTGTCCCAGCCGATCCCCGCGGGGTCGGGGACGACCCGCAGCGCGAGCAGCGCGACCCCGATCCCGACCGGGACGTTCACGAAGAAGATCCAGTGCCAGTTGATCGCCTCGGTGAGGATCCCGCCGGCGAGGAGCCCGATCGAGGCGCCCGCGGAGGCGACGAAGCTGTAGACGCCGATCGCCTTCGCCTGCTCGCGGGGCTCGGGGAACATCGTCACGATCATCCCGAGGATCACCGCCGAGGCGACCGCGCCGCTGGCGCCCTGGATGAAGCGCGCGGCGATCAGCATCTCCTGGCTCTGGGCGATCGCGCAGAGCGCCGAGGCCGCGGTGAAGACCACGAGCCCGGCGAGGAAGACGCGCCGCTGCCCGATCAGGTCGCCGATCCGGCCCGCGAGCAGCAGGAGGCCGCCGAACGCGATCAGGTAGGCGTTCACGACCCAGGCGAGGTTCGACTGCGTGAAGCCGAGGTCGGCCTGGATCGAGGGCAGCGCGACGTTCACGATCGTCGCGTCGAGCACGATCATGAGCATGCCCCCGCACAGCACATAGAGCGCGAGCCAGCGATTTCGTTCGGTCGTTTGGGGGGTCATCGGGTCTCCTGCGGTTTCGGAATTCAAGGTAGTCACCCCTAAGACCGCGCCCCCCGCCTGAACTCATCGCTCGCCGATGAATCGCGGGTCCGCCCCCCGTCCTAGTCTGGGAATCGATCTTGGAATCGAGCTTCCCGACTGGCATGAACGCGATCGAGATCCGCCGCGCGGTCAAGACGTTCGGCGAGATCACGGCGGTCGACGGCCTCGACCTTGACGTCCCCGCCGGGATCTGCCTCGGCCTGCTCGGGCCGAACGGAGCCGGCAAGTCGACGACGATGCGCCTGCTCACCGGCCAGGCGATCGCCGACTCGGGCGAGATCCGCGTGCTCGGTCACGAGCTTCCCGGTGACTCGAAGGCGGCGCGGGCGGCGATGGGGGTCGTCCCCCAGCTCGACAACCTCGACATCGACGTCACGGTCGAGGACAACCTCGCCGTCTTCGCCCGCCTCTACAGGGTCGGTGACGTGCCCGCCGCCGTCGAGCGCGCGCTCGAGCTCGCCCGGCTCGTCGACCGCCGCAGGGACGCGGTCGACGAGCTCTCGGGCGGCATGCGCCGGCGCCTGCTCGTCGCCCGCGGGCTCGTCCACGACCCCCGGCTGGTCCTGCTCGACGAGCCGACGGTCGGGCTGGACCCACAGATCCGCACGCAGATCTGGTCCCTGATCGACGGGTTGCGCACCCGCGGGGCGACGATCCTGATGTCGACCCACTACATCGAGGAGGCCGAGCGACTCGCCGACGAGGTCGCGGTGATGGCCCACGGCAAGGTCGTCGCCCGCGGCAAGCCCGCGGAGCTGATCGCCGAGCACGCCGGCCGCGAGACGGCCGAGGTCTACGGCCCGCCCGACCGCCTCGCCGAGGTGCGGGCGCTGGCGGAATCCGAGGGGCTGACTGTCCGGCCCGCGGGCCCGGCGGTCGCGATCGTCGGCGCCGAACGCTCCGCCAACAACGCGATCCCCGATGACGCCGTCCGGCGCGCCGCCTCGCTCGAGGACGTCTTCGTGATGCTGACCGGCGAGGAGGCGGAGTGAGCGCGCCCACCTCGACCCGGATGCGCCGGATGCGCCGGATCGAGCCCGCGGCGATCGCCGGCGTGATGAGCCGCGAGGTCGCCAACTTCCGCACCTTCTGGAAGGCGACCACGTTCTCGAGCCTGCTCGAGCCGACGATCTACCTGCTCGCCTTCGGGCTCGGCCTCGGCACGACGATCGTCACCCAGGTCGACGGCCTCGACTACGTCGAGTTCGTCGGCACCGGGATGGTCGCGACCGCGGTGATCTTCTCGAGCGCGCTCCCGGCGATGTTCGGGACATTCGTGAAGCACCGCTTTCAGATGACCTACGACGCGATCCTCGCCGCCCCGGTCGACGTCGAGGAGCTGGTGAGCGCCGAGATGCTCTGGATCGGCATCCGCGCCGGTTTCTACGGCTGCTTCCCGCTGATCATCTCCTTCTTCTTCGGTCTCGAGCCGACCTTCGGGATGCTGCTGGTGCCGCTCTTCGGGTTCGTCACCGCGCTCGGCTTCGCGGGGTTCGGGATCGCCGTCGCGGGCACCGTGGCCAAGATCGACCAGTTCAACTACGTGACGACGCTCGTGATCACGCCGCTCTTCCTCGTCGCCGGCACGTTCTTCCCGATCGACCAGCTGCCCGAGGCGCTTCAGGTCGCCGCGAACTTCAACCCGCTCTACCAGCTCGTCGAGCTCGTCCGCGACGCCGCCTTCGGCTTCGAGCTCGTCGACTTCCTGCGCTTCGGGGTGCTCCTCGTCTTCGCATTCCTGATGTGGCGGCTGGCGGTGCGGCAGCTCTCGCAGCGACTGATCGACTGATCGACTGAGCGTTTTCGCCTCCCCGGCCCCCGGGTATTCCTCCGATGTAGCCCCGAAAGGAGAAACCCGATGCCACCACGCGGGATCAAGAAGGGCACGAAACGGGCTCGCCAATACGAGCACGTCAAGGCGAGCGCCAAGGAGCAGGGCCACGCCGAGGACCGGGCCGAGGAGATCGCGGCTCGCACCGTGAACAAGGAGCGGGCGCGCTCCGGCGAGTCGCGGCAGCGCTCGCGCAGCTCGACCCGGGACATCTCCTCGGGCCGGCGCGGAGGAAAGCGATCCGGCAGGTCCGGCCCGCGGGGCCGGACCCGCGAGCAGCTCTACAACGAGGCGAAGCAGCTCGGGATCGACGGGCGCTCGACGATGGACAAGGGCCAGCTCCAGCGCGCGATCGCGGACAAGAAGGGTTAGACCGGCGGGGTGCGGGCGCCGGTCAGCCCGGCCGGCGCCGGCTCGGCTGGCGCGGCGCGGGCTTGCGGTCCCCGCCGACCCCGGCCGCCTCTGCCGCCGCGATCAGGGCGACCGCGGCGATGATCCCGACGACCGTCCCGACGAAGTTGAGCTCGAAGATGTCGCCCTCGCCGATCGCGCTGGCGATGACGCCGCCGATCACCGCGCCGGCGATGCCGAGCAGGATGGTCATCAGCACGCCGATGTGCTGGCGGCCCGGCAGCACGAGGCGGGCCAGGAGCCCGATCACGATGCCGATGAGGATGAGGCCGAGAATCTGCACGGGCCAAGTCTCCCCAACTTCCCCGATCCCCAAACCCGCGGCGGCTCCCGAAGATGCCGGGGCGAACCCCGGCTAGGCTCCGCGGCCAGTGCCATCGTCAACCGTCCGCCGCCGGGCTCTCGCGGGTCTCGGGACCGTCCTCATCGTCGCCGTCGCCCTCGCGGCTCCCGCGGGCGGGCGTCACGGCTCGGATCCGGAGACGGTGCGCTTCACGGTCTCCGCCAGCGGCGACCTGCTGATGCACAAGCCGCTCCTCGACCGCGCCCTCGCGAACGGTGGCGGTCGCAAGTACGACTTCGCGCCCTTCTTCCGCAAGGTGCGGCCGTACGTCGGCGGCGTCGACCTCGGGCTCTGCCACGTCGAGACGCCGATGGGGCCGGGCAAGCCCTCGACCTACCCGATCTTCAACACCCCGGCCGCGCTCGCGAGATCGATCCGGCAGAGCGGCTGGGACGCCTGTTCCACCGCGTCGAACCACTCGCTCGACCAGGGCCAGCGGGGCATCAACGGGACCGTCAAGGCCCTCGACAAGCGCGGGATCGCCCACACGGGGTCGTTCAGCTCGCGCCGGGCTCGCCGCCAGCCGACGCTCATCCGGGTCCAGGGCCTCGAGATCGGGTTCATCGCCTACACCGACGCCACCAACGGCCTCTCCTCGCCCCATCCGTGGTCGGTCAACGCCTACCGGGCGTCCGACCCCGGGGGCGGGGCGAGAAAGATCCTGCGGGACGTGAAGCGCGCCGACCGCGCCGGCGCCGACGCGATCATCGTCCAGCTCCACTGGGGCGACGAGTACGCGAGCCGCCCGAACTCGTCGCAGATGAGGGTCGCGAGGCGATTGGCTGGATCCCGCCGCGTCACCGCGATCGTCGGCCAGGGTCCCCACGTGGTGCAGCCGATCAGGCGCATCCGCCACAAGTTCGTCGTCTTCAGCGAGGGCAACCTGGTCTCGAACCAGCGCGCCGGGACCGGTCAGCCGGCCGCGACCCAAGACGGGCTGATCGCGATGCTCGACATGCGGGCCCGCGGCAACCGGGTCACCGTGCAGCGGGTGCGGTACGTGCCGACCTGGGTCCGGCCGGGCGACTTCACCGTGCTGCCGGCGAAGCCGCACGCCGGCGGGCACAACGCCCCCCAGCTGCGGCGCTCCTACCGGCGCACCGTCTCGGTGGCCGGCCGCTCGAAGCGGGTCAGGCCCGACTTCGACGGCGGCTGACCCGCGGGCCTCGCCAGGGCGTCAGTCACGGCGGGACGCCCGGAGGAGCCCCGCCCACCCGATCAGCATCGCCGCGACGCCGCCAAGCGCGGCGTAGGCACCACCGCGCGGATGGTCGTCGGCCGGGTGACCGTCGAAGACCGCGGGCGCCTCGTTGTTCACCGCGACAACGACCGCGACGAGACACGCGAGCAACGCGACGCCGAGCACCGTCGCGGCGACCCGGGCCGGCCACGGCTGGGCGCTGCGGGGCATGAGCGCGTCCCAGATCACGATCGCGACCACGACGACGAACACCACGTTCACCAACGTCTCCGATCCACCGAGCGTGTCCCAGCCGATCGCGTCCGTGTCGGAATAGGACCGCCAGACCCGGTCGAGGCTCGTCGCCGTCAGGAGCAGCCCGAACAGGATCAACGCGTGGCAGCTCGCCGGCGCCGGCTTCGCCCCGCTCGTCACCGGCCGAACCTACCATCGAGCCGAGCGACGGTGGCCAGCCGGGCGAGCCTTCGCCCCCACCACCGCGGACGGGGTGCCTACCAGTATTGCCCGCGCTCGGCCGCGGTCGTCGGCCGGACCCAGAGGAAGAACCCTCCCGCGCGCTGGTTGGGGCTCTTGCACGCGGGCGGGTTGGCGACGGTGCAGTTCTCGGCCACCGACTGGGAATGCAGCCCGGGGGGGTTGATGTCCCGCTCCCAGCCGCGTCCGGGCTGGAGGACGAGCAGCTGCGCGTCGATCGTCTCGTGCCGGAAGATCGTGCCGCGCTCGACCACGCTGAACTTGTCGCGCAGCCAGAGCGACAGACGCTGCTCCAGTTGCGCCGGGTTCCAGCCCGGGCTGCCGTTGAAGCGCAGCCCCGCTCGCTCGAGCCAGGCGACCGGGTCCACCCCACCGCGATCGTCGAAGAGGCCCTTCGCCTGGCTCTCGGTCGCAAGGGTCCAATCGGAGTAGCCGGCGAACTGAGTCTTCGCGTTCAGATTGCACCGTTTGACGCCGAGGAAGTTGGCCTGGCAGTCGGTGAACCCGTACTGCGGGATCTGGGCCGACGAGCGGTACAGGGGCGTGACGCCCCACATCAGGTTCGTCTTCGTGTCGATGAACACCGAGGGGTCGAGCCTGCGCGCAGGCAGCACTCGGCGCTGGAGGGGCAGGAACTCGTCCTTGATCTCCCTCACCCGCTGGATCGCCGTCGATGTCTCGCCGTTCAGCGTGTGGTACTCGGACTGCAGGTCGGCGAGGCGGGTCTGCCACCACTCGTAGTAGCCGAAGAAGCTGCGGATCCGGCGGGAGCTATCGGCCGTGAAGAACCGCTCCGCGCCGATCTTGCGGCGCACGCCCGGCAGCAGCGCCGGAGCGCCCTCGGGCTGCGTCTGGGTGAGCGCGCTGTGCAGCTCGAGCGCCACCCCGCGCAGACGCTCGGCGTCCTTGACGAACTCGGCCGTCGCCTCGGCGACGTCCTTCCGTCCCCGCTCGGTCGAGATCGGCAACCTCATCGCGTAGTCGAGGTCGCGCTGCGCGGCCTCGATCTTCACGATCTCCCGGCGCGTCCCCTCGACCTGGATCTGGAAGACGGCCTCGCCGACCTGCGCCTTGAGCTGCGCGATCTGCACCGCGATGCCTTCGAGAGCGGCCTTCACCTCCTCGATCTCGCTCTTCGCCTCCAGCTGCTGGGTGATCAGGCCCTTGAGCGCCTTGAGCGCGAGCCCGAAGACCATGCCCTCGGGTCCCGTGAACCCCGCCGCGGTCGTGATGTGGTCGACCAGCGCGCCGAGGACCGCGTCCGCGCCGGCGGCGACGTCGATCGCGGCGCGGGGCGGGCTCCCGCCGTCGCCGTCGGGCGGGCGGAACGGGCGCCGTTCGTCCCCTGGCCCCTCGACCCGGCGGACGAGGTCGTCGACCGCGTCGCCGATCGAGCCGCGGTCGGCCGCCCAGTCCACGAACTCGTCACCGTCGAACCACCGGTCCGTCGCGAGCAGGTCCGCGTCGTCGAGAATCCGATCGATCCCCAGGAGCCGCTCGATGACGTCGCGCCCGCGGGCGGCGTTGCGGTCGGGACCGGCGTCCTTCCAGGCGTCGACCAGCGTGGTGACCGGGTTGACGTCAACGACGTCCCCGTCGGCGACGTCGCGAAGCTCGGTGGAGAGCGAGCCCTCGACCCGCTTGCCGCGAGCCTCTCCGCCGCCGACGACGACCCGGAGCCGCTCCGGCAGGGCCGGCAGCCGAACCAGCGCCGTGCCCTGCGGATGGGTCCGGACGGGGTCCCCGAGCTGGCGCCCATCCGCGTACACGCGCACCTCGGCTTCGGAGAGGGGCGTGTCACCGTCGAAGTAGGCCCAGACGAGGAGCCTCTTCGGGCCGTCGCCCTGCGGGGGGTCGTCCGTGCCGCGCGCCTGTGCCGACGTCAGGCTCCCACCGGCCGCGACGAGGCCGAGCAGCGTCGCCAGGAGGAGCCTTCGACCGCTTCGGAGTGTGCGTCCCTTCACTGCGCCTTCCCTGACGTCGGAGCCCGCCCCCGCTCGCCCACGAGCGTACACCGGGTCCAGGTCGGGATGGGCGTCAGCCGACCCCGATCGTCGTCCTCGACGACGCGGTCGCGGGTGGCGACCGCTTCGCGCTCACCAGGTCTCGGGGCGCCCCTCCTCGTAGAGCCAGGCCTGGAAGAAGTCCTCGAGATCGCTCCCGCTGACCTCCTCGGCGAGGGCGATGAAGTCGCCGGTCGAGGCGTTGCCGTACTTGTTCTCGGCGTACCAGCGCCGCATGATCTCGAAGAAGCCGTCGTCGCCGACCTCCTCGCGCAGCGCCTGCAGGGTCATCGCACCGCGGTCGTAGACCGGGGTGTGGAAGAGCTGCCTGGGATGCTCGAGCGCCGCCGGGGCGGGGAACCAGAGCTCCTCGAAGAACGGGTCGCTCTCCGGGACCGCGTAGAGCTCGTCGAACGCGTCCGCCGCGCTCTGCCCGCCGTGGCGCTCGGTGTAGATCCACTCCGAGAAGGTCGCGAAGCCCTCGTTCAGCCAGATGTCCGGCCAGGAATCGAGGGTGACGGCGTTCCCGAACCACTGGTGCGCGATCTCGTGGACGACGGTCGATGCGCTGGGCACGCGGTGGTAGTTCGCGCGCGTCTGGGACTCGAGCGCGTAGCCGACGCTCGGGGCCCAGTCGACGATCCCGCCACCGGTGGTGAACGGGTAGCTCCCGTAGAGGTCCGAGAAGAACTCGATGATCTCGCCCTGCCGCCCGAGCCGCTCCCACGCCACGTCGGGATCGGGGTCCGGGTCCGGGTCGAGGCGCGTGCTCAGCGCCGTGTCCGGGTCGACGGCGTCGTACATCGGCAGCCCGAAATCGGTGCTGTAGAACGACGTGTCGAAGGGCCCGTTCGTGATCGTCGTCAGGTACGAGGACATCGGGTCATCCTCGCGCCACCGCCACGTCTCCTCGCCGGCGCCCGTGGTGTGGGAGACGAGCTCGCCGTTCCCCATCACGGTGTGTCCCGCCGGGACCGTGACGGTGAACTCGTAGGTCGCCTTGTCCCACGGGATGTCGTTGACCGGGAACCAGCCGGGCGAGCCCTGCGGCTCGTTCACGACGAAGGCGCCGTCGTCGGTCGGGATGAAGCCCTCGAACGACTTGTCGGGGTCCTTGATCGGCCTCGGCCTGCCGGAGTAGTCGACGTCGACGGTGAAGTCGTCGCCGGCATCGAGCGGAGCCGACGGGATGATCCGGAGCTCCTGCACGTCGCGCAGGACGTACTTGGCCGGGGAGCCGTTCACGCTCACGCCCGCGACCTTGAAGAAGTTGCGGAGGTCGAGGTTGAAGCGGCGCAGATTCTCGGTCGCCGTGGCAGCGATCGTCGCGTTGCCCGCGAGGAAGTTGTCGGGCTGGTCGTAATCCAGCGTGAGGTCGTAGTGGCGGGCGTCGTAGCCGCCGTTCCCGGCCTTGGGGAAGAACGGGTCACCGGCCCCGTCCGACCCGGCGACGTATTGCTGGCCGAAAGCGCTTGGCGCGGCGACGAGCGAAACGGCGAATACGACGGTCAGAGTCCTGCGGATCACGCGGACCTCCTTGCCTAGATTTCTCCCTCCGGCGAGCCGCCCCGCTCCGGACCCCCGGGGTGAGCGGCTGCGCTCGAGCATTCTGCCACTTCGGCGCCCGCGGCGGCGGCTCGGCCGAGCCCGGCTTAGTCGGCCGGTGCCGGGAAGATCGCGCCGGGAGGTTCGGGAGCCCGAAGTTCCTTCGGATACGGGATGCTGGCGACGGTGATGGCGGCGATCACCCTGCTCACCCAGCCGGTGGGCTGAGCCGCTAGGGGCTCGACACCCGGAATCGCTGCGTCGCGGGGCTCGGGTCCGCGTTACCCGCAGCGTCGATCGCCCTGACCGCGAACCGATGGCGACCCGCCTCGAGGTCCCGGAAGCGGCGTGGCGACTCACATGCCTTGAACTTCCGCCGGTCGAGGCTGCACTGGAAGAGCGCGTCGGCCTCGTTGCTTTCGAACGTGAACTTCACCGCTCGCCTACTCGAGCGGCGAGGCGCGCTGGAGATCGCGGTCTCGGGCGCGCTGGCGTCCACCGCGGGCGGCTGAGTGGCTTCCGGCTGCGTCGGCTCCGCAGGGGCCGGCTCCGGCTCCGTTGCGTCGGGTGCCGGCGTCCCGCCCTGGCTGGGCGTGACCTCGTCGTAGCTGATCTGCGAGGAGCAGGGCGAGGCGTTCCCGGCGGCGTCGGTCGCGACCGCGCGAATCTCGTTGTGCGTGTTGTCCGCAACTTCCACAGGGATGCCCGGGCTCGCGAGCTCGGCAGCGGTTCCGGTCGCCGCCGGCGCTCCCGTGCAGTCGGCGGTCAGGAACAGCCCCACCCGCGAATCCGCCTCCGCCTGGCCGGTGACCCGCGGGAGGTTGTGATCGGAGCCGCTGACCGGATCAGTCGTGCTCAGCGCAGGGGGCGCGGGCGGCCTCCAGTCGACGGCGGTGATTGTCAGCGACGCCGTCGTGACTGCTCCGACGTCTTCCGCGAACTGGTCCTCAAACCGCAACGTCCAAGTTCCGTTCGGATCCGCCAGCGGGAAGAATGCCGCGGTCATCAGCGTTGGCTTCCCGGCGCTCTGAGTCACACAGCAGCCGGTGGTCCGGTATGTCCCAGACGGGATCGCGTCATCCGGGCCGGTTCCGGCGGCCGCCTCCCACCAGCCGCCAAACGGAGGCGAGTTCGCATCATCCGCGAACGTGTACGGCCCGGCAGCGTTCGAGCTGTCTACCTGGAGGCAAGACGTGCCACCTGTGCGCTCGAAGAGAGAGTGTCCCGCGCCGTTGTCGGGCGCGATGAGCCTCACGGAGAGATCACCGACATGGGTGTGTCCGGGCCCCCTGCCCGCGCCGGCATTCGCGAGCGTGAATGTGACGCGGACATCGACGATCGTTCCAGACAAACCAGACACGGCGAACGCGACGTCGCGGGTTGAGTTGTTCGAGCCGCACGTCTCGGGGCCGTCGGGGATGACTCCCAGCGAGCCCGGATCGGCCTCAAACGTCGCCGTGCGCGCCGCGGCAGGCGCCGACCATGCGGTCGCGACGAGCGCCGCGGCGGTGGGAAGGAGGAAACTCCGCTTGCATCGCAACCCCATCTGCCCTAACCTCCCGTTAGTCATCTGCCTAAGGCGATAGACTAACACACGATGGCAACCACTTCCAGGACACCCGCGCCCCCCGACCGCAACGCGACCGCCGAGGCGTTCCTCGACGCCGCCGAGCGCCTTCTGGTCGAAGACGGGTACGCGGGGGTGACGACGCGCCGGCTCGCCGCCGAGGCGGATGCCAACCAGGGCCTCGTCCACTACTACTTCGGCTCGATCGACGGGCTCCTCGCCCAGGTGGTGGAGCGATTCACCGATCGCCTCGTCGAGCGCCAGCGCGAGATGTACGGGTCGGACGTGCCCTTCATCGAGAAGTGGCGCACGGCCTGGCGCTTCCAGCGGGAGGACCTCGAGGCCGGCTACTCCAAGGTCTGGATGGAGCTGCAGGCGCTCTCCTGGAACCGGCCGAACCTGAAGCCCACCGTAGAGCGCGTCAACGCCGAGTGGCGCGACGTGCTGCGCCAGGCGTTCGAGCGGGCGGCGAAGGAATACGGGCTCGCGCCCGAGCAGTTCCCGGTCGAGGCGCTCGTCGCGCTGATGATGACCTTCGGCCAGGGCTACGCGATCGAGCGACTCGAGGGCATCGATTCGGGGCACGCGGCCCTGCTCGACTGGGTCGACGGCTGGCTGGAGGACCTGGAATCAAGGAGGAAGCGATGAGCACGATCGAGGCAACCGTGGAACGCCCTGCCCCTCCGGCGAACGAGCAGAGCCGCGCCCGCTATCCGGACGAGGACGGCTTCATCGAGCGCGACGGCGTCCGCGTGTTCTGGGAGTCCTACGGAGAGGGGGAGCAGACGATCGTCTTCCTGCCGACGTGGACGCTCATCCACTCGCGCCACTGGAAGGCGCAGATCCCGTACTTCGCCCGCCACTTCCGGGTCGTCACCTTCGATCCCCGCGGAAACGGCCGCTCCGATCGGCCGACCGACCCCGCCGCCTACACGGAGGCCGAGTTCGCGCAGGACGCGATCGATGTGATGGACGCCTGCGGCGTCGACCGAGCCGTGTGCGTGGGCCTCTCGACGGGAGCCCAACGTGGCGTCCTGATGGCCGCCGAGAACCCCGACCGGGTGGCGGGCCTGGTCGTCGTCGGCGCCCTCTTCCCGGTGACGTGGCGATCGCTGCACTGGCGCGTGCTCTCGCATCCGCGCCTTCGTCCCTTCGGCGAGAAGCCGCCGCTCACCACCCGCGGCTACGGCAAGTTCAATCCGCACTACTGGGAGAACGGCGGCTACGCGGACTTCGTGGAGTGGTGGGCGAAGAGGATGCTGCCCGAGCCGCACTCGACGAAGCAGATCGAGGACGCGATCGCCTGGTCGCACGACACCGACGGGACGATCGTCGCGGCGAGCACCCGTGGTGGCCAGCTTGCCGTACCCGCAACGCGGCGCGACCAGACAGAGCTTGCGCGCCGCATGCGATGCCCGGTGCTGGTGATCCACGGCACCGACGACCGCATTCAGCCCTACGCAGATGGAAAGGCGCTCGCGAACGTGACCGGCGGGCGACTGGAGACCGTCGAGGGCGCGGGCCATCTCCCCCACGCGCGCAAGCCCGTCGAGGTGAACCTGGCGATCCGCGACTTCGTCGAGGCGGCGCCGCCGCGCGACCCGACGGTGCACCGCTCCGACGGCCGCAAGCGGGCCCTCTACATCTCCTCCCCCATCGGGCTCGGCCACGCCCAGCGCGACGCCGCGATCGCGCGCGAGCTGCGCGGCCTCGTCGACGGGCTCGAGATCGACTGGCTGGCGCAGGACCCCGTGACCCGGGTGCTGGAGGCGAATGGTGAACGCATTCATCCGGCGAGCGAGCACCTCGCCAACGAGTCGCACCACATCGAGTCCGAATCCGCCGAGCACGACCTCCACTGCTTCCAGGCGATCCGGCGGATGGACGAGATCCTGATCAACAACTTCATGGTGTTCCACGACGTCGTGCGCGAGGACCGCTACGACCTCTGGATCGGGGACGAGGCGTGGGAGCTCGACTACTACCTGCACGAGAACCCGCGAGAGAAGCGGGCGAACTATGCCTGGATGACCGACTTCGTCGGCTGGCTGCCGATGCCCGACGGCGGCGAGCGCGAGGAGTACCTCACCGCGGACTACAACGCCGAGATGGTCGAGCACGTCGCGGGGCACCCGCAGCTCCGCGATTGCGCGATCTTCGTCGGCAACCCCGAGGACATCGTCTCGGAGCGGCTCGGGCCCGAGTTGCCGATGATCCGCGACTGGACCGAGCGGAACTTCGACTTCGCCGGCTACGTCACGGGGTTCGACCCGCGCAGCCTCGGCGACCCCGCCGAGCTGCGGCACAAGCTCGGCTACCGCCCCGACGAGAAGGTCTGCATCGTCAGCGTCGGCGGGTCGGGCGTGGGTGAGCCCCTGCTCCGCCGCGTCATCGCCTCGTTCGGCGACGCGAAGAGGATGGTCCCTGAGCTGCGGATGATCGTCGTCGCCGGCCCGCGGATCGACCCGGATTCACTTCCGCGACCCGATGGACTCGAGGTGGTCGCCTACGTCCACGATCTCTACCGGCATCTGGCGGCGTGCGATCTCGCGGTGGTGCAGGGCGGCCTCACCACCGCGATGGAGCTGACGGCGAGCAGGCGGCCGTTCATCTACTTCCCGCTGCGCCACCACTTCGAGCAGAACATGCACGTCGCGCACCGGCTCGACCGCTACGGCGCGGGTCGGCGGATGGACTTCGACACCGCCACGCCCGACGGCATCGCGGCGGCGATCGCGGAGGAGATCGGCCGCCGGGTCGACTACCGCGAGGTCGAGACCGACGGCGCGCGGCGCGCGGCCGAGAAGCTCGCCGAGCTGCTCTAGCGGGGCCAACCGGGTCCGGGGTCGTCGCCGGGCCCCTTTGCGGCTACTCCGCCAGCGTCTGCAGCTCGGCCTCCCGCAGGCGGCCGTCGGGGAAGCGCAGGTGAGCGTCGTCGCCGAGGCAGACGACGGTCTCGGGCTCGTCGCCGAGCGCGATCGAGGCGATCAGCGTCGCGGCGATGCGATGAACGTCGCGGATCAGGCCGAGCGCGAGGAGGGAGCGGGTCTCGTTCGCCACGTCGCCGTCCCCGACGCGCAGGACGACGCGGACGTCCTTCTCGATGCCCGTGGCGGTCATCGCGACGGAGATGTTCTCGAGATCGTTCGAGGTCACCGCGGCGACCGCCCGCGCCCGGTGAAGCGACAGGCGTCGCAGAAGCGAACGGTCCGAGCCGCGCCCGATCACGAGGGGGAGGCTCAACTCGCGCGCGAGGCCGATGTTCCGGTTCTCCTCGTCGTTCTCGACCGCGACCACGGGCACCCCGCAGCTGCGCAGCAGGAGACTGAGCCGCATCCCGACCTGGCCGAGCCCGACCACCACGACGTGATCGCGGCGCGGGACCGAGCGCCTTCCGACCAACCCCGTGAGACGGCGGTCGACCACGCGATTGACGAGCCCCGCGGTGAAGCTCGCGGCGAAGACGAGAGCCACCAGCATCGTCAGCGAGGTGAACAGCTTGTACCAGCCCGGACCGTCGTCGACCTCGAGGTTGGGATCGACGGTGACCAGCGTCTTGGCTGAGCCGTACGTCGCGTCGACGATCGAGTTGTCGAGGACGATGACCGCCGTGATCGTTTCGATCAGGAAGATCGCAACCAGGCCGATCGCGCCGTAGAGGAGCAGCCCGGCACTCTTGTCGTAGGGGGTGAACAGCGCCCGCGCCAGCGCCTGGATGCGGTGCGCTTTGAGCTGGGGAACCGGCTCCTCGGAGAGCTCGCCGTCCTCGTCCACCAACAGGACCGGGCGCTCGTCCTCGACGCTGACCGCGGTCGCCCGTTCGTCGATACAGGGTCCCGCGAGTGAAGGCGCGACGACGTCGGCGAGCGAGGTCACATGCGTGTTCGGCACCTCGCCGGCGACCTGCTCGGCCATCGTCTCGTCGAAGATCGTGAGGAGAAGCGGCACTTCCTCGGAAACCGAGCGGACGATCAGCGCGATCCGCAGGACGAAGGCGTCTTCTCGAGCAACCACCGCGACCGAGTCGGCAACGTCGCCATCGAGCGCGTTGCGCACCTCGTCCTCGTCGGGGCGGGACAATCGCTCGACCGCAGCCCCGCTTGACTCGAGCGCCGCCGCGACCTCGTCGGTGAGATCTCCCTCACCGATCAGGACGACGGTCCGGCCGGATCCATCCTCCGCCGCGCTCACGGAAGGAAATGTAGGGGCGAGCTCCGCGGGGCGACCCACCGACGCGACGATCGGCCTCTCCGCCGGAGGTGGTTGGCGGTCCGCGCTTCCGTCGAAAGCCGCGATTTAGAGCCGACCAGCGCATACGCTGGTCTGCCGATGCCGGCACCTCCTGACCCGACCCAGCGGTTCCGCCTCGACGGGCGGACGGTGGTGGTCACCGGCGCCTCTTCCGGACTCGGATCGCGCTTCGCGCGAGTCGTCGCCGCCGCCGGCGCGACGCCGGTGATCGGAGCCCGGCGCCGCGGGCGGCTCGAGGCCCTCGCGGGAGAGCTGCGGTCCGCGGGCGCCGACGCCGTCGCGGTGGAGTGCGATGTCACGGCCGACGCCGACGTCGAGCGGCTGATCGAAGCGGCGCTCGCGGCGACGGGCCGGCTCGACGTGCTCGTCAACGCCGCCGGGATCGCGCCGCCCGAGGACGAGGAGATCGAGTCACCCGATCTATTCCGCCGCGTGCTGGCGGTGAACACCGCCGGCCTCTACTCCTGTGCGCGCGCGGCGGCCGGCGTGATGCTCGAGCGCGGCGGAGGCTCGATCGTCAACGTCGCGTCGATCAGCGGCCTCGTCGCCGGAGACGGGCCCGACACGCCCTCGTACGCGGCCTCGAAGGGGGCGGTGGTCAACCTCACGCGCGAGCTCGCCGTGCGGTGGGCTCCCCGCAACCTCCGCGTCAACGCGCTCGCGCCGGGATGGTTCCCCTCGGAGATGACCGCCGAAACGCTGTCGAGCGCAGCGGGGCGACGGTTCGTCGAGGAGCGCACGCCGATCGGCCGCGCCGGTGGCGAGGACGAGCTCGACGGAGCACTCCTCTTCCTCGCGTCCGACGCATCGAGCTACGTCACCGGGCACACGCTCGTCGTCGACGGCGGCTGGACCGCGCGCTGATCTTCGTCGGCGGCGCTTGACAGCCACCGTCCGCGGTGAGATCGTCGCCGCAAACACGAACCGGCGCTTCGGGGACGAGGGTCCCCCGAGCAGGGGTGCCGCGGGGAAAGGGGAATCGATGGAGGTTGCAGCGACTCCGGTGGACGAGGAGCGGCTCGAGCAGTTCCTCGGACAGGCGGTCACCGACATGGGAGCGGCGATGAACGGCGTGCTCGTCATGATCGGCGGCGAATTGGGGCTGTGGAAGGCGCTCGGCGAGAGCGTGCCGATGACTGCTGCGGACATCGCGGCGGCGACGGGCGTGTCCGAGCGCTACGTGCGCGAGTGGGCATCCGCCCAGGCCGCGAGCGGGTATCTCGAGTACGACGAGGCGGCCGAGACCTTCCGGCTCCCCCCGGAACAGGCGCTCGCCTTCGCCGACGAGGACAGCCCCGTGTTCATGCTCGGCGGCTACCACGTGATCAGCTCGGCCTTCAAGGACCGCGCCAAGATCGCGGAGCGCTTCCGCGCTGGCGAGGGCTTCGGCTGGCACGAGCACGACCCCGACCTGTTCGTCGGCACGGAGCAGTTCTTCCGGCCCGGCTATCGCGCCCACCTGGTCGCGGAATGGATCCCGGCGCTCGAGGGCGTGGAGGAGAAGCTCCGGGCGGGCGCGAAGGTGGCCGACATCGGTTGCGGGCACGGCGTCTCGACGGTGCTGATGGCGAAGGCGTACCCGGAGTCGGAGGTCTGCGGATTCGACTACCACGACGCCTCGATCGAGCGCGCGAGCGAGCTGGCCCGGTCGGAGGGGGTCGACGGAAACGCCCGCTTCGAGGTCGCTTCGGCGAAGGACTATCCGGGCGACGGCTACGACCTCGTCTGCTTCTTCGACTGCCTCCACGACATGGGTGACCCCGTCGGCGCGATGCGCCACGTGCGCGAGGGCCTCGATGACGACGGAACGGTGATGCTCGTCGAGCCGTACGCCAACGACTCCCTCACCGACAACCTCAACCCGGTCGGGCGGATCTACTACGCCGCCTCCACGTTGATCTGCACGCCGTCCTCGCTCGATCAGGAGGTCGGGCTCGGGCTGGGGGCCCAGGCCGGAGAGGAGCGGCTGCGCGAGGTCGCCGAGGAGGCCGGCTTCACGCGGTTCCGCCGGGCGACGGAGACGCCGTTCAACCTGGTGCTGGAAGCGAAGCCCTGAGCGGAGGCGAGCGCCGAACCGGCGCACACGCGCCGGGCGGTTGCTAGGTTGCCGGCCGGGGATGTCTCGGCTGGTCACGTTCGTCAGCACGCTTGCGCTTGCGCTCACCGTGAGCGCGCCCGCGCATGCGGTCGTCGGGGGCAACGACGCCGAGCCGGGCGAGTACCCCTACGTCGCGCACATCCTCATCGACCGCTCCTTCCAGTGCACCGGGACCCTGGTGACCCCGCGGCACGTGATCACCGCGGCGCACTGCTCCTCCCTCGCCCCCGGAGGCATCGCCAACGTGCCGATCGGCCAGCCCGGGCAGCTGATCGAGCTCAGCATCGGGGCGCACAAGACGCCGGCTGCGAGCCTGCTCGGCGGCTATGAGTCCGACGGCGAGCAGCACGTGGCGAGCGCGGTCCACGTCAACCCCGGTTGGGCCGGCCTCGGGAGCGTCGGCCACGACGCCGCGATCGTCGAGCTCGACACGCCTTCGGCCAAGCAGCCGGTGAAGGTCGCGTCGGCCGCCGAGCGGTCCCTCTGGGCGGCCGGGACCATGGCGACGATCGCGGGCTTCGGGGTGACCGAGGCCGACGGCGATCAGCCCGATGTCCTTCAGGAGGCTCGCGTCCCGATCGTCGCCGACAAGGATGCGGCCGAGGCTTACCCGTACCTCGTCGACGGCGTCGACCCCGTGTTCGGCGGCTTCGAGAACAAGACGCAGGTCGCGGCCGGGTTCCCGAACGGCGGGGTGGACACCTGCCAGGGCGATTCCGGGGGGCCGCTCCTCGTGCCCGCCGGCACCGCCATGCGCCTCGTCGGCGACACGAGCTACGGCGCGGGCTGCGCCGAGCCCGGGTTCCCCGGCGTCTACGGCCGGCTCGCCGACACCACCCTGCGCGAGTGGGTCGCCTCGATCGCCCCGAACGCGGTCGCGACCGGCTCGGCTGCGCGCAAGGGCACCGCGAAGAAGCGGTCGAGGCCGAAGCGCGCCTCCTCCCCGGCGCGCGCGTACCGGTAGCGACCGGACGCCTCAGCAGGTATTGGTCCTGATCCCGGGCGGGTCGGTCTCGGAGATCCAGCGGGTCTGCGAGTCGTTCTCAGGGAAGGTGCGGAACACCGGACCTCCGGTGAGGTCCCCGTACGCGCGGCGGTAGAAGGTCTCCTTGTCGACGCCGAGGGTCGTGAACAGGGGATCGGTCATGGCCGCCTCGGGAAGCTCCATCTTGTAGTGGTCGGTCAATGACCCGGTCCCCGTCCTGTGGGCGAGCGCGGCGACCTGCCACGTATCCAAGTCGCCACTGGGCGAGCCGAGGTCCCTCAGCACCGGATAGGAGACCTGGCCGCTCTCGGGCGAGTTGTGGAACGGGCACCACCAACCGCCGAGGTTCTGGCCCGCGGGCTGGTGGACCTGCCCCCCGCTCACCCCGCGCCACGTCGTGGTGCGATTCGGGCTCGGGTCGAAATGCCAGAGCTGATACTTCGTCGGGAGGAGCGCCGTGTAGACGGCGACTTTCGCTCCGTCGGTCACGGCCTGCTCGGCCGAGGTCTGCTCCGTCGTCGTCACCTTCCAGTCGGACGACGGCGCATCGGGACACTGGTCCGGCAGCGAGGTGCACAGCCCGACCGTCCTCAGCTTGCGATAGTCGGCGGCGATCACCGCGAACATCTGCTTCTTGATGGTGTCCTGGGCCGTCTTCATCCGCGTCGCGAGCTGGGCGCCGACGTTTCCGGCCGTCACCGAGAACTTCTCGCCCACGTCGGGTCCGCCGGCGCTCAGCTTGGACCACTCGTCGACGGCGTCGTAGAGGGTCGCGGTCATGCTCACCGCCACCCCGAGCGGCTCCAGGAGCTCCCCGGCACCCTCCAGCGAGGCCTTCAGCACCAGGCCGATCTCCGCCACCGTGGGATCGTCGTCGTTCACCTTGACGAGCCCGTCGATGTCGCTTTGGATCTTGTTGAACGCCGCCCACTGCTGGAGCTGGGTGTCGGCGAACGGCTCCGACAGATTCGCGACGTACCCGTTGGCCGCCTTCAGCCAGCCGATCTCGTTCGTGAGCTCGGTCTTGGCCCAGTTGAAGTCCGTCTCGCTGAATCCGGGACGCGGATTCCCGGAGAGGACGTCACGCGTGTAGTCGTAGCCCTTGATCGCGGTGGCCTTGAGGTCCAAGGCGCCCGGGTTGTAGGCCTCGTTCCAGTAGTAGCTGCGACGGCTGTCGATCCCGACCTTGTCGCCGATCCAGCGAATCGCCGCCACCTGGTTGCCCACCTCGGGCCAGTGCCCGGGGTCGCTGAAGACGAGATCGCGAAGCTTCACGCCGGGGCCGGCGAGCTCCTCGCCGACGCCGCTCGGCTCGAGCTCGAAGCCGTAGTCCTTGCTCGATCGGGTGAGCGAGCCGATCACCGGGACGCCGTTGAGGCCGTTCGGGAGCGCCGCGGAGCCTTCCCTTTGCACCTCGACCGCGTGACCGGGAGGCGTGCCCCACTGGGCCACGAGGCTGTACGCGTGGTCGCCCGGCGCGAGGGTCGAGTCGAGCGCGCGATATACGCCGTTCCGGGTTGCGCCGAGGTGATCGGTGAGCAGATCGACGAGTTGCTTCGCGGCGCCGCCGCCGAACCCGGCGTACTCGTTCCGCGCCCGGCCCATGCTGGTGATGAAGACAAGCGAGCCATGCCCGTTGTCGCCGTGCGGGACGTTCGCGATCGTGTTGATCATCCGCTGCATCTCGCTCCCGCCGCCCCCACCGCCGGCGACGTCGAAGAAGTACGAGTCTCCGCCCAGGCCCTGGCGCTCTACGACCACGACGTGAAAGCCGCCGTGGGAGGCGCCTGAGGGCATGTCCGCGGTGAAGGTCTGGCCCCCGATCCGCATGACGTTGTGCGTCGCCGTGGAGCCCGGCGCCTGCGTGTCGAACTTGAGGTGCTCGCCCGAGGCGAAGCTCGAGTAGTACCCGAAGTTGTCCTTGAGCAGGTACCCCCTGATCGTGCCGTCGTCGCGCAGGTCGAGCATGTCGAAGTTGTTGTGCGCGGTGGCCTCCCACCCCTGCGCGCCGAGATAGCCGACCACCGACATCCTGCCCCTCAGCATCGGGTGATCCCGGTTCTGCCAGGTCGGGGGTATGAAGTTGGGCGCTCCGATGGCGGTGAGCGCGTTCGGCAGCCCGACCGAGGGCTGCGCGGACCACGCCGCGGTGGATCCGACGGCCCCGTCGGGTCGCTGGGAGACGCCGATGACCACGAGCTGCTGGTTCGGGTAGGTCTGCTTGAGCTGGGCGAGATCAGCCTGCACCTGATTGCTGCACGGAGTGATCTGGGCTAAGTCGTTGGTGACATATGGGTTCTGCGTCGCCTGCGGGCAGTCGTACGGCTTGTTCGAGACCAGCTCGAGCGTCTTCGGCTTCAGGACGACGAGCTGTAGCCACTTCTGCGAATTGCCGGGGTCCTCGTAGAACTGATTGCCGATCTGGACGCCCCAGCCGTGTCCCGGCGGCTTGGCCATGGTGTTCACCGGTACCAGGGGATCGGATGGGACGTCGGCGGGGACGGACGCCACCCCGCGCGTGCCGTCCGGCGCGGTGACGGTGAGCTGGAACTTGTAGACACCGGGGTGGTCGGGCCTGAAGTGCGGCGTCGAGGACCCCCGCGAGTTGAACTGCGGCTCCGGTCCGAGGTTCTCGACGCCGGTCGCGGCGGACGCGTGCGCGTCGCGGCCGCGGGGCCGGAGGGAGCTCGCGCGCGGCGCCCGGAGCAACCGCCAGCGGTAATCGAGACGTCCTCCTCGCCGCTTGGCCGCCGGATGCAGAAGCGATCTCCCGCCGTCGAGGCTGACCCGCGCGTGCACTCCGACATTGCGCCTGAGGCCCGGCGCGGCGAGGGGGCGGTCGGCGGCGACGCGGAAGTGGACCTTCCCGCCCCGGGCCGACTTCGAGCCCGGCCGGCGCACCTTCACCCGCAGCACGTTGCGGCGGTGGCGCAGGCCGTGGCTTGGCGACGCCCGCAGTCGGCGGATCCCGTGGCGGGCCCGCTTCGAGAAATGCTTCCCGACCTGCTGGCCGTTCAGCCACGCCCTGATCCGGGCCGTGCTCCCGGCCCGGACGCGAATCTCGACGGACCGCGCGGGGACCGTCTGGCCGTCGCGCGGAGCGAGCACCGGGCCCTTCGCGCCTTCGGCGGCGGAGGACGGGGCCGGCATCGCGAGCGCGACCAGCGCGAGGACGGAGGCGACGACGATGCCGGCGGCTGACCGCCGCCGCCCGCGACAGAACGCTTGATTTCGGTTTTCCCTGTACCTCATGGTCCAGCCTTCCTGGCTGGCTATGGCCGCCCCAGCCTTCCTGGCTGGGAAACCTTCCGACCTTCCGGGGCGACTATAGAACCAACGGCGGCGATCCGCAAATCCCGGGGGCCGGACCGAACCGCGGCGACTGATCCGGACGCAGCTAGCCCGGCGGGCGGGATACTTGGGCGAGGCATGAAGCGGTCCGGACCGTCAGGGCATTTCCCCACGCATCCGCTCGGGACGGCGACGCGCCGCGCCCGGCGCGCGATCGCGCCCGTCATCGCGACCGCCGCCCTCTCGCTCTTGGTTCCCGCCGCCGCGGAAGCCGAGCTCGAGATCTTCCAGGGCCTCAACTCCCCTGGCCTTTCCGCCGGTGACAACAAGGGAATCGCCGCCCCACCGGATACCACCGGCGCGATCGGGCCGGATCATTTCGTCGAGGTGGTCAATGTCCGGATCGCGGTCTACGCACGGAGTGGCCTCGAGTCGCTCGCCGAGCTCGACGCAAACGAGTTCTGGGAGCTCCCGCCGGCCGCGCAGACGGTCGACCCCCAGCTGGCCTGGGACGAGCGGTCCGGCCGCTGGTACTACGTCATGCTCCTCAACGACGCAGTGACCGAGGAGCGGGCGATCCTCTACGCGTGGTCCAAGACCGCCGACCCGACCGACCTGGATCAGGGGTGGTGCAAGACCCGGTTTTCGACCGGGAAGCTCTTCGACGATTACCCGAAGCTCGGGTTCAGCCGTCACCACGTCCTGATCGGGACGAACCTCGCCAACCTGAAGAAACGGAAGGTCCTCTATAGCCGGCTGTGGGCGATCGCGAAGCCGCCCGCCGACGGCGACGACTGCACCCCGCCCGAGGCGAACGTCCTTCCCGAGCGGGACCGGCCCCTCCGAGACGTCGGCGGCCCGCGGTCGGCCACGCCCGTTCCCGCCGTCCCGGTCGGCGAGAAGAGCGGCTTCGTCGTCGCGGCGGAGTGCCTCGACGACGGATCCGGTGAGGGTGGCGAGTACTGCGGTCGGTCGGCGGACGAGATCACCGTGTGGCGGGTCGTCGGGCCGGCGGGCGAACCTCGCCTGAAGGGCCCGCGCGCGATCCACGTGCCGCGGTTCCGGGCCCCGAAGCCGGTGCACCAGCCCGGCGCCAAGCAGACCCTCGACGCGCTCGACGGGCGCCTGACGCAGGCGGTCTCGAGCGACGATCCGGATCGAGGCGGCTCGTCGCTCGTCTGGTCTCAGCACACGGTCGCCCGCAAGGGCGGTCGATCCGCGGTCCGCTGGTACGCGCTCGATCCACAGCGGTTGAGGGCGGCCCGGCGGGACACGATCGCCGAGCGCAAGCACTCGATCTTCAACGGGGCCATCGCGCCCACCCTCGGAGGGACCGCGATCGTCAACTACAACGTCGGCGGGGAAACGCTCTTGCCCCAGATCCGCGCTCAGGAGGCGGGCCACCCCGCGAGCGAGATCACGCTGGGCAAGAGCGTCGCTCCCGACCGGACATGCGATCCCCCGGACACGTGCAGCTGGGGGGACTACGCGGGGGCGAGCACCGATCCGCGAAATCCGGATCTCGTCTGGGGAGCGAACCAGACGATCGGGCCGCCGAGCCAGGGCGCGTTCGGGATCTCGTGGCGCACGCGGATCTTCGCGCTGAGGGACTGATCGGCGGGCCGCCGACCGCGCTCCCGCCCTAAGTGGCTATGAGGCACTACGGTCCGCCGAGCGATGCGCCCCGCGTGGAGAGCTCATCGAGCCTGAAGCCGCGCGCATTGTCTCCTCAGGGAGTCCGGCGACGAGCTTGTGGGAGCGGCGCGCCTCGTGGATGATTGCCACAAGCGGCATGGAATCGACCTCCGAGGTAGCCGACGAGCTTCTGGAGCGGTCGCTCGAGATGGCAGAGCTCGAGCATCGGCTCGAGGCTGTCGGAGCGACAGGCAAGGGTCACGTCGTCCTCGTCTCCGGCGAGGCGGGAATCGGGAAGACGACCCTCCTGCATGCGTTTCGCGGTACTCACGCGTCGGGGCCGAGGTTTCTGTGGGGTGCATGCGACCCGCTGTTCACCCCGCGCCCATTGGGTTCCGTGAGTGACGTCGCGGAGCAGGCCGGAGGCGAGTTGGCGGATCTCGTAACGCGGGACCCCAAGCCCTTCGCGCTCGGAGAAAGCCTGCTGCGCGAGCTCGGCACGCCGAGCGTGCTGGTGCTGGAGGACCTGCACTGGGCGGATGAGGCCTCGCTCGATGTTCTGCGTCTCGTCGCGCGCCGCGTCGAGAGCGTGCCCGCGCTCGTGCTCGCGACCTACCGCGACGACGACCTCGGCGCGGATCATCCGCTCCGGTTGGTGCTTGGGGAGCTGGCGCGCAACCGAGCGGCCACCCGGCTGAGACCAGAACGGCTCTCGGAGACGGCCGTCTCGACGCTCGCAGAGTCCCGGGGCGTTGACGCGCGCGAGCTCTACCGGACGACCGCGGGCAACCCGTTTTTTGTGAGCGAGGTCCTTGCGGCCGGCGGCGAGCGGATTCCGGCAACCGTCAAGGACGCGGTCCACGCCCGTGTCAACCAGCTGTCCCGACCGGCGCGCACGCTGCTCGAGGCGGTCGCGATCGGGTCTCAGCCAACGGACCTGTGGCTACTGCGGACATTGGCCCCGGACACCGTCTCGACCCTGGACGAGTGCCTGGGCGCCGGCATGTTGATGGCCGATGGGGACGCCGTCGCCTTCCGCCACGAACTGGCCCGCCTCGCGGTCGAGGAATCGCTGCCGCCCGACCGGAGGCGCGCCCTGCACCGCGCCGCATTGGCTGCGCTCGCGGATCCGCCCGGCGGTGCCCAGGACCTGGCGCGGCTGGCGCATCACGCGGACGCCGCGCAGGACGCCGACGCGGTGCTGCGGTTCGCTCCCGCGGCCGCCGAGCGGGCCGCCGCGGTAGGCGCCCACCGGGAGGCCGGCGCTCAATTTTCGCGCGCCCTGCGCTACGCCGAGGGCCTGCCCGGTGAGGAGCGGGCAAAGCTCCTCGACCGCACGGCCCGCGAGTACGTCCTCGTGGGGCGGCTGACCGATGCGGTGGAGCTTCGCCGCCGCGCCGTCGAGGGGCATCGCGCGGCGGGGGACCGGCTTCGCGAGGGCGACTCCCTGCGGGCCCTGGCGTTCCCCCTGTGGACCCTCGGCCGCAGGGACGAAGCGGACGCGGCGGTCGGCGAGGCGGTCGCCGTGCTCGAGGATTGCCAACCCGGGCGGGAGCTGGCGAAGGCCTACGGAATGCTGTGCATGCTGCGCTTCACCATCACGGACTTCGAGGGAACGATCGCCGCCGGCGCCAAAGCCCTCGAGCTCGCGGAGCAATCCGGCGACGCACAAGCAGCCGTACAGGCGCTCAGCAACATCGGCGCGATCGAGTTCCTGCGCGGGGAGGCCCAGGGCCGGGAGAAGCTAGAGCGCAGCCTCGATCTCGCGCGTGAGTCCGGCCTGGTCGACGAGATGGCGTACGCGTACTGCTGCCTCGCGCTCGGCGCCGGGCGGTCGCGGTCATACCGGGTCGCGTCGCGGTATCAGGCGGCGGGGATCGAGCATTGCATCCGGCACGACCTCGAGGGCTTTCGCCCGTTCCTGATCGCTCTGCGCAGTGAGCAGGAGCTCGATCAGGGCCGGTGGGAGGCAGCGGCCGAGTCCGCGACGACCGTGGTTCGCGACGAAGGATCCGGCCCGGGGACGACGAGAGCGCTCGCGACGCTCGGGCGCCTGCGCGCACGGCGCGGTGACCCGGAGCAATGGGGCCTACTGGATCGAGCGCTCGAGCTCGCCGAGGCGGCGCATGAGCTCGATCGGCTGGCGCCGGTTGCGCTCGCCCGCTGCGAGGCTGCGTGGCTCGAGGGGCGCGACGAGGATGCGGTCGGCGAAACCGAGGCCGCCTGGGAGCTCGCCCGGCAGATTCGAGATCCGTGGCTCACCGGAGAGCTCGCGCAATGGCGGCGGCGGGCGGGCGCCGACGATGAGGCGCCGCCCGGCCTCGCGAAGCCGTATGCGCTCGGGCTCGCCGGCGATTGGCGCCGCGCGTCGGAGCTCTGGAGCGAGCTCGGCTGCCCCTACGAGGCCGCGCTCGCCGAGGCGGAGGGCGACGACGCGGGGCGCCGGCAGGCGTTGCAGGCGCTGCACGACCTGGGTGCGCGCGCGAGCGCCGCGGTGGTCGCGCGGCGGCTGCGTGAACGGGGGGCTCGGGGCCTCCCCCGCGGGCCCCGGCCGCAGACGAGCGAGAACCCCGCTCAGCTCACTGCGAGGGAGATGGAGGTGCTGGCCCTCGTCGTCGAGGGGCTGCGCAACGCCGAGATCGCGGAGCGCCTGTTCATCTCCGCGAGGACCGTCGACCATCACGTCTCCGCGATCCTCGGCAAGCTGGAGATCGGCTCGCGCGGCGAGGCCGCCGCGGCCGCGCGTCGCCTCGGCCTCGCCTAGTCCTCCGTCTCGCCAAGTTGGGCACCGCCGCGCGCCAACTTAGGCGGTCCTCCCGATGCCGCGTGGTGCCCCCGCGCCTACGGTCGAGCTCCCACCCCATACACACCAAGGAGGCGACCGATGCGTCGCAGCAAGACAATCCTCATAGGCCTATTTGGCTCAGCGCTCGCCGCGCTGGCCCTGGCGGCTCCCGCCTCGGCGGGAGCCCCGTCCCAGTCCGAGCTCGAGCGGGCCGGCTGGGGCTGCGTTGTCACACCGACCATCACCCCGGACCCCCACTGCGCCCGGCCCGGCGGGGTGGAGAGCGTCCTTGCCGGAGTGGCCGGGACGATGAAATTCCTCGTCTTCGAGCCGGACGGGACCTATCTCGGCAAGGAGCTCTTGATCCGCGGCGATGTGTTCCGGGGCTTCCGGGCGGACGGGACCCGTTTTCGCTGCCCGCAGGATCCGCCCACGCGTCGATTCACGTACCTCGGCCCGCTGCTGGGCATCGACTATTACGCGTGCCACCGCTTCGACAGCGACCACACCTGAAGCCTCAGCGCGGTTGACCGAGTGACCCCGGAAGGGCCCGCCACGTTGCGGGCCCTTTCCGTCGGCGGCACGGCCTGCGCGCTCGGTGCTCATCCGCCAGCCCGATTCCCTTCCGGAAGGATCCGAACCCGTGGACCCAACCAGACGACCGCGGAGGCTCGGCGCCGGGTCCGCTCGAGGGCCTTTCGGCTTCCACACGCTCGCCTAATCCGATTGGCCGACGGCTTCGAGGGCTTCGGCTCGGTCTTGGAACATCCGAAGTCGCGTGATCTGGCCGTTCTCGACCGTGAACACGAACGTGCTTCGGGCGACCACCTCCACCCCCTCTCGACCGCGCATATAGGCGGTGTTCGGAACGACGATCTCGGAGCCCACCTGCGTGAAGCCGTGCGCTTGAAGCTCGCCGGCTTCGAACGTCGTCCAAAACTCATCCATGAAGGCCTCGAGCTCCGCGCGACCGCGATAGACACCTTTATACGGCCCTCGAGAACGCGACCAGTCGATCTCCCCGTCGGAGTGCCACAGGCTCCGCGTCGAAGAGCGGTCTCGTCGGTTCCACGCGTCGAGCGACTTCCGAACGATCTCCACGTCCTCCCGCGCCATCGCTACTCCGATAGCCCGGCGGCTTCGAGCGCATCGGACCTGCTCGGGGACGGCTTCACCCGACCAGCATGCCAGGGCGAAAGCCGGCACACCGCTGACATCTGATCGACACGCAGGGTTGCCAGGGGGACCAGAGGAACGTCGACTGGTCCAGGCCATAGCCGGCCTGCGAGGTCGGGCCAGTGAAGTCCCGGTCGCCAGCCGTAGATGAACCGGCACGACCCCAGGGCCTTTGGTCCTCAGTAGCGGATCTGGCCCTTGATCTTGAGCCCGCCGCGGCAGCTCCCCACCGTGCAGAAGCTCTTCCCGGTGACCTTGCCCAGGCGGCCGGCCTCAACTCGCCTGAACTTCCTCGTGTTCCTGCAACCGTCGATTCGCATGGTCCCGTCGTAGGCCACGGTCTGTGTCGTCGCCGTGGTCTCCAGGACGTCCTTCGTGATCTCGAAGGTCCCCTTGCACACGCCCGGGTCCTGCGACGGTCTTCGCGCTCTCAGGTAGAGGATCCACTTGCCCCGCTTGGTGTCCTCGAACATCTGGTCGCGCGGCGTCCGCGTCTCGGCCGCCTGGTCCCCGAACGGCGCGCCCGCGGAGTCGAACGTGTCGACGATCGTCGGGGTGCCCGGGTGAAGGTCCTGATTGTCGGGCGTCCAGACGAGGTCGACGGAATGCCTCGTGACGTCGCCGGCCTTGGCCGCGGCCGTGGCGCCGGCGAAGACCGAGAGCAGGAGGATGGCCGCGAGCGAAACGGTTCGCGGGGCTCGCCGGCTCATCTGGGCGATCATATGACCCCCGCGCCGTCCTGCGCGCCCGCGCCCGGCGAGCACGGCCAGGCCGCGACGATCCGGGCTAGGCGACGGCAGCGCGCTTCGGCCTGCCGCCCTTGCGGGCCGGGCGTCGCTTGGCGCCGACGTACTCGCGCAGGTGCTCGGCCGTGAGCGAACCGCCCGCGGCGACGAGTTCCTCCGGCGTCCCGGTGAACACGATCTCGCCGCCGTCGTGGCCGGCGCCGGGGCCCAGGTCGATCAGCCAGTCGGCGTGCGCCATCACGGCGAGGTGGTGCTCGATCACGATCACGGTCTTGCCGCCGTCGACGAGCCGGTCGAGCAGCGCCAGAAGCCGGTCGACGTCCGCCAGGTGCAGGCCCGTCGTCGGCTCGTCGAGCACGTAGACCGTCGCCGCCTCGGCCATCTGGATCGCGAGCTTGAGGCGCTGGCGCTCGCCGCCCGACAGCGTCGTGAGGGGCTGGCCGAGCGCCAGGTAGTCGAGGCCGACGGCGACGAGCCGGTCGAGGATCGCCGCCGCCTTCCCCTCCGTGAACAGCTCGCGGGCCTCGCTCACCGGCATCGCGAGGACCTCGCTGATGTCCTTGCCGTGCAGCTCGTATTCGAGGACCTCGGGCGTGAAGCGCTTGCCCTCGCACTCCTCGCACACCGTGGCCACCCCGCGCATCATCGCCAGGTCGGTGTAGACGACGCCGGCGCCGTTGCAGTTGGGGCAGGCGCCCTCGGAGTTGGCGCTGAACAGCGCCGGCTTCACGCCGTTTGCCTTCGCGAACGCCTTGCGGATCGGGTCGAGGAGTCCCGTGTAGGTGGCCGGGTTGCTCCGTCGCGAACCGCGGATCGCCGCCTGGTCGACGATCGTGACCCCCTCGCGGCCCGCGACCGATCCCTGCATGAGCGAGCTCTTCCCCGACCCGGCCACGCCGGTGACAGCCGTGAGCACGCCCAGGGGAATGTCGACGCTCACGTCCTTGAGGTTGTGGGTCGACGCGTCCTCGATCTTCAGCGCACCGGTCGGCTCGCGGGGCTCGTCGCGCAAGCCGGCGCGGTGCCCGAGGTGGTCGCCCGTCAGCGTGCCCGAGTTCCGCAGGCCCGCGACGTCGCCGGTGAAGCAGACACGGCCGCCCGCGGGCCCCGCGCCGGGGCCGAGGTCCACCACGTGGTCGGCGATCTCGATCACCTCCGGCTCGTGCTCCACGACGAGCACCGTGTTGCCCTTGTCCCGCAGCCTCAGCAGCAGGTCGTTCATCCGCTCGACGTCGTGGGGGTGGAGGCCGATGGTCGGCTCGTCGAAGACGTACGTGACGTCGGTGAGCGCGGAGCCGAGGTGGCGGATCATCTTGGCGCGCTGCGACTCGCCGCCGGACAGCGTGCCCGACGGCCGGTCGAGCGAGAGGTAGCCCAGCCCGATCTCCGCGAACGAGTCGAGGGTCTCCCCCAGCGCCGCCAAGAGCGGCGCGACGGACTGTTCGTCCAGGCCTCGCACCCACTCGGCGAGGTCGCTGATCTGCATCGCGCAGGCGTCGGCGATGCTGATCGTGCCGATCTTCGAGGATCGAGCCGCATCGCTGAGCCTGCTGCCGTCGCACTCGGGGCAGGTGGTGAACGTCACCGCCCGTTCAACGAACGCCCGGACGTGCGGCTGCAGCGCGTCGACGTCCTTGGACAGGAACGACTTCTGGATCTTGGGGATCAGCCCCTCATACGTCAGGTTGATGTCGTCGACCTTGATCTTGGTCGGCTCCTTGTGGAGCAGGTCCTGAAGCTCCCTCTTCGTGTACTTGCGGATCGGCTTGTCCGGATCGAAGAAGCCGCAGCCCCTGAAGATGCGCCCGTACCAGCCGTCCATGCTGTAGCCAGGGATGGTGAGCGCACCCTCGTTGAGCGACTTGCCGTCGTCGAACAGCGCGGACAGGTCGAAATCGGTGACCGAGCCCCGGCCCTCGCAGCGCGTACACATGCCGCCGGTGCGGGTGTAGGTCGCCTTCTCGGTCCTGGTCTTGGAGCCGCGCTCGACCGTGATCCCACCGCTCGCCTTGACCGAGGCGACGTTGAACGAGAAGGCGCTGGGCGAGCCGATGTGTGGTTTCCCGAGCCGGCTGAAGAGGATGCGCAGCATCGCGTTGGCGTCGGTGGCGGTGCCGACGGTGGAGCGGGCGTCGGCGCCCATCCGCTCCTGGTCGACGATGATCGCGGTCGTCAGGCCGTCGAGCACGTCGACCTCGGGCCGCCCCACGGTCGGCATGAAGCCCTGCACGAAGGCGCTGTAGGTCTCGTTGATCAGCCGCTGCGACTCCGCGGCGATCGTGCCGAACACGAGCGACGACTTCCCCGAGCCGGAGACGCCGGTGAACACGGTCAGCCGGCGCTTCGGGATCTCGAGGGAGAAGCCGGTGAGGTTGTTCTCCCTGGCGCCGCGAACCTGGATCAGGTCGTGGCTATCCGCCGGGAGCGGCTTCCCGTTGTCCCTCTTCCTGCTCACCGCGGGCCTACCCCTGCTCGATGCGGAGGAAGTTGCCCGCGGGGTCGCGCACCGCGGCGTCGCGGACGCCCCAGGGCCGGCTTTCGGGCTCCTGCAGCACCTCGGCGCCGGGCGCGCCGGCGACCTTCTCGAAGGTCGCGTCGAGGTCGTCGCTGCGGAGGTGGAGGGGGCGCAGCTCGCCCTTCGCGAGCAGCGCGGCGATGGCGTCGCCGTCCTCCTGCGAGCGGCCGGCGTGCGGCTGGGACAGGACGATCTGAATCTCGGGCTGGCTGTCGGTCGCGAGCGTGATCCAGCGGAATTCTTCGCGCGCGACCTCGTTGGTCACGGTGAGCCCGAGGGTGTCGCGGTAGAAGGCGAGGGCGGCGTCGGGGTCGTCGACGAGGACATGCACGGTGCTGATTGAAACGGTCATGAGACGACCCTAAGCGAGCGCGGATGCGGATGCTTCTCCGAAACTGCTCGATCGCCGGGCGGGCCTGCGCGGCCGGGTCAGCACCATCACCTGGCAGCCCGGCACGACCTCGAGCTCGCGGTGGTCGCGGGCGCGGTACGCGCTCGGGGTCTCGCCGACGACCTGGGTGAACCGCGCGGAGAAGGAGCCGAGGCTCGTGCACCCGACCGCGAAGCAGGCATCCGTCACGCTCGTGTCGCCGCGCCGCAGCAGCGCCGTGGCCCGCTCAATGCGCCGCGTCATCAGGTACGAGTACGGCGTCTCACCGTACGCCTCGCGGAAGCGGCGGCTGAAGTGCGCGGTCGACATCAGCGCCGTCCGGGCCAGCGCGGCGACGTCGAGGGGCTGGGCGTACTCGCGATCCATCCGGTCGCGGGCGCGCCGCAGGCTCCGCAGCTCGTCGAGGTCCATGGCGCCCATGCCCCAATTGTGGCGGACCCTCGCTGCCGAAGCAGTTGCAGCCGGGCCGCTCGCGGCCGGCAATCGCCCCTGCGACCACCGACCTTTCGGCACCCAGCCGACATGCAATTAGGTGTCTTTGTGTCCGTGGGCGTCCAGATCGTTCGGTGCGTACCCGCTCGGGTCTTGCAGCTAGCGCTTCGCCCTGATCCTCACGGAGTCGTTGACCTGGTTTCCGGCCGCGTCCTTGGCGGCCGCCGTCACCCTCAGCCTTGGCCTGCGGCCGTCGCGGAGCGCGGCGGATATCGCCCGAAGTCGCTTTCGCTTCAGTGAGTCCGCTGATCGCGACGGGTGCGACGTGCCCATTTGGCTAGCCGTTGGCGGGCGGGATGTTGTGGTTGAGGCGGAAGAGGTTGCCGGGGTCGTAGCGGCGCTTCAGCTCGCGGAGCCGGTCCCAGGTCGCGCCCGGGTAGGCCGCGCGGATCGTCGCCTCGTCCTCGGCATCGAGGAAGCCGACGTAGCCGCCGGCCCCGTCCTTGCCGAGCGATCGGGCGAGGCTCTCGATCCAGGCATCGTGCACATCCTTCTCGCCGGCGTCCATGTACATCGCCGCGACGTTCACGAACAGCCCCCGGTCGCGATGTGCGAACGCGGTCGCGTCGTTGGGGACCCGCGCCAGCGCGCCCCCGAGAACCCGCAGCTGGACGGCCCTCATCGGCGCCGTGGACTTGGGCAGCTGCTCGAGGATCGCCTCCGCCGCCGGCGGCTCGAGCGAGTCGGCGAAGAAGTTGGTCCCGGCCGCGAAGCGGACCTCGGGCTCCGGGCCCTCGTAGAGCTCCGGATAACGCATGGGTCGCACCATGTCGGCGAGCGGCTTGGCAAGCGCCCGGAAGGGAGCGATCACCTGCTCGCCGTGGTCAACCGGCCCGACGAACGCGAACGTGCCCATCACCACGGGCTCGCCGTGCGCCTCGTCGGGCACGAACGGCATCGGCGGGGCGATCATCACGTTCGCGATCGTGGAGAGCTCCTCGGGCGCCGCGTGCGCGGCCTCGAGGAAGCCCGTTATCACTTGTGGCGATGCTGGCAGGATCAGCATGCCGCCGACGATCTCGGAGATCTCGGCCAGGCGCAGCCGCAGGCGGGTCGCGACGCCGAAGTTGCCCTCGCCGCCGCGGATCGCCCAGAAGAGGTCCGGCACCGATTCCTCGCTCGCATGAACGACCTCGCCATCGGCTGTCACCAACTCGGCGGCGAGCAGGTT
>DASUSH010000036.1:0-4610 GCA_036375215.1 Solirubrobacterales bacterium
AGTGGGATCAGCTGGATGTCCTGCGCCATGTCGGCGAGGAAGACCTCACCGGTGCCGCGGACCTTCATCAGCTGCGTGCCCTCGTTGGTGACCGCCTTCTTCAGCATGCGGCCGATCCCGCCGGAACCGGCGTGCTCGAACTGCACGTCGCCCTGGTAGGCGACCATCGATCCGAGCTTGGCCTGGATCTCGATCCCCGACAGCTCGACCTTCAGGAGCTTGGAGTTCTGGAGGCGGAAAGACTCCCCGCCCTCGGTCTCCTGAAACTGCGCGAGCGCCTGCTCTACCGACATCTCAAACTCTCCTTGTTCTCGTGTTCCGGAATGGCCCGGCGGCGCAGCATAGGGAAGGCCCGAACCCGCCGCAGGTCGTCGATCGCGCCTCTAGATTGCGCGCAGCGTGAAGCTCCATCACATCCGCCGTGGGGCCGGGGAGCCGCTCGTCCTGATCCACGGGCTCGGCGGCTCGATCGTCGTCTGGGAGCCGGTGATCGACCTGCTCGCGTCCGAGCGGGACGTGGTCGCGCTCGACCTCCCCGGCTTCGGCGCGTCGCCCGACCCGGGCGGGGGGTTCGTGCCGACCGCGGCCGAGCTCGGCGAGGTCGTGAGCGCGCTTTGCGCCGGCCTCGGGATCGAGCGGCCGCACCTCGCCGGCAACTCCCTGGGCGGCTGGATCGCGCTCGAGATCGCCGCGGCCGGCAAGGCGGCATCGGTCTGCGCGATCTCGCCGGCCGGGCTCTGGCGCGAGCCGCTCGGGCCGCGCCGCCGCGAGCGCTACGCGATCGGGCAGCGGGTGCGCCCGCTCGTCGGCCTCGCCCTGCGCAGCCGCCGCGCCCGCGAGCTGATCCTGCGCTCGACCCTCGCTCGGCCCGACCGGCTCACCCGCGCCGAGGCCGAGGCGCTCGTCGGCAACTACCTCGACGCGCCGCTCTACGCCGCCGCCAACGAGGAGATGAGGATGGGCGCGTTCGAGCGCAAGGACGAGGTCGCGGTCCCGGTGACGCTCGCCTGGGGCGAGCTCGACCGGATCGTCGGCCGGCCGAGCCGCTCGCGCAGGCCGCCCGGCGCGCGCTACCTCGAGATGCCCGGCTGGGGCCACACCCCGACCTGGGACGACCCCGAGGGCGTCGCCGCGCTGATCCTCGAGTCGAGCTCGGCACCGGCCCCGGCGGGATCGGCTAGCGCCGAAGCTCCTTGATCCGCAGCCCGGCGGCGGAGTCGGCGATCAGCCGGTCGAGCCGCCGCTCGCGGGTCTCGGGCCGCTTCGCGCTCGTGACCAGGTGGATCGCGGTGCGCCTGTAGCCCGGCGGCTGGGACTCGAAGAACTCCCAGGCCGCCGCGTCCGCGCGGAAGCGCCTCTCCTGCTCGGGCTCGAGCCTCGCGTCCTCCCCGCGCTCGAACGAGTAGACGCCCGAGCGGTCGGCCTCGCGCGCCTCGTAGGCGGCCCGTCCCGCGGGCCGCATCCGGCCCTCCGCCTCGAGGGCCTGCACCCGAGCGATGTTCCGCCTGCTCCAGTTGCTCCCCTTGCGGCGCGGCGTGAACCTGACCATGTGCCGCTCGTCGTCGATCCGGTTCCTCCGCCCGTCGATCCAGCCGAAGCAGAGCGCCTCGTCGACCGCGTCGGCCCAGGAGAGCCCCTGCTTACCGGTCGCCTTCTTGTAGAAGCCGACGTAGAGCTCGTCTTCGCTCGCGTGGCGCTCGGCGAGCCAGGCGCGGAACCCGGCGGGGTCGGAGAAGAAGGTGGGCTTCGGCTCGGGGTCGGGCTCGCGCTCGGCCAAGTGGGCGGTGACGGGCTCGAACCGCCGACCCCTTCGGTGTAAACGAAGTGCTCTCCCAACTGAGCTAACCGCCCGGGCCGACTCAGTGTAAGTAGGCGATGATTCCGCCGGTGAGCCGGGAGCGAGCCGGAAACGCCGTCGCCGCCGCCTTCCTCGTCGGGCTCGGGTCGGCTTGGAACGGGGGCAACGTCGGCGCCGTGGCGAGGACCCTCGCGGAGGAGCTCGACGTTTCCCTGACGGCGATCGGCCTGCTCTCGGGGACCGTCTTCTTCGCCGCGATCGTGGCGGCCAACCTCACCGCCTCCCTGGTCGCCAACCGGACCGGGGTGGCGGCGGCGCTGCGGATCGTCTGCCTGCTCTCGGCGGCCGGGAACGTGATCTGCGCGGTCAGCCCGGACTTCCTGTCGTTCGCCGCAGGCCGGGTGCTGACCGGGCTGGGGCTTGGCTTCGCGCTCGTGCTCGCGCCGGTCTTCGCGCGCAACGCCGGCGGGGTGAAGCTCGTCGGCGTCGTCGGGGCCTCGATTCAGCTCGGGATCGCGGGCGCGCTGGTGGTCGGCAGCGTCCTGCTCGACGCGGGAGTCGACTGGCGGGTGGGCTTCGTCGTCTCGGCGGTCCTCGGGATCTCCGCGCTGCCTTTCCTGCCGTCCAGGGTCGATGCCGAGGTCCACCACAAGCCGCGCCACCTGCTCCGCGCCGAGCTCCGCGACCCGGACGTCTGGCGGCTCGCCCTGCTCTTCGTCGCCGTGCTCGGCGCGCCGCTCGTGATCGGCGCCTGGCTCGTCCCCTACCTCGTCGACTCCGGGATGCAGGCAGGGCTCGCGGGGGCACTCTCCTTCCTGCTCTTCGCCAGCTCGGCCGCGCTTCGCTTCGCCGGCGGCGGCCTCTCGAAGCGCGGCGTCTCGCCCTCCGTCCTCGGCGGCGTGGCCCCGCTGATCGCCGCCGCGGGGCTCGCCCTGCTCGCCCTCGACCAGTCGGCGATCGCGGTGCTCGCCTCAATGCTGATGATCGGCGCCGGCGTCGCCCTCCCCTACGCCGCGGCGATGGTCGAGGGCCAGTGGCTCTTCCCGGCCGAGCCGGTCGCCCCACTCGCCCTGCTCCTGCTCTTCACCAACACCGTCCCGGTCTTCGCGATCCCGATCGTCGGCTCGGCGCTCGAGGCCGGCAACGGGGAGACGGCGATGCTCGTGATCGCCGGGTTCGTCGCGGTCGCCGGCGTGCTCAACCTGCGCCCGCCGACGCACCAGATCCAGGTTCCCGACCCGCCCTGATCGCGGAGAGCTCGCGCTCCTCCCGATCCTGGATCCGCTCCGCCGATTTCCACAGCTCGGGTGCCAGCTCCGAGCCGAGCTGGACGATCGTGACGATCCGCCGAGCGATCCACGCGGGGTCGGGGGCCTCGCCGCTCGAGGGCCGTTTGCCGGCCGCCTCGAGCTCGAGCACGAGGTCGAGCCGCGTCACGAGCGCCTGCATCTCGGCGAAGCGGCCCAGCGCCTCGGAGTGCGCCGACTCGACGAGGACCGGGGCCCAGCCGGTCAGCGTCCGGCGCGAGTTGGCCGCCTCCTCGGCGACGACGGCTCGCAGGTCGCGCCGCTGCTCCGGCGTCGCGACGGCCTGCTCGGCGAGCCGGACGAGCTCGCCGGTCTTGGCGTGGTCGCGGACGGCCTCGCGCATCTCGTCGCGGGTGAGCGCGGAGCGGCTGCCGACGCCGATCAGCTCGGCGAGCCCGATCCAGAGGTGCCTGCAGGATCGCGACAGTTCGATGAGCCCGTACTCGGCCACGAGCTGCCAGCGCCTGCGGGCACGGGCGGAGAGGAACTCGTTGACGACGGCGACGCCGACGATCAGGACGAGCACGTCGGCGACGATCGAGGTCGCCATCGCGTTCTCGTCCCAGAACTCGGTCCAGGTGAAGTCCGAGATCGAGATCAGGATCAGGGCGAGCAGCGAGAGGCCGCCGGCGAGGCGAGTATTGGAGATGCTGATCCAACCCATCCCTGCGTAGGATCGCCGGGCAACCGGCGGAGGAGGCGAGGGAGAAGATGAAGATGCGCGCGGCGGTGCTCGAGGAGTTCGGCGAGCCGCTCGTCGTGCAGGAGCTCGAGCTCGCCGATCCGCAGCCCGGCGAGGTGCTGGTCCGCCTGGTCGCCTGCGGCGTCTGCCACACCGACCTCTACACCGCGTCGGGCGCCGACCCGTCCGGGTACGCGCCGACGGTGCTCGGCCACGAGGGCGCGGGGGTCGTCGAGAGCGTCGGCGCCGACGTCACCCTGCTCGAGCCGGGCGACCACGTCGTCACCCTCTTCTCCCCCCAGTGCGGCGAGTGCATCCATTGCCTCGACGAGCGCACCAACCTCTGCCTCGCGATCCGCGACCAGCAGAACGAGGGCTACCTGCCCGACGGCACCACGCGCCTGCGGCGCGACGGCGAGGAGATCCGCCACTTCATGGGGACCTCGGCCTTCGCCGAGCACACCGTGATGCCCGAGATCGCGCTCGCCAAGGTCGACCCCGAGGCGCCGTTCGAGCACGCCTGCCTGTTCGCCTGCGGGCTCTCGACCGGGCTCGGGGCGGCGATGAACACCGCCCGGGTCCGCCCCGGCTCCACCTGCGTCGTCTTCGGCGCCGGCATGGTCGGGCTCGGCGCCGTCGCCGGCTGCCGCCTCCAGGAGGCCGAGCGGATCATCGCCGTCGACCTCTCCGCGGAGCGCCTCGAGCTCGCCAAAGGCCAGGGCGCGACCGAGACCATGGCCGGCGGCCCCGACACCGTCGAGCGCATCCTCGAGCAGACGGATGGCTTCGGCGCGGACTACACCTTCGAGGCCACCGGGAACGT
>DASUSH010000037.1:0-29408 GCA_036375215.1 Solirubrobacterales bacterium
GCCGTTTCTCGGCTCCGATGCGGAGGCCGAGGCGGCGCTGGCCGCGCTCGGCTCGTTGCGGCTCGGGCCCGCCGACGAGCTGATCGTCGCCGACAACTCGCCTGGCGGTGGCGTCGTCGCCGCGGCGGCGAGCCTGACGCCGCTCGAGCGCCTGCGGATCGTGCCGGCGCCGGACGAGCGCTCGGCCTACTACGCCAGGAACGTCGCCGCGGAGACGGCGGGCGGCGAGTGGCTCCTGTTCCTCGACGCCGACTGCCGGCCGGCCCCCTCGCTGATCGACGACTACCTCGCCGAGCCGGTCGGCGAGCGGATCGGCGCCCTCGCCGGCCTGATCGAGCCGGCCGCCGGGCAGGGGTCGCTGATGGCGAGGTGGGCGGCGAGCCGCGAGGTCCTGAGCCAGGCGCGCAGCATGGAGCTGCCCGGTGGCCCCGCGGCGGCGACCGCCAACCTGCTCGTCCGCCGCCGCGCCTTCGCCGCGCTCGGCGGCTTCCTCGAGGGCCCTTCGCTCGGCACCGAGTTCGAACTCTGCTGGCGCCTGCGCGACGCCGGCTGGGAGCTCGTATACCGCCCCGGCGCGGTGGTCGAGCACGTGCACCGCGAGACCCTGCGCAAGGTCCTCCGCCAGTTCTCGATGTACGCCGCCGGCGACGCCTGGCTGAACCGCCGCCGCCCCGGCTCGGTGCCGCGCCCGCGCCTCGCCGAGCCGCTCGCCCGCGCCGTCGCGGGCACCGCCGCCTACGCGCTCACCGGCCGCTTCGAGCGAGCGCGGATGAAGGCGATCGACGGCGTCGTCGCCGCGGCCCAGTGGACCGGCTACCTGCGCGGCAACGCCGCGCCCCGCGCCGCGGCGCAACGGGGGCGCTCCGGCGCCGGCGTGGTCGTCGCGACCGACTACTTCCCGGTCCTGACCGAGCAGTTCGTCACCCGGGACATCGCCGCGCTCGCGGCGGCCGGGAGGCGGGTCCGCGTCGAGGCCGTCGCCCGCCCCGAGCGCCCCCTCGAGGGCGGCGCCCGCGGGATCGAGGCGAACTGGCTCGAGGACGAGGGCACCCTCGACCGCGTCGTCGCCCTCGCCTGGCTCGCTGCGCGCCATCCGCTGCGCGCCGCGGGCGACCTGCGCGAGCGCCGCCGCTTCGATGCCGACGAGCGCATGCCGCTGCGCGCGCTCGCGCCCGCCGCCCGCCGCCTCGCCCGCGGCGGCGATACCCACGTCCACGTGCACTTCGCCGCGATGGCCGCAGCCAACGCGCTGCGCGTCGGCCGCATCATCGGGGTCCCGGTCAGCATCACGCCCCACGCGCACGAGGTCTACGCCGAGCCGCGAAGCGTCCCCGAGAAGCTCGGCCGGGCGAGCTTCGTCACCACCGTATGCGCGTACAACGTCGATCGCCTGCGCGCGCTCGCGCCCCCCGGGGCGAGCGACCGCATCCACGACGTCCCGATCGGGATCGACCCCGGGCGGATCGGCCGCGAGGGCCCGCCGCCGGACGGCCGCACGGTGCTCGCGGTCGGCCGCCTCGTCGAGCAGAAGGGCTTCCGCCACCTGATCGAGGCCGCGGCCGAGCTCGAGCGCTCGCAGCCCCTCGACCGCGTCGTGATCGCCGGCGGCGGTCCGCTCGAGGACGAGCTCGCCGCGCTCGCCGCCGAGCTCGGGGTCGCCGAGCGCGTCGAGCTCGCCGGGCCGCTCGAGCCGGCCGCGGTCCGCGAGCTGATGGCGGTGGCCGACGTGTTCGCGATGCCCTCGGTGATCGCCGCCGACGGCAATCGCGACGCCGTCCCGGTGGTGGTCCTCGAGGCGCTCGCGATGGAGCTTCCGGTCGTCGCGTCCGACGAGGTCGGGCTGCCCGAGGTGGTCCGGCCGGGCTGGGGCCGGCTCGTGCCACCCGGCGACCCGCGGGCGCTCGCCGCCGCGCTCGCCGAGCTGCTCGCGCTCGCCCCCGAGCGCCGTGCCGAGATGGGGGCGGCCGGGCGGGATTTCATCGCCGCGGAGCGCGACCTGCGCCGCCAGACCGCGCGTCTGATCGAGCTGATCGACGCCGCCGGCGCCCGGGCGGGCGCCGGGGGTCAGAGCATCGGCACCCGGTAGCGCAGGCTCGAGCGGATCGAGGCGCCGAGCTCGATCAGGTCGTTGGCGAAGTAGTACGGCGCGAGCAGCGGCCCGCCGCCCTCGACCCGCCCGCGCTCGACGAGGTGCACCGAGTAGGGGACCGCGAGCCACGCCTTGACGGGCCGCAGGCGGCGCGGCAGGAGCGCCGCGACGAGCGCGCGGGCCAGTAAGTAGTGGCTGCCCTTCCAGAACCAGCGGCGGGTGAAGTAGGCGCTCCGCAGGCCGGGGTGGAGCGCGTACACCTTGAAGTCCCAGCCCGCCGCATAGCGCAGCTTGCCGATCGGACCGAGGTAGAGGTACGCGTGCTCGACGAGCGCGGCGGGCTCGAAGACGACCTCGGCGCCGGCGTCGATCGCCCGCCAGGCGAGGTCGGCGTCGTCGCCGGCGTAGCGCGCGAAGCCCTCGGTGTCGAGTCCCCCGATCCGCTCGAGCAGCTCGCGCGGGTAGAAGACGTTCGCGGTCTGCACGTGCGGGTCCGGCCCCGGGATCGCGAGCGAGCGGGTGAACGGCCGGCGCAGCGGGCTCATCCGCTCGAGGTCGGAGCGCCGAGGCAGGGTGCGGCCCTGGACGATCGTCCCCGGGTGTGCCGCCGCCGCCTCAAGGCCCTGCTCGAGCCAGCCGGGCGAGGGGACGCAGTCGTCGTCGGTGAAGGCGAGGAGATCCGCGCGGGCCGCGTGCCAGCCCTCCTGGCGGGCGACGGCGAGCCCGCCGTTCCGCTCGCGCCGGATCACCCTCAGGTCGAGCCCGCCGCGCTCGAGCTCGCGGGCGAGCACGGCCGCGGTCTCGTCGGTGGAGCCGTCGTCGACGATCAGCACCTCGAAGCGATCGGCATCGAGGCGCTGGGCGCGCAGGCCCTCGAGGAGCGGCCCGAGCAGCGCCGCCCGGTTGAACGTCGCGACGACGACGGAGACTTCCGGCGCCGGGCTCATCGCGGCCGCGCCTCGAGGTCGGTGAGGAAGACCGTCCAGTCGTGCTGGGCGGTGATCTCGAACCCCGCCGTCTCGGTCATCGCGCGCAGCGCCGACGGCGTGATCCCCCACCACCAGTTGCCGTAGCGCTGCGCCGCGTCGAACGGGCGGGTGACGCCCAGCGCGGCCGGGGCGCGGTCGCCGCCGTGGGCCCGGGTGAACGCGCGGCGCGCGCCCGCCGACATCCCCGGGTACCAGATGCAGGCTTGCTCGATCCCGGGCACCTCGGGGATCACGTGGCTGCCGAGGAAGAGCTGGGCGGCGCAGATCCGGCGCAGGTGCTCGAGCTGCTCGAACGGGCTGGGGGAGTGGTAGACGACGCCCGTGCACCAGACGACGTCGTGCACGCCGATCGCCTCGACCGCGGCGGGATCGTGGAGGTCGCCGCCCACGAACCGGACCGACGACGAGCGTCGCTCGTGCTCGGCCTCGTACTCGGGCGTCGGGCCCATCGCGTCGAACACGGTCACCGAGGTGGCCCCGGCCGCTTCGGCGAGGAACGCGATCTCCCCGTGCGTGTTCCAGACACCGCCGACGTCCACGAAGGAGCGCCCGGGGGCCAGCTGCCGGACGAGCTCGCGGCGGCGTTCGGGGAAGTCGAGCTGCAGCCGCCGCCGGGCACGAAGCCGCCCCGAGGTCAGCCACGCGGTCATTCCGAGGCCCATGGCACGAGACTATTGGCATGGACGAGGCCGCAATCAGCGTCGTCATCCCGGCCAGAAACGCGGCCGGGACGCTTCCGCGAACGCTCGCCGCGCTCGCCGACCAGGACCTCGGCGAGCCCTACGAGGTGATCGTCGTCGACGACGGCTCGACCGACGCGACCGCCGCGATCGCGGCCGCGGCGCCCGGGGTCACGCTCGTCGCGGAGCGCGGCGCGGGTCCCGGGCCGGCTCGCAACGCCGGGGTCGCCGCGGCGCGCGGCGACGTCCTCGCCTTCACCGACGCCGACTGCTGCCCGGCGCCCGACTGGCTTCGCCGCGGGCTCGAGGCGGTCGCCGCCGCGGACCTCGTCCAGGGCCGCGTCGCCGCGGAGCCCGGCACGCCGGTCGGGCCGTTCGACCGCACGGTGACGGTGGACGCCGAGCGCGGGCTGTATGAGACCGCGAACCTGATCGTCCGGCGCCCGCTCTTCGAGCGGCTCGGCGGCTTCGAGGACTGGCTCCCGGCCAGCCTTGGCAAGCCCCTCGCCGAGGACCTCTGGCTCGGCTGGCGAGCCCGCCGCGCCGGCGCGCGCACGGCCTACTGCGACCGCGCCCTGGTCCACCACGCCGTCTTCGCCCGCGGCCCGGCCGGGTACGTCGCCGAGCGCGCGCGGCTCGTCTACTTTCCGGCGATCGCGGCGAAGATGCCCGAGCTCCGCGGCACCTTCTTCTGGCGCCGCTGGTTCCTGAACGAGCGCAGCGCCGCGTTCGACGCCGCCGTGCTCGGCGCCGCCCTCGCGGTCCGGAGCCGGTCCCCGCTGCCGCTCGCCGCGGCGATCCCGTATGCGCGCATCGCGCGCCGGCGGGCGCGCCCTTTCGGCGCGCGGGCGCCGCTGGTCGCCGCCGCCGACCTCGCCGCCGACGCGGTCGGGCTCGCCGCGCTCGCGATCGGCAGTTTCCGCAGCCGCACCCCGCTCCTGTGATGACCGCTTCGCCCGACACCGCCGCCGGCGCGCCCGAGGTCGCCGTCGTGATCGCCACCCGCGCCCGCGAGACCAGGCTCGCCTTCGCGCTCGAGGCGCTGGCGCAGCAGACCCTCGATCCCGGCCGCTTCGAGGTGATCGTCGTCCGCGCCGCCGCTCCCGATGCTGCGCTCGCCGCCGCTCCCGGGGGCCTCCGCGCCCGGTTCCTCGACCACCGCGGGCCCCCCGGCGCCGCCGCCCAGCGCAACGCCGGCTGGCGCGCGACGCGCGCGCCGCTCGTCGCGTTCATCGACGACGACTGCCGGCCCACCGCCGGCTGGCTCGCCGCGGTGCTCGCCGCGGCAGGTGACGAGGCCACGATCGTGCAGGGCCGGATCGAGACCGATCCCGGCGAGCGCCACCTGCTCTACGGCCTGGCCCGCGGCCACGAGATCACCGGCCCGAGCCCGCGCTACGAGGCGGGCAACATCGCCTACCCGCGCGCCCTGCTCGAGCGCGTCGGCGGCTTCGACGAGTCCTACTCCGGCTACGCCTGGGGCGAGGACACCGATCTCGGCGTGCGGGCAGTCGCCGCGGGCGCCGAGCTGGCCTACGCGGACGACGCGCTCGTCTGGCACGCCGTGATCCCCCGCACCCTGCTCGCCGCGGTCGGCGAGAGCCGCCGCTACGCGTCCCTGGTCCGCCTGCTCGCCCGCTACCCGGGGCTTCGACGCCGGCTCTACCCGCACGGCGTGGTCAAGGCCTCGCACCCGCTCCTGCTCCTCGCGCTCGCCGGCCTCGCCGTCGGGGGCCGCCGGCGGGCCCTCGTCCTCGCCGTCCCGTACCTGCTCTGGCACCTGCGCCTGGGCGCGGTGCGGCCCACCCCGCGGCGGCTCGCGCGCTTCGCCCTGCACCTGCCCGCGGTCGCCGTCTCCGATCTCGCGGAGCTGGCGGTGACGCTGGCGGCGGCGGCGCGCCACCGGGTCCCCGTCCTGTAGCCCCGCGCGCGCCGCGCGCTACGTTCACCGGCCGAATGCGGATCGCACTCCTCCACCCGACCTACTGGCCGGAGGTCCGGCGCGGATCGGAGCGGCTGATCCACGACCTCGCCGCGACGCTCGCCGGTCGCGGCCACGACGTGACCCTGCTGACGACGCATCCCGGGCCCGCGAGCACCACCACCGAGGACGGCTTCACGGTGGTCCGCAGCCGCCGCATCCCGCAGCCGCCGACGCTCGGCCTGCACGAGGACTTCCTGGGCAACGTCCCCGAGGCCGGCTGGCGGCTCGCGCGCGGGAGCTTCGACCTCGCCCACGCCTTCCACCTCGCCCCTGGGTGGGCGGCCGTCAAGGCGCGCCGATTCGGCGGGCCGCCGGTGGTGTTCTCCTTCCACGGCACGCCGTTTCGCAGCCACCTCGTCGCGCGCCGCTATCGACTCGAGATGATGCAGTCCGTGGTCGCCGGCGCCGCCGCGGTCTCGGTGCTCAGCGAGGCGGCCGCCGACCCGTTCCGCCGCTATCTCCTGCGCGAGCCGAGGATCCTCCCGGGCGGCGTGCTCACCGGCGAGTTCGCGGTCGACCGGCCCCGCGCCGAGCGCCCGACGCTGCTCAGCGCCGCCAGCCTCGGCGATCCGCGCAAGCGCGGCGAGCTGCTCCTCGACGGCTTCCGCATCCTGCGCGAGCGGGTGCCGGACGCGCGGCTCGAAGTGGCGCGCACGCCCGACCCGCACCTGAGCCCGTACCGCTTCGAGCTGCCCGAGGGGGCGAGCTGGATCGAGCCCGGCTCGACCGCCGAGCTCGCGCGCGCCTACGCGGGCGCCCACGCCAGCGTGCTCGCCGCGCGCGACGAGGCGTTCGGCCTCGTCCTCGTCGAGTCGCTCGCCGCCGGGACCCCGGCGGTCGCCGCCGCCTCGGGCGCGAGCGGCGAGATCCTCGACCGCGACGGGATCGGCGCCCGCTTCGAGGGCGATTCCCCGGACGCGCTCGCCGGCGCGCTCGCCCGCGGGCTCGAGCTCGGCGCCGACCCCGAGACCGCGGCGCGGTGTCGCGACCGCGCCGCGGAGTTCGACTGGGACCGGGTCGCGGACCTCTACGAGGACGCCTACGAGGAGGCGCGGGGCGCCCGCGCACCGGCCGCCTGAGCGCGATGCTGCCCGCGAGCCGAGAACGGATCCGCGCCATGCTCGGCGACTCCGACCTCGTTCTCGACGTCGGCGGCTGGGCGAAGCCGGTCTCGCGCGCCGACTGGGTGATCGACCTGATGCCCTACGAGACCCGCGGCCTCTACGGCGAGCCCGATCCCGATCCCGAGCGGTTCACCGCCGAGACCTGGGTCGAGCGCGATTTCTGCGACCGCGAGCCGTGGCCCTTCGAGGACGGCCAGTTCGACTTCGTGATCTGCTCGCACACGCTCGAGGACGTCCGCGACCCGATCTGGGTCTGCGCCGAGATGTCACGCGTCGCCCGCGCCGGCTACGTCGAGGTCCCCTCGCGGCTCGAGGAGCAGGCGCACGGGGTGCACGGGAACTGGGTGGGCTGGTCCCATCACCACTGGCTCGTCGACGTCTCGCCCGGCCGGATCGAGTTCGTCTTCAAGCCCGGGATCCTCGCCGACCGGCCGCAGTACTGCCTGACCGCCGAGCAGGCCGCCAGGTTGACCCCGGAGGAGCGCGTGCAGACGATGTTCTGGGAGGGGCGCCTCGAGGCCCGCGAGCGGGTCTTCGTCGGTCCCGGAGAGCTCGACGGGTACCTCGCCGAGCCGGTCGCGGGCCGGGCCGCCCCGCCACCGGCGCGGCGCCGGTGGTGGTGGCGTTGAGCGCCGCGCCCGAGGTGAGCGTCGTGATCCCCACGCGCGCGCGTGAGACCAGGCTCGCCTTCGCGCTCGAGGCGCTCGCCCGGCAGACCCTCGACCCCGGCCGCTTCGAGGTGATCGTCGTCCGCGCCGCCGGCGCCGATGGCGCGCTCGCCGGAGTTCCGGACGGCCTCCGCGTGACCTTCCTGGAGCACGCCGGCCCGCCCGGGCCGGGCGCGCAGCGCAACCTCGGATGGCGGCACGCCGCGGCTCCGCTCGTCGCCTTCACCGATGACGACTGCCGCCCGGCGCCCGGCTGGCTGGAGGGCCTGCTCGCCGCCGCGGGGGACGAGCGGCTGATCGTCCAGGGGCGCACCGAGCCCGACCCCGACGAGCGCCACCTGCTGATCGGCCTGGCGCGCTCGTTGCACGTCGACAAGCCGAACAACTGGTACGCGACCTGCAACATCGCCTATCCGCGGCCGCTGCTCGAGCGCCTCGGCGGGTTCGACGACGACTTCCGCTTCAGCGCCGAGGACGCCGACCTCGGCCTGCGAGCTCGCGCGAGCGGCGCCGACCGCGCCTTCGCTCCCGACGCCCTCGTCTACCACGCGGTCCTGCCCGAGCCGCTGCCCCGGGCGTTCCGCGAGATCGTGGCCCGCGACGCGACCCCGCGCCTCATCGCCCGCCATCCCGAGCACCGCGGCGAGCTCTACGCCGGCGTCTTCTGGAAGCGCACGCACGCGACCCTCCTGCTCGCGGCGCTCGGGATCGTCGCCTTCCGTGGTCGGCCGCTCTTGCAGGCGGCGTCGGCGCTGCCCTACCTCGATTGCTACGTCGACTGGCGCCAGCTCGCCCGGCCCCGCGGCGCCGCGCGCGTCGCGATGAACCTCGCGGGTCGGCTCACGCTCGACGCCCTCGAGCTGGTCGTGACCGCGCGCGGGGCGATCGCCGAGCGGACCCTGATCCTCTAGATGGGCGATTCCGAATTAGCGTGCGGGAATAAGGAGTCGGCGATCTAGATGGGCGGCGCCCCGATCCCGCCGATGCGGATCCTCACCGTCGGCAACATGTACCCGCCGCACCACCAGGGCGGTTACGAGGCGATCTGGCAGGGGGCCGTCCGGCACCTGCGCCGGGCGGGCCACGAGGTCAGGGTGCTCACCACCGACCACCGCGAGCCCGGCGCCGGCGACGAAGTGGACGCCGGCGTCCACCGCGAGCTGCGCTGGTACTGGCGCGATCACGACTTCCCTCGCCTGGGCCGCCGCGAGCGGTTCCGGCTCGAGCGCGCGAACGCCGCCGTCTTCGACCGGCACCTCGCCGATTTCGCCCCCGACGTGGTCGGCTGGTGGGCGATGGGGGGCATGTCGCTGTCCCTGATCGAGCGGGCGAGGCGCGCCGGGCTCGCGGCCCACGCGGTCGTCTGCGACGCGTGGACGGTGTACGCGCCCGAGGTCGACGGCTGGACGCGGATGTTCGCCGGCCGGCCCGGGGCGGCCCGCGTCGCGGAGTGGGCGGGGGGGATCCCGGCGCGCGTCGACCTGGCGGCACTGGGCCCCTTCCTGTTCCTCAGCCGGGCCCTGTTCGACGAGGCTCGCGAGCGCTGGCCCGGACTGGAGGGCGAGGTCGGGCACCGCGGCCCGGATCGCGACCTGTTCCCGGCCGCGCCGCCGGCCGCCGAGTGGGGCTGGCGCCTCCTCTACGTGGGCCGGGTCGACCCCCGCAAGGGCATCGACACCGCGATCGCCGCGCTCGCCGAGCTCGGGCCGGAGGCGACGCTCGCGGTCTACGGGCGCGGTGACCCCGGCCACCGCGAGGAGCTCCGCGCGCTGGCCGCGAGGCTCGGGGTCGCCGAGCGCGTCGAGTTCGCCGAGGCGCCGCGGGACCGGCTCGCGAGCGTCTACGCGGGGGCCGACGCCCTCGTCTTCCCGGTCGCCTGGCCCGAGCCCTGGGGCCTCGTCCCGCTCGAGGCGATGTCGGTGGGGCGGCCCGTGGTCGCCACGGGCACGGGCGGCTCGGGCGAGTACCTGCGCGACGGCGAGAACTGCCTGCGCTTCGATCCCGCTGAGGGCCCGTCCGCGCTCGCCGCCGCGCTCCGCCGGCTCGCGGCCGAGCCCGGCCTGCGCGAGCGGCTGCGGGCGGGCGGCCTCGAGACCGTCGAGCGCCTCGAGCGCCGGCCGTTCGACGTGGAGGTCGAACGGCTCTGCGCGCGAGCGCTCAGCTCGCCGGGCTCTTCGAGGCGTGGATGACCACGTGCGGCACGGAGAAGCCCTCGGTCGAGCGGAGCTTGAACCGGCCCTTGGCCTCCACCGCGTCGAATCCCGCGGTCCACATCATCGCGCGCCAGGCGCGCACGCTCGGGCGCCAGAAGACCACGGCCGAGGGGTCGTCGGCGCGGTAGCGGGAGACGGCGAAGGGGAGCAGGCTCGAGGGCCGGTCGTACTCCTCGGCGGAGATGAAGGTGCCGGTGCAGAGCTCGGCGATCCGCTCGAGCGCGAGCAGCTGGTCGCGCAGGTGGATCAGGACCGAGCCGCAGAAGACCAGGTCGAAGTGCCCGAGCTCCTCCGGCGTCGCGTCGTAGATGCTGCGCACGACCCGCTCGACCCGGGAGCCGAGCGCCTCCCGCGCGATCGCGAAGCCCGCCCCGCGGGCGCGGTCCGGGAACGTCTCCGGGCGGCGCCGCGGCGGCCAGTCGAGCTCGCGCTCGTCGTCGAGGTCGAGGGCCACGACCTCGGCCCCGCGCCGCTCCATCTCGAACGCCCAGAACCCGTCCCAGGTGCCGACGTCGAGCGCGCGCATCCCGTCCATCCGCTCGGGCAGCCCGTAGCGCGGGACGTAGGGGCGCAGGTCGAACCAGCCCGGGGTCGTCTTCCCCGGGGCGAGCTCGATCGTGTGGTACCAGTGCAGCGACGCGACGCGGTCTGTCAGCTTGGGATCGGTCACCGGCATCGGCGCAGGCTAGATGGTTCGGGGCGCGCCCCCGCGCGCGCGTGGGTTCGACCACCCAGAGCGTGGAAAAGTCAACGCGCGTGGCGAGCCGATGCGAACGCGCCGGCGCCTACGCCGTCGGCTCGACCTTGACCGCCAGCCGGGCGGAGTCGTCGATCGGTTGCAGCTCGGGCGCCGCGGGGTCGCCGGCGAAGTACTCGTCGACCGCCTGCCGGGCGCCCGCGAACTCCCCGTAGTCGTCGATGATGAGCACGCCGCCCGGCGCCAGCCGCGGGTAGAGGTGCTCGAGCTCGTGCCGGGTCGACTCGTAGAAATCCGTGTCGAGGCGCAGCAGGGCGAGCTCGGCCGGGGCCTCCGCGGGGAGCGTCTCCTCGACCCGCCCGCGGACGAAGTGCAGCTTCTCGGGCGGGTAGCCGGTCGCCTCGACCGTCGCCCGCACCTCCTCCTCGGTGAAGACGTCCGGATCGAAGTACTCGGGCCAGGGCCGGCCCCCGGTCCGCTCCCAGAGCTCCCGGACGGCGCCGTCGCGCTCGCTCGGCTCGGTCATCCCCTCGAAGGTGTCGTAGAGGTAGATCTCGCGGTCGGCCGCGCCGATCTCCTGGAGCGTGGCGATCATCGCCACGATCGAGCCGCCGCGCCAGACGCCGCACTCGGCGAAGGCCCCGGGGACCCCCTCACCGGCGAGGCGGCGAACCGCGGCGACCAGCGCGAGCAGGCGCGGGACGCCCGTCAGCGAGTTCGGGAACGCACGCTCGACGATGCGCCGGTCGGCGGGGTCGATCGAGGCCCGCTCCTCCTCGGGCAGCCCGGCGAAGGCGCGCTCGACCGCCTCGGCGCCCCACATCGCGCCGGGCTCGCGCTTGCGCAGGAGGACGAGGCAGTGAACGGTGCCCTCGCCGGTGACGCGCTCGACCACCATCCCCGCTCCGCGCGCGGCGGCGCTCACCTCTTCGAGGTCGACCGAGGAGCCGAGCCAGGCCGGGTGGTCCTGGCCCCCCGGCGAGCGCCCGAGGACCGCCCGCAGGCGCGCGAGCGCCCGCCGCGCCGGCGACGGCCGGCGGTGGAGCTCGGGCTGGTCGGAGACGCCGAGCGCCGCCCAGCCGCCGGGGCGGAGAACGCGGCCGATCTCGCCGACGTACCCGAGCGTGATCCGCGGATCGGGGATGTGGTGGAAGACGACGAGCGAGACGCAGGCGTCGGCGCTCTCGGTCTCGATCGGCGCCAGGCTCTCGCCGTCGCCGTGCAGCCACTCGACCCCCTCGAGACCGGGGTTGAGATCGCGGGCGCGCTCGAGCATCCTCGCCGAGACGTCGATCGCTCGAACCCCGGCGCCGCGCTCGGCCAGCGCCCGGGTGATCCGCCCGATTCCGCAGCCGATGTCGACCACCGTCTCGCCCTCGCCGACCTCGACGCCGAGCGATCGCTCGATCATCGCCAGGGCCTCCCGGCCGCCTGCCCAGAAGCGCTCGAGGTCGGGGGAGCCGTAGTCGAGCCTGTTGTCGACGAAGTAGAACGCGTCCTCGTCGGCGCGGGCGTCCCAGAACTCCTGCATCGATGTGTCCGCCATGGGGTCGCGGACTATCCCACAGCCGTCCGGGGCCGCCGATCCGCGCTGTTACCGTCTTTTCGCGACGATGACCGGAGCGGCCGAACCGAGCGCACGGCGGCCTCCCGAGGACCCGCCTGTCGAGCCCCCAGCGCTCTCACCCGGGGTCGACGAGACGGCGCCGGCGCTGGAGCCGTACGGCGGCCGCTTCGACCTGCGCGGCCGGGGCCTGCGCGGGCACGCCGCCCGCGGGGTGATCGTCAACTCCGCCTTCCAGGTCGGCCTGGTGGGGCTCGGCCTCGTCCGCAACATCGGTGTCGCCGCCTTCCTGACCGCCGCCCAGTTCGGCTTCTGGGGGCTGATCGTGACGATCCTGCTCACCCTGATCTGGCTGAAGCAGGTCGGCATCGGGGACAAGTACATCCAGCAGGACGACCCCGACCAGGAGGCCGCGTTCCAGAAGGCGTTCACGCTCGAGCTCGCCTACAGCGCCTGCTTCTTCGCGCTCTTCGTGCTCGCGCTGCCGCTCTTCGCGCTGATCTACGACCGCACGGACATCCTGCTCCCGGGGCTGCTCCTCTCGATCATCGTGCTGACCAGCGCCCTGCAGGCGCCGGTCTGGATCGCCTACCGGCAGATGCGCTTCGTCCGCCAGCGGCTGATCGAGTCGGTCGACCCGGTCGTCTCGACGGCGCTCGTGATCGGCCTCGCGATCGCCGGGTACGGCTACTGGTCGCTCGTGATCGGGATCGTCGCCGGGTCTCTGTTCGGCGCGGTCGTCGCCCTCGCGAGCTGCCCGTACCGGATCCGCCTGCGCTACGAGCGCGGCACCTTCCGGGACTACATCAGCTTCTCGTGGCCGCTCCTGGCGGGCAGCGTCAGCGCGCTGATCGCCGTCCAGGGCACCGTGATCGTCGGCAACTACACGATCGGGCTCGCCGGGATCGGCGCGATCGGGCTCGCGGGGCAGGTCGCGCGATTCTCCGACCAGGTGGACGGGATCGTCAGCCGCACGATCTACCCGGCGGTCTGCGCGGTGAAGGACCGCATCGGCGTGCTCGAGGAGACCTTCGTCAAGTCGAACCGCCTCGCGCTGATGTGGGGGGTCCCGTTCGGTCTCTCCCTCGCGCTCTTCGCTCCCGACCTGGTCACCTACGTGCTCGGCGAGACGTGGCGCCCGGCGGAGTTCCTGTTGCAGGCTTTCGGCGTGATCTTCGCGGTCCGCCAGGTGGGCTTCAACTGGACCCTCTTCGTCTACGCGCTCGGCGACACCCGCCCGGTCGCCGTCGAGGGGGCCTTCGTCGTGATCGCATTCGCGCTGGTCACGGCGCCGATGCTGATCGTCGTCGGGGTCGACGGCTACGCGGCGGGCGCCGCGGCGACGGTCGCCGCCCAGCTCGCGGTCCGCGCCTACTACCTGCACCGGATCTTCAGCGGATTCGGGTTCTTCACCCACCTGGTGCGGGCTTTCCTCCCAAGCGTCGCCGCGGTCGCCGCCGTGCTCGCGCTGCGCGCCCTCACCGGCGGCGAGCGCACCCTCGAGCTGTTCCTCGCCGAGCTCGCGATCTACGTCGCGCTGACGGCGATCGCGACCTTCGCGTTCGAGCGCCGCCTGCTCGGCGAGATGATCGGCTACCTGCGCCGCGCCGGCGCGCCGTCCGGCGTCGAGCGCGAGCCCGTCGCGGCCTAGGCCCCGGCGCAAGCGTCAAGAACGTGGGCCTGGCCACGCGATGGGTGGGCGAATCGACTTCATGGCTTGAGGGAACCGCGCTCCTCGGCCGCGAGCCGCGCCTTCATCGCCGGCCGCAGCCGGCGGAAGACCCGGGTCAGCTCGTCGTCCGCGGGCAGGAGCGCGTAGGTGTCGAGGAACTCCTCGAGGATCTCGTAGCCGAGGCCGGCGAGCCGGTCGCGGCATCCGTCGCGGTCGGCGGCGCTCAGGTGGTAGTGCTCGTAGACGACGAGGCGCGGGCGGCGCGCCTCGATGTCCGCCTGGCGCAGGATCGCCGCGTCGGAGCCCTCGGTGTCGATCGCGAGCAGGTCGATGCGCTCGATCCCGTTGCGGCGGCAGAGTCCCTCGAAGGTCTCGCAGGGGACCTCGGTGACGACGAGCCGGTCCTCGATCCCCGGGATCTCGCGGTGGCGCAGCACGGTCTCGCGGCTGAACGAGCCGATCGCGTCGTACCAGCTCGGCAGCTCGGCGAGCTCCGCGGGATCGGCCTCGGCGAGGTGGTGGAACGGCAGGCGGCCCTCGCGGTCGGCGATCGCGACGTTCTCCAGCGCGACGCCGTCGAGGTGCCCGTAGCTCCGCTCGAGCCGCGCGAACACGTACGGGACCGGCTCGACCATCACCCCCCGCCAGCGGCCCGAGAGGATGTGCGGGCGCAGGTCGTCGTACTGCGACCCGTCGTTTGAGCCGATCTCGACGAACCACGCTTCCGGATGGGCCTCGGCGAAGGCCGCGAGCAGCCGCCGGCCGGCGCTGCGCCGCTCGAAGCGCTGCCAGCGCAGCCGGTCCCGCAGGCGCCGCGCGCGCCGCGAGATCGCCGCGCTCATCCCGGCGGCGGCCCGCCCGAGGGCGCCGGCTCGTCGGCCTCGTCGGCCGGAGGGGCGACGGGCGCCGCCGCCCCGACGTTGCGACGCTCGCTGACGACGTAGAGCGGCCGCCGCTTCACCTCGTCGTAGATGCGGCTGATGTACTCGCCGATGATCCCCAGGAAGATCAGCTGGATGCCGCCGAGCAGGAGGATCGCGAAGAGCAGGGTCGACACCCCCTCGACGTAGAAGCCGAGCACCCGGTTCACGATCACGTACGGGATCCCGAGGAAGGCGAGGAAGGAGATCGCGAACCCGGCGATCGTCGCCACCTGGAGCGGCACCCGCGAGAACGACGAGAGCGCGTCGAGGGAGATCCTGAACAGGGTCCGCCAGCGGTAGCGGGTCGACCCGGCGTAGCGGGGGTCGCGGTCGTAGGGCACCGAGCTCTGGTCGAACCCCACCCAGACGACCATCCCGCGCAGGAAGCGGCTGCGCTCCGGCATCCGGCGAAGCGCCTCCACGGCGCGCCGGTCGAGCAGGCGGAAGTCACCGGCCCCGGCCGGGATCTCGAGCTGGGCGAGCCGGGAGAAGAGCGAGGAGAACCAGCGCGCGGTGGTGAGCTTCGCGCGGCTCTCGCCAGCGCGCTCGCGGCGGACCGCGTAGACGACATCCGAGCCCTCGCGCCAGCGCTCGATCAGCTCGTCGATCAGCTCGGGCGGGTCCTGGAGGTCCGCGTCGATCGTCACCACCGCCTCGCCGCGGGCGTGGTCGAGTCCGGCGCTGACCGCCGCCTGGTAGCCGAAGTTCCGCGAGAGGTGGATCACGCGGACGCGCGGGTCCTCGGCCGCGAGCTGGTCGAGGATCGCCGGGCTCGAGTCGGTGGAGCCGTCGTCGACGAGGATGAGCTCGAACTCGACGCCCTCGAGCGCCGCGCAGGTGCGCTCGTAGAAGGTCTCGAGCGTCTCCTCCTCGTCGAGGACGGGGGCGACGACGCTCAACGGCGTGGGCCGGGTGCGCATGGTCAGCCGGCCCCGTTCGCGGCGGGCCCGCCGTCGGGCTTGATCGCGACCCGCCCGGTGTAGTCGATGCGGTTGAGGAGCAGGCGCTCGCCGCTCGCCTCCAGGTACTCGTCGACGGCGCGCCGCGCCCCCTCGTAGTGGCCGTAGTCGTCGACGATCAGGACGCCGCGCCGGCTGAGCCGGGGGTAGAGGTGGGTGAGCTCGTGCTTGGTGGACGCGTACCAGTCGGTGTCGAGCCGGAGCAGCGCCAGCCGCTCGGGCGCGGTCCGGGGGATCGTCTCCTCGACCATCCCCTCGACGAGGTGGATCCGCTCCGGCGGGTAGCCGGTCGAGACGAGGTTCTCCCGGACGTCGGCGGCGGAGACCGCCGCCCAGCCGCGGTCGCGCTTGCGCTTCCAGCGCCGCCGCAGCGAGTAACCGTCGTAGGCGGAGTCGACGTCGCGCTCGCCGGGCTCGGGCATCCCGGTGAAGGTGTCGTAGAGGTAGAGATCGCGGTCGGCCGCGCCGAGGCGGATCAGGGTGAGGGCGACCGCCATCATGCTGCCGCCCTTCCAGACCCCGCACTCGGCGATGTCGCCCTCGATGCCGGCCTCGACCACGTACTCGGTCGAGTCGCAGAGCGCCGCGATCCGGGCGGCCCCGGTCAGCGTCTGCCGCCGGACCCGCTTGATCAGCGCGGTGAGCTCCTCGTCGTAATGCGGCGGCACCCGCGTCCCGAGCACGTGCTCGCCGCGCCACCGCCAGCCGGTCGCGAGCCTTCGAACGTCACGAATCGGGTCCCGAAGGGCCATGGGGCGAGGCTAGTGCCGATTCACGCAACGTTCGCTCGCGAATGGCGGCTCCAGATCGCCGCCATGCGGCGTCATCGGTCGCCCGAATCGCGCTGCTTTCCGGCCTCGCTGCGTCCTTGCCCGTCTGCGCATGGACCTCGCCATCACGCGCCGAACGTTACGGAAAGCGGCACTAATGTAGCCCGGTGCCTGCGGGCGAATACGTGGCGGGAGCGCTCTGCTTCGGTGCGATGTCGGGGGCGGCGCTCGGCGCGGCGTGGCTCCTCGTCTCGCGCCGGTACCGGGAGCTCGCGGGCGCGGACCGGATCGTCGCGCTCGGCCTCTACGCGGTGCTCGCCGTGCTCGCGGTCCACCTGCTCCCGGCGATGCTCGGGGTGCTCTCGCGGGCGAGCGTGCTCGCGGCCTCGGCGCTCCTGCTCGCGCTCGCGACGCTCGTCCCGCGCGCCTCGGCACCCGCGGCACCGCCGGCGGGCGATGGCGGGGGAGGCCCGCCGGCGGGCGCCGACGGACCGGTCGCGGTCTGGCTCAACCGCGCCGCGATCGGGCTGCTCGGCCTGCTCGGGCTCGCGGTCGCGCACGACCAGGCCTTCGTCGCGCCGACCGCGGTCGACACCCTCAACTTCCACCTGCCCGGGGTCGCCGCCTGGATCGAGACCGGCTCGATCTGGCAGATCGACGTCTACCTGCCGTTCGTCGCGCCGGGCCATTACCCCAACAACGGGGACGCCCTGCTGCTCGCCGCGGTCCTGCCCTGGCAGAGCGACTTCCTGGCGCACCTCGTCCTCTGGCCGGTCTACGCGCTCGTCGGGGTCGCCGTCTACGCGCTCGCCCGCGAGCTGGGCGCCGCCCGCCAGGCCTCGATCTCGGCCGCGGTCCTGATCCTCGCGCTGCCGGCGGTGATCCTGCCGGCGCTGATCAATACCTATCCCGACGCGCTGATGCTGTTCGGGTTCGCGGCCGGCCTCGTCTTCCTCGTCCGCCACGCCCGCGGCGGCGAGACGCGCGAGCTCGTCGCGGCCGGGCTCGCCCTCGGGCTCTCGTTCGGGACGAAGTGGTACGGCGTCTCCGCCGTCGCGATCGTCCTGCTCGTCTGGTTCGTCGCGACCTGGGCGCGCGGGCGCGGCCTCGGCCGGGCCGTCCGCGACGGGGCGGCCCTCGCCGGCCTCGTCCTGCTCGCCGGCGGTGTCTGGCTCCTGCGCAACTGGATCGAGACCGGCAACCCCGTCTTCCCGGTGAAGGTGGCTCCGTTCGGCATCGAGCTCTTCGACGCGCCCCGCGACGTCGTGCGCGAGCGGGCGGGCTTCACGATCGCCGACTACCTCGGCGACCCCGGCGTCTGGGGCGAGTACATCCTGCCCCAGTATCGCGACGCGCTCGCCTTCGCGGGCGCGGTCCTCCTGGCGGGCCTGGTGCTCGCCGCGGTGCGGCTGCGCGGCGCCGCGGGCCGGGGCCCGGTGGCCTCGTGCCTCGCCGCCGCCGTCGTGATCCTGCTCGTCTACGTCGTCACCCCCTACAGCGCGGGTGGCGCCGAGGGCGCGCCGACGATCGTCGGCGGGGACAGCCGCTACGCGGTGCCCGCTCTGGTCCTTGCCGCCGCCGCGCTCGCCTGGTCCGCGAGCCGGTTGCGCCGCGGCCCCGAGGTGCTCGCCGGGCTCGCCGCGCTCGCGGTGATCGACGCCGTCACCCGCATCTCCGACGACACGGTCAGCCTGATCTCGATCGACGCCGGCAACTGGCTCGGCGGGCTCGCGCTCGCCGCGCTCGCCGCGCTCGCCTGGCTCGCCTGGCGCTCGCTCTCGCGCGCGGGTGACCGCCGGCTCGTCGCCGCAGCGCTCGTCCTCGTCGTCGGGGTCGCGGCCGTCGCCGGCTACGGGATGCAGAAGCGCTTCCACGGGAACCGCTACCTCGGCGCCGACCCGGCCGTCGACGCGATCCTCGCCGACGGCTCGGAGCCGCGGGTCGGGCTGGCGGGAGTCTGGGACAACGGGATCTCGCCGGTCCTGCCGGCCTTCGGGCCCCGCCTCGAGAACGAGGTCGCCTACCTCGGGCCCGACGTCGACGGCTTCCTGCGCCGCTACCCGACGCGCGACGAGTTCGTCGCCCGGGTCGAGGAGGACGGCTACGAGTACGTCCTCGTCGGCCACGGGATCCCGCGCCGGCCGATGCTGCGCGAGGAGCGCTGGGCCCGCTCCGCCGGGTTCGAGGAGGTCGCCTCCTCGGACCGGCTGACGCTGCTGCGAGCGCCGAGCCCGCAATAGGGCCCGATCTTCGAGACGTTGGCCGCGAAACGTTGCTCTGAGCATCGGAACGCGGCCCACGTCGGGCGAAGACCGCGAGCAAGCGACTCGCCCGGCTACTTCGCCGCGATCGAGAAGACGTCGTTGCCGAGGAAGAGGCGGAAGGGCCGCAGGGACGCGACCCGGCGGGCCGCGCCCATCAGCGCGCCCTCCTCGAGCCCCGAGATCAGGTGGTACTGGCCGGAGCGCATCACGTCCGAGTCGATCCACACGCGCGGTGAGGTGAACCCGGCGGCGACGAGCGCGCGGCGCAGGGAGTGCACCGACTGCTCGTTCACGTGGTACTCCTCGGCGAGCTTGAACCAGCCGTCGACGCCGTCGACGACGTCGCCGTGGCCGAGCAGGCGGAGCGCCGGCCGCACGAGCGGCCAGCCGACGTCCATGAACAGGCGGTTCGGCGCGGTGTGGCAGAGCAGGTAGCCGCCGGGCTTCAGGACGCGGTGGAACTCGGCGAGCGCGGGCACGGTCTGCGGCGGGTCGAGGTGCTCGATCACGTCGGAGAACTGGACCCGGTCGAAGCTCGCGTCCGGCCAGGGCAGCGCTGTCACGTCGCCGACGCGGATGTCGGAGTCCGGGTACTCGGCGAGCGTCTCCCTGGTGATCTCGACCGCGGCGGCCGAGTAGTCGACGCCGGCGATCTCCGCCCCGGCGCGGGCGCAGGCGAGCGCGACCTCGCCCCGTCCGCAGCCCGCGTCGAGGATCCGCATCCCCGGCCCGGGCGCGAGCAGGCGCACCTGCTTCGCCTTGTTGAACGAGACCCCGCGGTCCTCCTGGAACTCGTCCCAGCCCTCGCAGATCTCCGAGAGGAAGTACTCGCGGTCGTAGACGTCGGGCGGGATCGACTGGGTCGTGGGCCGGGATTCCATCGCGCCGATGCTAGGCCGCGGGCCCGCGCGCGATCATGATCATCCGGTCGCGGAAATCCGGGGTCCACATGCGCTCGTCGATCCCGGCGCGCGCCGCCGCCCCCACCAGCGCCGAGGCGAGCGCGGGCGAGTAGCCGCCGATCTTGTCGAGGTAGTAGCGGACGGTGAAGGCCTTCGGGTCGGTCGCGACGTAGAGCGGCGCGTAGCCGTGCCGTCGCAGCATCGTCGCCGCGCTCTCCCGGGTGAAGTAGTGGACGTGGGTCGGGATCACCGACCACCAGCGCGGGCCGAGCAGGCGCGCGACTCGGCTGCCGGCGTCCGGCAGCTCGAGCGCCAGCACGCCGCCCGGCGCGAGCAGCCCGGCGACCCGGTCGAGCGCCGCGCCGGCGGCGGTCAGGTGCTCGAGGACGTCGCCGAGGACGACCGCGTCGTAGTGGCGGCCGGGCAGCTCGGCGTCGAAGAGGTCCTCGGTGCGGACGTCGAGGCCGAGCTTCGAGCGCGCGTAGCCGGAGGCGAACAGGCTCGGCTCGATCCCGGTGGTCTCGCGCCAGCCCCGGGCCCGGGCCTCGTCGAGCAGGAAGCCGACCCAGCAGCCGACGTCGAGGATCGCGCCGCGCTCGGCGTAGCGCTCGATGCGCGCGAGGACGCTGCGGAAGCTCTCGCGCTGGCCGGCCTCCTCGTCGACGTAGTCGTCGGAGGCGGCCTCCGCGTAGGCGCCCGCCAGCTCGGCGTCGCTCGGGAAGCGGTCGAGCTGCATGTGACCGCAGTTCGCGCAGCGGACGATGTCGCCGAGCGCGGTCCCGAACTCCTTCGTCGTCGGGATCAGGCCGTCCTCGCCGATCTCGCCGCCGACGCTCATGTGCGGCTCGAGCCCGGCCCGCCCGCAGGCCGCGCACGTCTGCTCGGGGGCCTGGGCGCGGTCCCCGTTCGTTGTGGCCGCGAGGTTCTCGCGGTCGATCAGCTCGTCCGCTCCGGGCACGGCGCGAGGATAGCCCCGCCACCCCGGGGCTCCGGCGGGTCCCCACCTACACTGCCGGGCCTTGACGGCCGGTGAGTACGTGATCGGAGCCGGGTTCCTCGCCGTCACCCTCGGCTCCGCCGCGCTCGCGGCCGGACTGGTCGTCGCGAGGCGCGCCGCCGCGCTCGACGGGGTCTCGCGGATCGTCGCCTGGGCGCTGCTGACGGCGCTCGGGGTCTTCGCCGCGCACCTCGTCCCGGGCGTGCTCGCGGTCCTCTCGCGCGGCGCCGCCGCGGCCACCGCCCTGGTCCTGCTCGCGCTCACCTGGCTGCTCGTCGACCGCCTGCCGCGCGCCGAGCCGCCCGCGACCGCGCCCCCGGGTCCGGCCGCGCCCCGGCAGCCGCGCGAGCGGGTGTCGCGGCTCGCGGGATGGGGCGCGCTCTTCGTCGTCGCCGTCTACGTGGTCGCGCTCGCGGCCCACTACGGGGACGAGGCGCTCTTCCAGTCCGACGCGACGAGCTTTCACCTGCCCAACGTGATCCGCTGGATCCAGGCGGGGTCGCTGTGGCCGGTGGACGACTTCATCCCCGATCGCGCGCCCGGCAACTACCCGCAGACCGGCGACGTCTTCGTGCTCGCCGCGATGCTGCCGTTCGAGGCGGACTTCCTCGCCCGCTTCGTGCCGTATCCCTTCCTGGGCCTGCTCGGCCTTTCGGTCTTCGCGGGCGCCCGCGAGCTGGCCGCGGCGCGCTCGACGGCGGCCCTGCTCGCCGCCGCCGTGATCGGGATGCCGGTGGTCGGCTACACGGCCTACCTCGGGCTCGCCGACACCGCGATGCTCGCCGCCTTCGCCGCCGGCGGCTACTTCCTGCTCCGCCACTGGCGGACCGGCGATCCGTTCGACCTCGCGCTCGCCGGTATCGGCCTCGGCCTCAGCTTCGGCGCCCGCTGGTACGCGGTGCCGGCGGTCGGCGCCGTGCTCTTCGTCTGGCTCGTGGCCGCGCGCGTCGACCGGCGGCGGCTGCGGACCGTGGTGCGCCAGGGCGCCGCGCTGGCGGCCCTGGTCGCGCTCTGCGGCGGCTTCTGGCTCCTCCGCAACCTGGTCGGCTCCGGCAACCCGGTGTTCCCGGTCGAGGTCGCGCCCTTCGGGATCGAGCTCTTCGACGCTCCCCGCGACCTCGTGCGCGAGCGCCTCGGCGACTCCCTGTCCGCGTACCTGTTCGACCTCGGCGCCTGGCGCGATTACTTCTGGAGCCCGTTCCTCCTCAACCTGACCTTCGTCGCGATCGCGCTCTGGGCCGCGCTCGCCTTCACGGCGGTGAGTGCCTTCCGCGCGCGGCGCGGTCCCGAGCGGGCGCTGGCCGGGCGGTCGCTGGCGCTCTGCGCGGTCGCGGCGCTCGTGATCGCCGCCTATCTGATCACCCCCTATACGGCGACGGGCTCGGATCCAGGCGTCCCGAACGGCGCCTGGGTGAACGCCCGCTACGTCGTGCCGGCGCTCCTCGCCGCCGCGCTCGCGGCCACCTGGGCGTTCGCTCGGGCGGGGCGCGGGCGCTGGGTCGCCGAGGTGCTCCTCGCGGCCGCGGTGCTCGACGCGGTCCGCCGCGCGACCGACCTGCCGGGCGGCCACGCCGGGCTTCCCGCAGTCGCGGTCGCGATCGTCGCCGTCGGCCTGGCCTTCGCCGCGGTGCGGTGGGCGCCGGCGGGGCTCGCACTCGCGAAGCGCCGGCCCGGGCTCGCCGCCGCGGCCGGGGCGGCGGCCGCGCTCCTCGCCCTGATCGCCGGCGCGGCGCTCGAGCAGCGCTTCGAGACGAAGCGCTTCGAGGGCCTCGGCGAGCCCTACCGGGTGGTCGACGACCTGGCGCCGAGCGGACAGCGGATCGGGCTCGTCGGCGAGGGCTGGGGTGCCTACCCGCTGTTCGGACCGCGACTCGGGAATGATGTCCGCTTCGTGGGACGCCGGGAAGACGAGATGCTGCGCGGATACGAGCGCCGCGGCGAGTTCGCCGCGGACGTCCGCGAGCACGACTACGACCTCGTCCTCGTCCAGGAGATCGCGACCTTCGACAGCTCGATCCCGCTCCGCGACGAGCGGCGCCTGCGCGACCTCGGCTACACGGAGATCGCGGCCGGATCGTCGATCGTGAACTCGGCGCCGGCGCGCCTCTACGCGCGGCCGGGCTCGCCGCTCGCCGAGGGCGAGGCCGGGGCGGCGGGGGAGGCGACCGAATGAGGGTGGCGGTCCTCGGCGCCGGGATGGCGGGGCTCGTCGCCGGCTACCGGCTGACCAAGGCGGGCCACGAGTGCGACGTCTACGAGCGCTGGCCGGGGCTCGGCGGCCAGGCCGCGACGATCGACGTCGGCGACGGCGTCCTCGTCGAGCGCTACTACCACCACCTCTTCACCTCGGACCGGGAGATCCACGACCTCGCGGCCGAGATCGGCGTCGAGCTCGAGCGCTGGCCCTCGACGGTCGGCATGCTCGCCGAGGGCGAGCTGCACCCGTTCACCACGCCCCTCGACCTGATCCGCTACCGGCCGATGTCCCCGGGGGCGAGGATCCGGATGGGGGCCGCCGTGGTCTGGCTGCAGAAGTTCGCGAACGAGGTCGAGCCCTTCGAGGGCCAGACGATCAAGCAGTGGGTGACGAAGGCGATGGGACCCCAGGCCTGGGACAAGATCTGGGGCCCGCTCCTGTGGGGGAAGTTCCGCGACCAGGCCGACCGGATCTCGATGTCGTGGCTGTGGGCCAAGCTCCGCAACCGCCGTCAGGTGAGCGGGGAGGAGGCTTCGGGCGAGGTGCTCGTCTACCCCGAGGGCAGCTTCGAGTCGCTCTTCACCCGGCTCCGCGACCTGACCGAGCAGCAGGGGGGGAGGGTCCTGATCGACCGCCCGGCGGCACGGCTCGCCCGCGAGGACGGCCGGTTCGTCGTCCACCCGGGGGCCTCCGACTCGTTCCGCCGCGGCCTCGACCCCCGCGAGTTCGAGATCGGCGGTGAGCCCGAACGCTACGACGCGGTGATCGCGGCGCTGCCCACCGACATCTTCGAGGAGCTGCTCGACCCGGCGCTGCGCGCCGAGGTCGGCGACGAGTACCTCGAGCGCGCCGGCTCGATCGAGTACTACGCCGCGCTCTGCCTGCTCTGCGAGATCGACCGCCGGTTCCACCCCTACTACTGGACCAACGTCGCCGACCGCGAGACGGGCTTCATCGGCCTGATCGAGCAGACCAACCTGGTCCCGCCGGAGCGCTACGGCGGACGCCGGTTCCTCTACGTCGCCAACTACCTGCCGCGCGACCACCCGCTGCTCGAGCTCGGCATGGACGAGCTGATCGACTTCTACGAGCCCGGCCTCCGGAGCGCCAACCCGGCCTACGAGCGCTCCTGGATCACCAGGAGCTGGCTCTTCCGCGAGCCGGCCGCGCAGCCCGTCGTGCTCCCCAACTACCGCGACCGGCTGCCTCCGTACGCGACCGGCGTCCCCGGGCTCTACCTCGCCAACACCACCCAGGTCTACCCCGACGATCGCGGCACCAACTACGCCGTGCGCGAGGCCGACGAGGTGGTGGAGCAGCTGCTCGCCGAGGATCCGGCGCCCGCGCGGCGCCCTGGATAAGCGCAGATAGCGCATTCCCATGCGGGGCGCGTGCCTGAGGCGTCGGGAGGCGCTGTTATGTTGCGCCGCCGTTCACCAGCGAGGAAAGGAACTGAGAGATGACCAAGGCTGAGTTCGTCGACCGCATCGCCGCGGACGACCGCATCGAGTCGAAGAAGCAGGCGTCCGACGCGGTTGAGGCCGTGCTCGACGGGATCACGGATTCCCTCAAGTCGGGCGACGCCGTCAACTTCACCGGCTTCGGCAAGTTCCACGTCGCCGAGCGCGGACAGCGCCAGGGCGTCAACCCGCGGACCGGCGAGCGCATCACGATCCCGGGCGGCAAGGTGCCGAAGTTCTCCGCCGGCGCCGGCCTCAAGTCCGCCGTCAAGGGAAGCTAGCTCCCGTTCCGGAGGATTCGAAGCCGAGCTTCGCGGACCGGCTCGCCGCCGCCGTCAGGGCGCGCGGCAGCCAGGTCTGCCTCGGCCTCGACCCCGACCCCGCCCGGATCGACCCGGGCGTGGCCGGGGGCGACGGTGATCCCGCCGCCCGCGCGGCGGACGACGTCGCCCGTCACTGCCGGTCGCTGATCGAGACAGCCGGCCCCGCCTGCGTCGCGGCGAAGCCCCAGCTCGCCTGCTTCGAGCGCCTCGGGGCGCCGGGCTGGGCGGCGCTCGCCGCGACCGTCGCCGCCGCGCGCGAGGCCGGCCTGCTGGTGATCGCCGACGGCAAGCGCGGCGACGTGCCGGTCAGCGCGGCCGCCTACGGGCAGGCGCTCGTCGGCTCCACGCCGACGCCTTACGGCGGCGTCGACGGCCTCGGCGCCGACGCGTTCACCGCCAACCCGCTGCTCGGCGCCGACGCGCTCGACGCGCTCGTCGACGCCGCCGAGGCGGCGTCCGCCGGCGTCTTCGCCCTGGTGCGGACGTCGAACCCCGGCGCCGCCGACGTCCTCGACCTGCCCGCCCCCGAGCGCCCGCTGCACGAGGCGCTCGCCCGGCTCGTCGCCGCGCGCGCCGGCCGGCTCGCGGGCGCGGCGGAGGGCGAGGGTCTCTCGGGGATGGGCGCCGTCACGGGCGCCACCGAGCCCCGCTTCCTCGCCCGCCTGCGCGAGCTGATGCCCGAGGCCGTCTTCCTGCTGCCGGGGGTCGGCGCCCAGGGTGGCGACCCGGGCGCGCTTGGCGCCGCCTTCTCCGGCCATCCGGCCTCGGCGATCGTCACCGCCTCTCGCTCGATCGCCGGCGCCGACGACCCGCGCGCCGCCGCCGAGCGGATCCGCGAGACCGTCGCAAGCGTCGCTCCAGCGAGCTGAAACCGGCGGCTTGGGGCTCGCTTCCCCGTAGCATCTCCGATCCCGATGAAGCAGGAACCGCGGAGGGGGAGGTGGATCGTGCGCCTGCTGGCGGCGCTCGCGCTCGTCGCCGCCCTCGTCGCGGTCGCGGTCGTCGTGACCAGCTCGCTCGACGGCAAGGACGGGGGCGGCGGCAAGAAGAAGAAGGACAAGACCGAGATCGCCGGCTGCAAGCCCGAGTTCGAGAACGCGGTCGAAGCGGGCTACTACATCGTCCAGGAGGACGACCTGCTCAGCCTGATCTCGCAGCGCACCTGCGTCGAGGACGAGGAGCTCGCCCGCCTGAACCCGGAGGTCGACCCGCAAGCCCTCGCGCCCGGCCAGTGCATCAGCCTGGAAGAGAAGGGCTGCGAGAACCGCGAGACCTGATCGCGACCTGCGGGCTCCCGGCCTAGCCTCTTCGGCTTCGATGCCTTCGCTTCGCCTCCGCGCGCTCGCGCTCGCCTGCTTCGCCTTCGCCCTCCTCGCCCCGTCCGCGGCGGCGAAGCCCGCCGAACCGCCGCAGCCCGCCGCCGAGGCCTGGATCCTGATCGACGCCCGCGACGGCGAGCGGCTCGCGGCCGACGACGCGACCGACCAGCGCTCGATCGCGAGCGCGACCAAGCTGATGACCGCCTACCTCGCGCTGCGCGAGAGGGACCTCGACAGGCGCGTGCCGGCCCCGGCCTACCAGGCGCTCGCCGCCGAGTCCCTGCTCGGGCTCGAGGCGGGGGAGCGGATCAGCTATCGCGAGCTGATCTACGCCCTGATCCTGGCGAGCGCCAACGACGGCGCGGTCACCGTCGCCGAGGGCGTGAGCGGCTCGGTCGACCGCTTCGTCGGCAAGATGAACGCGACCGCCGAGCGGCTGGGGCTGGAGGACACGAGCTACGCCAACCCGATCGGCCTCGACGAGCCCGGCAACTACTCGACGGCCGCGGACCTGGCGAAGCTGGCGACGATCCTGCTCGAGGACGACTTCTTCCGCAAGGTCGCCGACACCGAGGCGCACACGGTGAAGACCGACCGCGCCTCCCGCCCGATCGTCACCCGTGACGATCTGCTCACCCGCGTCCCCTGGGTGACCGGCGTCAAGACCGGGTTCACGGGCGAGGCGGGCAACGTCCTCGTCGGCGCGGGCGAGCGGGAGGGCACCCGCCTGATCGCCGTCGTCCTCGGCGCGCCCAGCGAGGCCGCCCGCGACGACGGCGTCCTCTCGCTGCTCGAGTACGGGTTCTCGCTCTACCGCCCGGAGGCGGCGGTGCGCGGCCGCGAGGCGCTTGCCGATCCGCCGGTCGACTCCGGCGGCACCGTCGAGCTCCTCGCGCGCCGCCCGGTCACGGTTTCGGTGCGCCGCGACCAGGAAGTCGAGACCGCCGTCGACGCGCCCGCAGAGCTGGAGGGGCCGGTGCGCCGCGGCGAGCGTTTGGGCTCGGTCGAGGTCACGGTGGACGGCCGCCCGGCGGGCTCGTCGCCGCTCATCGCCGCCCGCGCCGCCCCCGCGCCCTCGCTCGGCGACGGCGTCCGCAACAACTTCCCTACGCTTGCCGTGGTGGGAGGGGCCCTGATCGTGATAGTCCTAGCCGTCGTGATCGTCCGCAGGACGAGACGTGTGGAGGGGAGAGGAGCAACCCGGTGATCCTCACGGTCACCCTCAACGCCGCGATCGACCGCACCGTCGCGGTCCCGAACTTCCACCTCGGCCACCGCCACCGCGCGGTCGAGGCGCGCACCGTCGCGGGCGGCAAGGGCGTCAACGTCGCGCGCGCCCTGAAGCTGCTCGGCCGTCCCGTGATCGCGACGGGCCTCTCGGGGGGGCCGACCGGCTCGCGGATCCTCGAGCGCCTCGCCGAGGAGTCGATCCTCAACGACTTCACCCAGATCTCCGAGGAGTCACGGACGAACCTCGCGGTCGTCGATCCGACCTCCGGCCAGCAGACCGAGATCAACGAGCGCGGCCCGGCGGTCGCGCCGGAGGAGTTGGAGCGCTTCATCGAGAAGCTCCTGTACCTCGCCCAGGGCGCCGAGTTCTGCGTCGTGGCCGGCAGCGTCCCGCCCGGCCTCGAGCCGGGCGTCTACGGGCGGCTCGTCAGCGAGCTTCGCGGCCTCGGGGTCCCGACCCTGCTCGACACCGACGGCGAGCCGATGCGGCTCGGCCTCCGCGCGGGCCCCGACGTCGTCGCCCCGAACGAGCTTGAGGCCGAGCAGGCGGTCGGGCACGAGTTCAGCGACGCCGGCGACCTCGCGCTCGGCCTCGGGGGGCTGCTCGAGATGGGGGCGCACGACGCGATCGTCACCCGCGCCAACGGCTGCGTCGCGATCCTCGGCGAGAACGGCGGGCGCCGCCGCTACGAGGTCGAGATCGAGCCGCTCGATCCGGTCGCGACGGTCGGCTCCGGCGACGCCTTCGTCGCCGGCTACATCTCGGCCCGGTTCCTCGGCGCCCATGGACCGGACGCGCTCGCCTACGGGGTCGCCTGCGGCGCCGAGTCGACCCAGCACTTCGGCGCCGGTGAGATCTCCCCGGCCGAGGTCGAGCGGCTGCTCTCGAAGGTCCAGGTGCGCGAGCTCGAGGTTCCGGCGCCGGCCTGATCGGCGGCGCCCGGAGCGCCCCGGATTTGCCGGCCCTGCCGCTGTTATCATCGCCGAGGCCTTGGAAATCCGGGCCTCAAGCCGCAAATCGCGCACTTTCGGCCCCTCGTCGAGGGGCCTTTTTCGTCCGCGAGCACGCCTAGCGTGGGGCCTTCCGTCGAGGAGGTAGCCGACAGCGTGGAAGTCGAGATCGGACGTGGGAAGAAGGGTCGCCGAGCTTTCGGGTTCGACGACATCGCGATCGTGCCGTCCCGGCGCACCCGGGACCCCGACGACATCGACATCACCTGGACGCTGGGCCCGTACCGGTTCGACCTGCCCCTGCTCGCCTCGGCGATGGATGGGGTGGTGAGCCCGCGGACCGCGGTCGAGGTCAACCGGCTCGGCGGGCTCGGGGTCCTCAACCTCGAGGGCATCTGGTCCCGCTACGAGGACCCGGACGCCAAGCTCGACGAGATCGCCGCCGCGTCCCCGGAGGTCGCGACGCGCCTCATGCAGGAGGTCTACACCGAGCCGGTCAAGCCCGAGCTGATCGCCCGCCGGGTCGAGGAGATCAAGGCCGAGGGCGCCGTCGCCTGCGGCTCCTTCACCCCGCAGAAGGTCGCGGAGTGGCACGAGATCGCCCTCGAGGCCGGCCTCGACATCCTGGTCGTCCAGGGCACCGTGATCTCCGCCGAGCACGTCTCCTCGAAGGAGGACGGGGTGCTCAACCTGAAGGAGTTCATCGCCGACTGCGCGGTCCCGTGCATCGTCGGCGGCTGCGCCTCCTACTCGACCGGGCTGCACCTGATGCGCACCGGCGCCGTCGGCGTCCTCGTCGGGGTCGGCCCCGGCGCCGCCTGCACGACGCGCGGCGTGCTCGGGATCGGCGTCCCGCAGGCGACGGCGATCGCCGACGTCGCCGCGGCGCGCTCCCAGCACATGCTCGAGACCGGCGAGTACGTGAACGTGATCGCCGACGGCGGCATGCGGACCGGGGGCGACGTCTCCAAGGCGGTCGCCTGCGGCGCCGACGCGGTCATGATCGGCTCGCCGCTCGCCCGCGCCGAGGAGGCGCCCGGCCGCGGCTACCACTGGGGGATGGCGACCTTCCATCCCTCGCTCCCACGCGGCACGCGGGTGGCGACGGTCCAGGACGGCACCCTCGAGCAGATCCTGCTCGGGCCGGCGAACGAGAACGACGGCACCTTCAACCTGATGGGGGCGCTGCGGACCTCGATGGCCACCTGCGGCTACGAGGACATCCCCTCGTTCCACCGCGCCGAGGTGATGGTCGCTCCCTCGCTTCAGACCGAGGGCAAGGCGCTCCAGCGCCAGCAGTCGGTCGGAATGGGCTCGAACGGCCGCTCGGCCGTCGCCAACGGCGTGGGTGTCGCGGACGACTGATGAGCGCCGAGCCGGCAGCCTCGACCGCGGAGCGGGATCCGGCCGCCGAGGCGGAGGACCCCGGCGCC
>DASUSH010000038.1:0-6629 GCA_036375215.1 Solirubrobacterales bacterium
AAGGGCGAGGTCCCCGAGCTGCTCAAGAACAAGCAGATCTACACGCTCGACCTGGCCGCGCTCGTCGCCGGCTCGAAGTACCGCGGCGAGTTCGAGGAGCGCCTCAAGAAGGTGATGAAGGAGATCACCCAGCGCGGCGACATCGTCCTCTTCATCGACGAGCTCCACAACCTCGTCGGCGCCGGCGCCGCCGAGGGCGCGATCGACGCCGCCTCGATCCTGAAGCCGGCCCTCGCCCGCGGGGAGCTGCAGACGATCGGTGCGACCACGCTCGACGAGTACCGCAAGTACCTCGAGCGCGACTCGGCGCTCGAGCGCCGGTTCCAGCAGATCAAGGTCGACCAGCCGACGACCGAGCAGACCGTGCAGATCCTCGACGGCCTCCGCGAGCGCTACGAGCAGCACCACCACGTGCAGATCACCGACGAGGCGCTGCAGGCCGCGGCCGACCTCGCCGACCGCTACATCTCCGACCGCTTCCTTCCCGACAAGGCGATCGACCTGATCGACGAGGCCGCCTCGCGGCTGCGGATCAAGTCGATGTCGCAGCCGCCGGTCTACCGCGAGCTCGAGGAGGAGATCGAGGAGACCCGCCGCAACAAGGAGGCGGCGATCGAGGCCCAGGAGTTCGAGAAGGCGGCGAACCTGCGCGACACCGAGCGCCAGCTGACCAACAAGAAGCGCGAGCTCGAGGACGAGTGGTCGTCGGGCGACGGCGGCGAGCGCCCCGAGGTGGGCGAGGACGAGATCGCCGACATCGTCGCGATGTGGACCGGGATCCCCGTCTTCAAGCTCACCGAGGCCGAGACCAAGAAGCTGATCCGCATGGAGGACGAGCTCCATAAGCGGGTGATCGGCCAGGACGTCGCGATCACCGCGGTCTCGAAGGCGATCCGCCGCTCGCGCGCGGGGATCAAGGACCCGAAGCGCCCGGCCGGCTCGTTCATCTTCCTCGGCCCGTCCGGCGTCGGCAAGACCGAGCTCGCCCGCACCCTCGCCGAGTTCCTGTTCGGCGACGAGGACGCGATGGTCCGCATCGACATGTCCGAGTACATGGAGAAGCACGCCGTCTCCCGCCTCGTCGGCTCGCCGCCGGGCTACGTCGGCTACGACGAGGGCGGCCAGCTAACCGAGGCCGTGCGCCGCAAGCCGTACTCGGTGCTGCTCCTCGATGAGATCGAGAAGGCCCACCCGGACGTCTTCAACATCCTGCTGCAGATCCTCGAGGACGGCCGGCTCACGGACGCCCAGGGCCGCACGGTCGACTTCCGCAACGCGCTCGTGATCATGACCTCGAACGTGGGGGCGAAGGACATCGCCCGCAACGCGCCGCTCGGGTTCACGATCACCGACGAGACCGGCACCACCTACGAGGAGATGAAGTCGAAGATCACCGGCGAGCTGAAGAAGGTCTTCAGGCCGGAGTTCCTGAACCGGATCGACGAGGTCATCGTCTTCCACAAGCTCGAGAAGCGGGAGATCAAGGAGATCGTCGACCTGCTGATCGCCCGGGTCCGGGTCCAGGTCGCCGAGCACGAGCTCCAGCTCGAGCTCACCGACGAGGCCAAGGACCTGCTCGTCGAGAAGGGCTGGGACCCGGCGATGGGAGCACGGCCGCTGCGCCGCGCGATCCAGCGCTACATCGAGGATCCGCTCGCCGACGAGGTCCTGCGCCAGGGCGAGATCGGCTCGGGCACGACCGTGCTCGTCGATCGCGACGAGGCCGGGGACGGCGACGACGACGACGATCACCCGCTCTCGATGAAGTTCGTGAAGCCCTCCAAGCGCCAGAAGAAGGCCGACCCCGAGCCCGTCGGAGTGGGCGCCAAGAAGGGCGACGACGACGCCGCGGGCGACGACGCGCCCGCCGGCAAGCCCGACGATCCCCGCGAGGAAGCCGAGTAGCCGGCGGACCGCGGCCTGCGCTCCTCGCGGTCGAGCTTTCCGCGCCCGCGATTAGAGACCGCACCGTTCGGGCAATTGACGGGTTAGGGCACCAGTCGTGCACAACGTTCGGACATCCATGGTCGCTGTGTTGCTGGTGGCGCTCGCCGTGCCGGCCTTCGCGGCCGCCCAGGGCGGCTATGACACCGACCCGACCCGCGAGCAGTTCGTCGCGCAGGCGGACCCGAAGTGCAAGCGGGCGAACGCGAAGTCGAACCGCGAGTTCCAGCCCGTCGAGAAGCTGGTCAAGAAGGGCAAGTACAAGGCCGCGGGGGAGAGGCTGATCCGCGGCGAGGAGTACCAGCTGGAGCTTTACAGGAAGCTCGGGAAGCTCGACCGGCCGCCCGCCGACGCGAAGACGATCGGCAAGTGGCTGCGCACGCTGAAGGAAGGCAGCCAAACCTGGATCGGGGCGGGCAAAGACCTGAAGAAGAAGAAGTTCAAGGCCGCCGGGGCGGGGTTGGAAGACGCCGAGGCGCTCTTCAAGAAGGCCCGCAAGAAGGTCAAGGGGTTCGGGTTCCGGTACTGCGCCTAGGGCGCGCCCTCGGCACATGGCACGTTTCGGGCCCGGATGACCCGAAAGGCGCCAGGGCACTGATGCGCCGGCGCGCCGTGGCTATGCCGCGCCGCGACTGAGGGCGCGCTCGCGGACCCGCGCGCGTCGCGAGGCACGGGCTCGACCGCGGGCGTCGCGGGCACCCCGAGGCGAGCCACCCCCCACGACCTGTCCCTTCGGGGTCAGACCCCTCGGGTGGCAGGTCGACCTGTCCCTTTGGGGTCAGACCCCTCGGGTGGCACCTGCCGCTGACGGGGGCGCGAAGCCGTCTCCCGGGCTTCGTAGTCTCGAGCGGTGGCGAAGGCACGGAGCACATACGTCTGCCAGGAGTGCGGGCATGAGGCGCTCGCCTGGTCGGGGCGCTGTGCAGGATGCGGGGACTGGAACACGCTGGTCGAGCGCGCGGTCGAGCAGACGCCCGCGAAGGCGCGCGGCGGGAGAGGGCGGGCGAAGGCTGCGCGCTCGACGCCGCTGCGCGAGGTCGAGCTGCCCGCGACCGAGCGGCTGCGGACCGGGATCGGCGAGCTCGACCGCGTCCTCGGCGGCGGCCTGGTGCCGGGCTCGCTGGTCCTGCTCGGCGGCTCCCCCGGGATCGGCAAGTCGACGCTGACCGGGATGGCGCTCGGCAACGTGCAGGGCGCGGGCGGGCGGACGCTCTACGTCTCCGGCGAGGAGTCGACGGCGCAGGTGCGGCTCCGGGCCGAGCGCCTCGGCGAGGGGGCCCTCGCGGTGCCGGCGATCGCCGAGACCTCGCTCGAGAGCGTGCTCGCGACGCTCGAGGCGGAGCGGCCCGACGCCTGCGTGATCGACTCGATCCAGACCCTGCACTCCGCCGAGCTGACCGGCGCGCCGGGATCGGTCGCCCAGGTCCGCGAGTCGGCGAACCAGGTGATGGAGGTGGCGAAGCGAACGGGCACCGCGGTGGTCCTCGTCGGCCACGTCACCAAGGAGGGTGCGGTCGCCGGGCCGCGCGTGCTCGAGCACCTGGTCGACTGCGTGCTCCTCTTCGAGGGCGAGCGCGAGCGCTCCTACCGCACCCTGCGGGCGCTCAAGAACCGCTTCGGGGCGACCAGCGAGGTCGGCGTCTTCGAGATGCGCTCCGGCGGGCTCACCGAGGTCACCGACCCGTCCGCCCGCTTCGCCGCCGAGGCGTCGGCGGCGCCGGGCTCGGTCGTGCTCTGCGCGATGGAGGGCACGCGACCGCTCCTGGTCGAGGTCCAGGCGCTCGTCGCGCCGACCGAGATCGTGCCGCCGCGCCGGGTCGCGGCCGGGATCGACCGCAACCGCCTGGCCCTCGTCCTGGCCGTCCTGTCCCGCCACGGGGGCCCCTCGCTGGGCTCGCACGACGTCTTCGTGAACGTCGTGGGCGGCGTCCGCGTGGACGAGCCGGGCGCCGACCTGGCCGTCGCGCTCGCGCTCGTCTCCGCGCACCGCGGCGAGCCGCTGCGCGGCACCGGCGACAAGCCCTTCGCCTGCTTCGGCGAGCTCGGCCTCACCGGCGAGCTCCGCTACGTCGCGCACTCCGACCGCCGGGCGGCCGAGGCGCTCAAGTTCGGCCTCTCGCCGGTGCTCGGCCCGAAGACCGGAGAGCGCGCCGACGGCGTCCGCGAGGCCGCGACGCTGCGCGAGGCGCTGCGGGCCGCGTACGCCAAGCCGGCGCCGGTGCGCGAAGCCGCCTGAGCCGCCGGCCCTAGGCGCCGACCGCGCGGCGCTCCCGCCGGTCGCGGACCTCGTCGCGGAGCTCGCGGGCGACCGCGCGCAGGACGGCGCGCCGGTCGGCCCCGGGGCGGCGGAGCGCGCGCACGGCTAGCCGGAGGCCGTCGCGCGGGCCCAGTACCTCGCTCGGCAGCCGGCGGCGTGCGAAGACGTCGAGGAAGCCGCGGGCCAGCTCGCTGTCCGCGCGGAGATCGCGGTAGAGCTCGACCTCGAGCGGGGTCATCGGCTCGGCGCGGGCGAGCTTGTTGGTCCACTGGTAGGCCTCGATGCAGTCGCGCTCGCGCTCGTCCTCCCAGGCGCGCAGGGCGCGGTCGAGCGCCGCCCGATCGCCGAGCGCGGGCGCGGCGAGCTCGCCCAGCCGCCGTCCGTAGCGCAGCGCGTCGCGGATCCCCTGGGCGGTCACCGGGTCCTTGAAGTGGCCGGCGTCGCCCGGGAGGGCCCAGCCCGCGCCGGAGGAGCGCCGGAAGTACGAAGGCAGGTCTGTCGCGACGCGGACCTTCGATACCCGCTCGCAGCCGTCGAGGCGGGCGCGCATCCCGGGCATCCGCTCGATCGTCCGCTCGTACGCGCCCTGCGGGTCGGCGCGGAACTCGGCGCCGCGCCCGACGGGCGGCATCAGCAGCACAAGCGCGTCGCCGCCGTCGCAGGGGAAGACGGTGCCCAGCTCGGAGCCCTCGCGCCACTGCGAGGCGACCTCGCGCGGACCGGCCTCGCGGTCTCGCCAATAGGCGAATGCGCACGCCCGCTGGTTCGGGTTCGACCGGTACGGCTCGGCGACGCCGAGCCGGCGCGCGACGCCCGACGAGCGGCCGTCGGCGCCGACGACGAGCGGCGCGCGGAGCTCGCCTTCGCCATCCGGCCCCTCGAGCCGCACGCCCGCGACGCGCCCGCCGTCGAAGACGAGGTCGGCCGCCTTCGTCCGCTCGCGCACCTCGGCGCCGGCCTCGCGCGCGGTCTCGACCAGCGCGGCGTCGAGCCCGGCGCGTCGCACGCAGAGCGCCCAGTCGACCTCCTCGACCATGCTGTAGCCACCCTGGACGGTGATCCCGGCGCCTGCGACCGTCGCGTCCGTCATCCGCGGCGAGCCGAGCGCCTCGACCCGCTCGAGCGCGCCGAGCGCCCGCAGCTCGGCGACGCCGCCCGCGAACAGCAGATGGGTCGAGAGCGTGTCCGACGGGAACGACGCCCGGTCGACCGCGACGACCCGCCGCCCGGCGCGGGCGAGCGCGATCGCCGTCGCCGATCCCGCGCAGCGCGCGCCGACGACGATCGCATCGGCGTGCTCCACCTGACCCATCGCGGCTGTCTAGCGCATCCGCCCGCGCGAGGCGAGGCCGCCGCGCCTACTCCGGCCGGTCGAGCGCGTTCGGCCGGCCGGCGGCGAAGAGCTCGCGGTCCACCGCCTTCGCCGCCTCGTACTCGGGCGGGTCGTACAGCTTGAACATCGGCACCGGCTCGGCGGTCGAGCCGGAGGCCTCGAGCACGGCGTTGGCGGCGGCGCGACCGGACTCGTTCGCCCCTTCCATCGTCGCCAGGTCGACGTCGGTCTTGACGTAGTCGCCGGCGAGGAAGAGGTTGGGGATCCCGGTGCGGGCGGTCGGCCGCCGCTCCCAGCTTCCCACGGTGTTGACGAGAAGCGGCTCGTCGTTTCGATTTCGTCCCCGCTTCGGCGACCAGCGGATCGCCGGGTCGAGGAACCAGGAGTGCATGACGTCGTCTGGGAGGACGGACTCGCCGGTGTCCTCGAGGTGCGCCTTGATCTGCGCCCAGACCTCGCGCATGACCTGCGGCCGCCTGCAGCGCTTCGCCGGCTTGCCGTAGAGGATCCCCGGCGTGTCCCAGTCGGAGATGTCGACGGAGAGACAGTCCACCGCCTCGCCGTCGCCGTACTCGGCCGGGAAGTCGTGGTCGGCCCAGAACTGCGCCTGGGTGAGCGCGGTGAGCGCCCAGGGCGCGTCGACGAAGGTCATGTGGCCGCGGACGAGGCCGACGTCCCGGCGCAGGTAGTACTGGATGCCGTTCATCCAGTCGACGAACAGCTCGTCCATCAGCGCGAGGCTCTCGTCGGCGGCGAGGACCTTCGCCGACCAGAGCTCGCGGGCGCGCTCGGCGGGCATCGCGCACACAAACCAGTCGGCGTCGATCCGCCGGCGCCGGCCGTCGGGTCCGACCGCGCTCGCCGCCTCCACCCGCCCGCGCTTCATCTCCAGCCCGTCGATCTCGTGGCCGACGACGAAGCGGACGCCGAGGCCCCGCAGGAGCTCGACCCAGGGATCGATCCACGCCTCGTTCGTGGGAGCGTTCAGGACGCGGTCCGGGGAGCCGTCGTTCCCCCGGTTCATGATGTTCATCAGGAAGGCCTCGGCCATGTTGCCGATCGTGCGGGTGCTCGCCACGGTCTCCTTCGCGGCGA
>DASUSH010000039.1:0-9221 GCA_036375215.1 Solirubrobacterales bacterium
AACTCCGACTCGCAGGACCTGAACCGCACCGTCGACACCCTGGTCCGGGTGCGCGGCCTCTCGCTCGCCGAGGCGATGGAGATGGTCGTGCCGCCGATCGTCGACGAGATCCGCGCCCTGCCCGCCGAGCTGCACGGCTTCTACATGTACCTGCGCCAGACGATGGGCCCGTTCGCGCAGGGCCCGGTCGCCCTGATCGCGCGCTCGGGCGACGAGTGCGTCTTCTCCGCGGACGCGCTCGGCCTGCGCCCGCTCTGGCAGGTCGAGACCGCGGACGACTACGTCTTCTCGTCCGAGCCAGGCGTCGTCTCGGTCGCCGAGATGGTCTCCGAGCCGAAGCCGCTCGCCCCCGGCGAGAAGGCGATGGTCTCGATCGACCGCGACAAGCGCGGCTCGCGGCTGCGCCCGCACGAGGAGATGATGCGACTCGTCGCCGCCCGCTGGCGCGAGCGCACCGGCGCCGAGGTCGCGGGCTACGACCGCGCGCTCGAGACCGGCGGCCCGCTCGAGGGCGCCGACATCCCCGGCTATACCGCCGCCGGGCCGGCGGAGCCGATCAAGGTCTCCGACCGCGTCCTCGCCGGCTTCGGCTGGCAGCGCGACGACGTGAAGCTCGTCCAGCAGATGGCCTCGAACGGGGCCGAGCCGATCGGCTCGCTCGGCTACGACGGGCCGCTTGCCGCGCTCTCGCCCGAGCGCCAGAACCTCGCCGACTACTTCAAGGAGACGGTCGCCGTCGTCACCAACCCGGCGATCGACCGCGAGCGGGAGATCGAGCACTTCTCGACCCGGGCGATCTTCGGGTGCCGTCCCTCGCTCGACGACCCGTCCACGGATACGCGCATCGTCGAGACCTCGTTCCCGGTGCTGCTCGGCGGCCACCACGACCTCGCGCCGCTGTCGGACTCGCGCTACCGCGAGATCGCCCGCGAGCACCGGACCTACCTGCTCGAGGACCTCTGGGAGGAGTTCCGCGACGGCGACCGCGCCGCCGCGATCGACATCGCCCTGCTCGAGTCGGAGACGACCCGGGGCGCCGTCCAGCGCATCCGCCAGGAGGCCCAGCAGCTCGTCCGTCGGGGCGCCGAGCTGATCGTGCTCACCGACCGCACCGTCTACGACGGCGAGCGCCGCTACCTCGACCCCCATCTGGCGACGTCCGCCGTGGACCAGGCGCTGAAGAGCTTCCGCACCGAGCCCGGCGAGCGCAACCTGCGCCGCCGCTGCTCGATCGTGCTGCGCTCCGCGGCGATCCGCAACGTCCACGACGTGATGCTCGCGCTTGGCCTCGGCGCCAACGGCGTCTGCCCGTACGTGATGCTCGAGGTGATCTGCGTCGACGAGTACGCGCAGGACCTCTCCAACATCTGCGCGGCCCTGAAGAAGGGCGCCGAGAAGGTGATCTCGACGATCGGCATCCACGAGCTGCGCGGCTACGCGCGCCAGTTCTCATCGATCGGGGTGAAGCCCGAGCTCGCCGAGATCCTCGACACCCCGCACTACGCCGCCTCCGAGCGCGGCGGCGTCGGCTTCGCCGAGCTCGACGCCGACTCCGCGCAACGCCACCACATCATCGTCGGGGACGAGGAGAAGGTGAAGCCGGCGAAGACCTTCCGCTTCTACCCGAAGGTCTACAAGGCCGCGATCGCCGCCGCGAACGGCACCGCCTCCTACGCGGACTACTCCCGAAAGGTCCGCGATCTCGAGGCCGAGAACCCGATCTCGATGCGCCACATAATGAATCTGCGGTCTGATCGGCAAGCGATCAGCCCGGCTGACGTCGATGCGAGCGTCGGTCGCCACGACTACCCGCTGGTGATCTCGTCGATGAGCTTCGGCTCCCAGTCGGAGCCCGCGTTCCGCGCCTATCCGGAGGCGGCGAAGAGCATCAACATCCTCTGCATCAACGGGGAGGGCGGGGAGATCCAGGACATGTACGGCCGCTATCGCGAGTGGCGCGGGCAGCAGGTCGCCTCGGGTCGCTTCGGCGTCTCCGCGGAGATGCTGAACGCCTCCTACGTCGCCGAGATCAAGATCGGCCAGGGCGCGAAGCCCGGCGAGGGCGGGCACCTGCCCGGCAAGAAGGTCTCCGAGAAGGTCGCGGCGGCGCGCAACGCCTCGCCCGGCACCGACCTGATCTCGCCGTCGAACAACCACGACCTCTACTCGATCGAGGATCTCGCCGAGCTGATCGACGAGCTGAAGACGGTGAACCCGGACGTGCGCGTCTCGGTCAAGGTCCCGGTGGTGCCGAACATCGGCACGATCGGCCTCGGGATCGCCAAGGCCGGCGCCGACATCATCACCCTCTCGGGCTTCGAGGGCGGCACCGGCGCCGCCCGCCAGCACGCGCTCCGCCACGTCGGCCTGCCGTCGGACATCGGCACCAGGGCCGTGCACCGGGCGCTCATGGAGGCGGGGATCCGCAACCGGGTCGAGATCTGGGCCGACGGCGGCTACCGCCACGCCCACGACGTCGTGAAGCTGCACTGCCTCGGCGCCAACCGGGTTGCCTTCGGCACCCTGGCGATGGTCTCGCTCGGCTGCACGATCTGCCGCGGCTGCCAGCTCGACACCTGCCACGTCGGGATCGCGACCCAGATCGAGACGGTCGAGCAGGCCCAGGAGCACGGCCTGAAGAAGTTCACCCCGCAGGCGGTCGACACCGCGGCGGAGAGCTGCGCCCGCTTCTTCGCCTCGATGGGCGAGGAGGTGAAGGAGGTCGTCGCCTCGCTCGGCTTCGACCGCGCCCAGGACCTGGTCGGCCGCTACGACCTGCTCGAGCAGTCCTCGCACGCGGACCGGCTCGACCTCGCCGAGCTGATCACCCCGCTCGAGGAGTACCTCGAGCTCGAGCCGGCCGACCTGCCGGTCGCCGCGGACGCGGACGGCGAGGAGCGCGAGGCGGCCGGCCTCGTCGCGGCCAGGCCGATCCGGATGGCGGCGAAGGAGGCCTCGGCCGAGGTCGCGACCCTCGCCGACGAGGTGTGCGGCGGCCGCGGGGCGGGACCCGGCGCGATCCACCGCGAGTTCCCGCGCGTGACCGACGCCGGCGATCGGGTGCTCGGGACCGAGCTCTCGGGCGCGATCTCGCGCGGGCGGATCTACGGCGACGTCGCCGAGGGGTCAGACGACATCCTCGCCGAGGTCTCGTTCAACGGCGGCTCGGTCGCCGGCCAGGGCTTCGGCGCCTTCAACGCCTGGGGCGTTGCCCTGCGCGTGGAGGGCGGCGCCCAGGACGGTGTCGGCAAGACGATGCTGGGCGGCACCGTCTCGATCCTGAAGGGCAAGGGGGCCGACGGCCGGCGCGTCAACGGCTCGGTCGGCAAGTCGTTCGCCTACGGGGCGCAGCGCGGCCGGCTCTTCGTGCAGGGCTCGGCCGACTCGCGCTTCTGCATCCGGCTCTCCGGCGCCGACATCGTGCTCGGCGGCGAGCCCTCCGAGCCGATCGACGACTCCCGCGGCTGCGTCGCCGACCGCGCCAACGCCAAGGGCTTCGCCTTCGAGTACATGACGTCGGGGCGCGCCGTGGTGCTCGGCGACATCGGCCCCTGGGCCTGCGCCGGGATGACCGGCGGGCGGGTCTACGTCCGGGTGAACCGGGAGTGGAACCTCGACCGCGACGCGATCGGGCGCCGGCTCGGCGAGGGCGCCAAGGTGAGGCTCGTCGAGCTCGACTCGGAGGGCCTGCTCGACGTCGACGACCTGCTCGGCCACTACGCGGAGGAGCTGCGCGCGACCGGCCAGGAGGAGGAGGCCGAGCGGATCACGGCGCTCGCCGCGAGCGCCGGCGAGAACTTCCTCGTGATCATCCCCGAGAAGGTCCAGGCCGACCCGAGCATCTCGACCGAGTAGGCCGCCGGATATGTAGGCTCCCGGCCATGGCCAAGATCGAGAAGTCTCTGCAAGGCAAGGTCGTCGCGATCACCGGAGGCGCTCGTGGAATCGGGCGGGCGACGGCGGAAGCGCTGGTGCGGGAGGGGGCGAAGGTCGCGATCGGCGACCTCGACGCCGAGCTCGCCGAGCGGACCGCGTCCGAGATCGGATCGGGCACGATCGCGCTCGAGCTCGACGTCACCCGGCGCGAGTCGTTCGAGAACTATCTCGATCAGGTCGAGGAGCGCCTCGGCTCGCTCGACGTCCTGGTCAACAACGCGGGGATCATGCCCCTCGGGCGCTTCGCCGACGAGGACGACGCGACCGCGGTCCGGATGGTCGACATCAACGTCCACGGCGTGCTCTTCGGGATGAAGGCCGCGCTGCGGCGGATGGAGCGCCGCAACTCGGGCCACATCGTGAACATCGCCTCGCAGGCAGGCAAGGGCGGCTTCCCGGGCGGGGCCACCTACTGCGCCACCAAGTTCGCCGTCGTCGGCGCCAGCGAGGCGGTCCGCGCGGAGCTCTGGGAGACCGATTCGGCGATCGAGATCTCGTGCGTGATGCCGGGGGTGGTCAACACCGAGCTCGCCAGCGGCCTGCCCGACACCCGCGCGATCAAGCCGAGCAGCCCCGAGGAGGTCGCCGCTGAGATCGTCGACGCGCTCAAGCAGCCGCGGTTCGACGTCTACGTGCCCCGCTCGAGCGGCTACGTCGCCAAGGCCGTGCAGATCCTCCCGCGCGCCGGTCGCGAATGGGTCGGCCGGGCGCTGAAGGCCGACAAGGTGCTCTGGGACGCCGACTTCAACCGGCGCGCCGACTACGAGGACCGGGCCGCGAAGTCCGAGCCGGGCCTCGAGCCGGGCGCCGAGGCTCAGGCCGAGGGCGGCGCCGACGTGCCGGAGCCCGCCGGCTCCAGCGCCACCAAGTAGAGCCGGAAGCGCCCGATCGCGAGCTCGTCGCCGTCGGCGAGCGTTCCCCACTCGACCAGGTCGCCGTTCAGGCGGACGCCGTTCAGGCTGCGGTCGTCGAGCACCCGGACCTCACCGCCGCTCGTTCGCACGAGCAGGGCGTGGCGGCGGGAGACGGTCGGGTCGTCGAGCCTGATGTCGCTCGTCGCGCTGCGACCGATTCGTGACCAGCCCGCGGCGAGCCGGACGACCCTGATCCCGGCGTCGTCGAAGACCATGTAGCTCTCCCCGTCGGCGAGGAGCTCGCGCGTGGCGCCAAGCCACTCGGGCGGCTCGGTCGGGCCGGGGACGAGCTCCTGCTCGGTGGTCGGGGGCGAGAGCGCCCTCGCCGCCTGGAAGAGGGGCGCGCGGCGGAAGCTGGACCCCCCGCAGGCCGGACAGCTCGGCACCTCCTCGAGGTGGTCGATCCCGATTCGCAGGCCGCAATCGCGGCACTTGTAGGACCCCGCCTCCGCAACCCCGCCCGCCATGTACGTCTCACCAGACCTGGCGGTGACCATCGTCTTGCTCCCCTGAGGATGCGCTTGTCAGAACTAGTGCCGATGATAACGAGCCGGGACGGGTCCGGCGGCCCGTCACCCCGGCGACGGGTTGGCCCGAACCGCGGAATTTGCGGCCCCTGCCCCTCCTCGACATAGAATCGCGATCCCAGTGGGTCCGATCTCCGCCGAGACCACGATCGACGCGCCGCGCGAGCGGGTCTGGGCCGTGCTCCGCGACCTCGCGAACAGGCCCGCGTTCTGCGATCACTTCCAGCACGACTTCCGCCTCGAGCGGCTCGAGTCGGCCGGCGTCGGCGCCTCGGCGCGCTTCAGGCTGGAGGGCCCGCGGATGAAGATCTGGATGGAGACCGTGATCGAGGAGGCCGAGGAGCCGCAGCGGATCTTCGAGCGCGGCCAGGGCGGCCGTCTCGACCGGATCCCGTCGGCCACGGTCTGGGAGCTCGCCGAGGGCGCCGGGCGCACGACCGAGGCGAAGGTCACCTTCTGGACCGAGCCCTCGAACCCGATCGACAAGCTGCGCGAGAACGGCCGCTCGCGGCGCTGGATCCGCCGCCAGTGGGCACACGCGCTCGAGCGCCTCAAGGGGCTGGCGGAGACCGACTCGGCGATCGAGCCGGTCGGCGTCGCGGGCATCGACCCCGGTTGGCGCTAGGGCATCGGCCCCAAATGGAGCGATGCGTGGATAAGCTGCCGGGCCGATGAAGCGGCTGCCGCTCGCCATAATCCTCGCGCTCGCGCTCTGCGCGGCGCTCGTCGCCACCGGGTGCGGCGAGGAGGAGGTGGAGACCCACGTCGTCGAGGGCGAGCCCCTCGAGCTCGGCGAGCTCAGCTACAACGTCCAGATCACCCGCTTCCTCAATCCCGACGATCCCGAGGACGAGGGCTATCTCGCCGGCCAGGAGCGGCCGGAGCCGGGCCAGGCCTACCTCGGCGTCTTCCTCACGATCGAGAACGACGGCGACGAGGAGGCCGACGTCCCGTACGCGTTCAAGGTGCGCGACACCCAGGGCGCGGAGGGCTCCTCCCAGGGCGTCGGCATCTACGAGCCGATCCCGAGCGCCAGCGTCTACGCGCTCCAGCTGCCGGGCCAGGACGAGAGCGCCTCAGGGGGCATCGAGCCCGGGCAGATCGACGACCTCCAGCCGGTGGCGATCCCCGCCGACGGCGAGCTGCCGATCCCGGACTCGACCGCCGCGGAGAGCGTGATCGGCGGCGCGATGCTGCTCTTCCTCGTCGACCAGAACGTCGCCGAGAACCGGCCGCTCGAGCTCGAGGTGCCGGGCGACGGCGAGAGCGGCTTCATCGAGCTGGACATCTGACGCCGGACCTAGAGCCCGTTACTGAAGATCTCCGCCGCGATCGGGGCGGCCACCTCGCCGCCCGAGCCCGCCGCGTCGACGACCATCACCGCGAGCGCCAGCTTCGGCTTCTCGGCGGGGGCGAACGCCGTGAACCACGCGTTCTCCTCGAGCGCCGGGGACTCGCCGGGCCCCGGGGCGGGGGCGTCGGGGTCCGGCCCGAGCTCGGCGGTCCCGGTCTTGCCGGCTACCTGGACCTCGGGGATGTTGGCGGCCTCGCCGGTGCCGGTGTTGACGTTCGCGACCATCAGGTCCCGCACCGTGGCCGCTGTCTGGGCGTCGGTCACCTCGGTCGTCCCCTCCGGCGGCCCGAGCCCGGGCTCGGTGACGAGCGGCGTCGGGCTGCGCTTGCCGCCGGCCGCGATCGTCTGCGCGACGCTCGCCATCTGCAGCGGCGAGGCGAGGACCTGGCCCTGGCCGATCGCGGTCACGGCGACCTCGAGGTCGGAGCCGATCGGGTCCGGGATCGTCGAGGGCGGGGGGTCGACGGCGGCGGTGGCCTCGGCGGCGTAGAGCTCGGGCGGGGAGTTGAAGCCGAAGTCCTCGGCGGTGGCGAGCAGCTTCTCGCCGCCCACCTCCGCGCCGAGCGGGGCGAAGACCGAGTTGCAGGAGTCGGCGAACGACTCCGTGAACGACCCGCCGCAGGGTGCGTTGCCGGCGTTCGAGATCGCCCGGCCCTCGACGACCGCCTCGGTCACGACCTCGAACTGGTCGTCGAGGCTCACCGCGCCCGCCTCGAGCGCGGCCGTCGTGGTGACGATCTTGAAGACGGAGCCGGGCGGCTGCGGCGAGGAGAAGGCGATCCCGGCGAGCGCCTTCACCTCGCCGTTGGTGGCGTCGAGCACGGCGATCCCGCCGAAGAGGTCGCCGAGCGCGCCCACCGTGGTCTCCTGGAGCCCGGGCTCGATCGTCGTGCGCACGGGCTCACCGGGGGTGGGCTTCGTGTCGGCGAGCACCCGGTCGCCGGAGCCGACGGCGAGGAGCTGTCCCCCCGGGATCCCCGCCAGGCGCGAGTCGAAGGCGAGCTCGAGGCCGCTGGTGCCGACAAGCGTCCCCGACGGGAAGCCGGCGGCGACGGCCGCGTCGCGCTGCTCACCCTTCGCCACACCCATCTCGCCGGCGATGTCGATCGCCGAGGGGCCGAGGGGCGAGGTGCGCGCCGAGGCCGGGCCCTTCGCGAGCGGGGTGCCGTCGGCGGCGAGGATCGCGGCCCGCGGCGGCGCCCGCGTCCGGCGGTCGAGCTTCTCGCCGTCTCGCAGGCCCGGGAACGCGAGCTCGGGCCGCCAGGCCACCGCGCCGTCAGCCACCGGGATCGCGACCGTCTCGGAGACCTCGCCGAAGGCTTCGGTCTTCACGGTCACCGGGGCCTGGACCTGGTCCGCGCTCGGCCCCTCGGCATCGCCGGCGTCGACCGACGTGGCGGTCGCGGTCATCGCCGCCTCCTCGTAGAGGCCCGTGAACGAGTCGAGCGGATACTCGGCGGCGGCGGACGGCGTGAGCTCGGCGTGCATCGCGTCGTAGTCGCCGGCCTCCCAGGCGCTCAGGAAGCGCTTCGCGGCGTCGAGCTCCGGCGAGCCGCCGCCCAGGGCGATCCCGGCGATGAACGCGACCAGCGCGACGACGAGCAGCGGCACCGCTCTCGTCAGGATCCGGTGCCGTCGCTCCGAGCCGGATGAGATCGATGTCAAGCTGAGCGAACCCCTGGATGAAGCGACTTCACGGAAGAGAAATTAGTCAGTCCCCCCGACGACCGGGCACCCCGGGGTCACCTGGATGACCGCCGTCGACTGGGTGATCGTCGCCTTCTGCCTCGCGATGGCGGTCTGGGGGTACCAGCACGGGCTGATCATCGGGCTGCTGTCGCTCGCCGGGTTCGTCGCCGGGGCCTTCGCGGGGTCGCGCCTGGCGCCGGGGCTCCTCAGCGAGGGCTCGGAGTCCCCGTACGCGCCGCTGGTCACGCTGATGGGCGGCCTCCTGCTCGGGGGGATCGCCGCCCTCGGCATGGAGGGGCTCGCGCGCGGCCTGCACCGCAGGCTCGTGCGCGGGCGGGCCGGGTTCGCGGTCGACGGCGCCGGCGGCGCGGTCCTCTTCTGCGCGCTCGCGCTCGCGCTCGCCTGGCTCTTCGGCGCCGTCGCCCTCAACACGCCCGGCTTCGCCGACGTCCGCAACACCGTGCAGCGCTCGGAGATCCTCAGCCGGCTGAACGACGCATTCCCGCCCGCCGGCGTGATCCAGGCGCTCAACCGGATCGACCCGACCCCGGTGATCACGGGCCCGGAGGCCGACGTCGCGGCGCCGAGCCCGGCGATCGCGAACGATCCCGAGGTCGAGGCCGCGGCGACCGGCGTGGTCCGCGTCCTGGGCACCGCCTGCGGCCTTGGCGTCTCGGGCTCGGGCTGGATTGCGGGCCCCGGGCTGGTCGCCACCAACGCCCACGTGGTCGCCGGCCAGGAGGACACGACGGTGACCACCCACGACGGCGTCGAGCTCGACGCGACCGTGGTCCTCTACGA
>DASUSH010000040.1:0-2022 GCA_036375215.1 Solirubrobacterales bacterium
CGGGTCCTCGAGCGGGCGGACGACCTCCTGGCCCTCCTCCTCGGTGGCGACGTCGGCCTCCTCGCCGATCGTCCGCCCCGAGACCGTGATCTCGTCGCGGTTCAGGATCCCCGCGTCGGAGAGCCGCTTCAGGATCAGCGGCACGCCCCCGGCGCGGTAGAGGTCGGTGGCGACGAAGCGGCCGCCGGGCTTCAGATCGGCGAGCAGCGGGGTCTGCCTCGAGATCCGCTCGAAATCGTCGATCGCGAGCTCGATCCCGGCCTCGCGCGCGATCGCGAGCATGTGCAGGACGCCGTTGGTCGAGCCGCCCGAGGCGCAGATGCAGGCGATCGAGTTCGCGAGCGATTCGCGGGTGATCACCCTGCTCGGGCGCAGGTCCTGCTCGAGCACACGCAGGACGAGCTCGCCGATCTGCTCGGCGACCTGATCCTTCGTCGCGTCCTCGGCGGGGACCATCGCGGAGCCGCCGGGGGAGATCCCGAGCGCCTCCATCGCGCACGCCATCGTGTTCGCCGTGAACTGGCCGCCGCAGGCCCCGGCCCCGGGGCTGGCGTGGTTCTCGAGGTCGGTCAGGTCCTCGTCGGACATGTCGCCGGCGGCGTGCGCGCCGACCGCCTCGAAGACGTCCAGGATGGTCACGTCCTTGCCGCGCCAGCGGCCCGGCGCGATCGAGCCGCCGTACAGCATCACCGCGGGGATGTCGAGCCGGGCGAGCGCCATCACGCAACCCGGGATCGTCTTGTCGCACGCGGAGAGCGCGACGAGCGCGTCGAACTGGTAGCCGCGCGCGGTGAGCTCGATCGAGTCGGCGATCACCTCCCGGCTGACGAGCGAGGTCTTCATCCCCCGCGTCCCCATCGTGATCCCGTCGGAGATCGCGACCGTGTTGAACTCCATCGGCGTGCCGCCGGCGGCGCGGACGCCGTCCTTGATGTGCCCGGCGAGCGCGCGCAGGTGGAAGTTGCAGGGCATCGCCTCGGTCCAGGTGTTGGCGATCCCGATCGTCGGCCGCTTGAGCGCGTCGTCGCCGAACCCGATCCCCTTCATGTAGGCGCGCGCGGCGGCGCGGTCGGGGCCGTCGAAGACCCCCCTCGAGCGCGGCCGGGTGTCGGCGGTCGAGGCCATCAGGCGGCGGCCCCGAGCGCGCCGGATCGCGCGTCCCAATCTCGCAGGCGGCGCAAGTCGCGGCGGACCTGGCCCGGATCGACCTGGCGGCCCGGAAGGTGCATGTTGGCGTCGGCGATCAGGCCGCGCTCGTCGCCGTGCAGCGACATCCACTTGGCGAGCACGTCGTCGGCGTCGGGGAGGCGGGGGCCGAAGGCGGTCTCGGCGCGGTCGGGGAAGCCGACGCAGTACTCGCTGAGCAGCTCGCCGCTCTCGGCGTCGTAGGCGACGATCGGGCGGTGCGGGTAGATCAGGTAGCCGTACTCGCCGCCGTCACGGGCCCGCCCGCGAACGCGCAGGAAGCCCAGGCTCGCGTACATCGCGTACTCGTCCTCGCCGACTGCGCCGCGCAGCAGCTCGAGCGCCTTGCGTTCGGCCCGGCGCTCGCGACCGGGGTCGTAGGGGACCCGCTCCGGCGCCCGGCGTGCGGCCCGCTCGTTGCGCCTGGCGTCGCCGATCCGGCGGACCCGCTCGACCGCGTTCGGCCCGAAGCCGGCGACGGCGAGGGAGCCGAGCACGACCAGGACGACGAGGAGCGGGGCGCTCAAGGCGGCGAGGTCCCTTCAGCCGCCCGCCGCCGGCGGGAAGAAGATGACGCGCTCGGCGTCTCGGGGGACCTCGGCGAACTTCCGGACCATCACGGCCTCGCGGCGAGGCCCGTCGGCCGTGGGCACGGCCGCCCACATGCCTTGGTCGAGCTGGCGGCGGAACTCCTCGACGAGGCGCTCCTCGTCCTCGGCGGTCTTCACGTCGCCCTCGGCGAGCACGACGTCGCCGTGGCCGGGCCTCATTCGAACGAGCTTCACCCACGGGATTATGGCAGCGCCCGCCTCGTCCTTTTGCCGCCGCCTAGCGAGC
>DASUSH010000041.1:0-8346 GCA_036375215.1 Solirubrobacterales bacterium
GCCGGGGAGCGGCCGGGTGAAGTCGCAGGAGTCTGGATCCTCCGGGTTGTCGCGGTCGTAGCCCTCACAGCCGACGAAGCGCTTGCCGCCCCGCAGCTCGATGATCCGCAGCCGGTTCGGCGAACCGTCCTCGTGGGCGCGCCCGGCCTCCTCGCACTGCGGGCAGGGACCGAGGAACTTGTCCTCGTCCATCCCGGCCCAGATCTCCTTGGCGAGGTCCTCGCGCTGCTTCTCGAGCTCGGCCGTGGTGCCGTGCAGCATCTCGCGGCTCGAGGAGAGGACGGCGTCCTTCTGCTGCCTGCCGGCGGCGATCTCGTCCATCACGCGCTCGAGCTGGGCGGTCATCTCGGGCGTGGCCATGCGCGGCACGTACTTGTGGAAGGCCTTGTACATCGCGATCCCGGTCTCCGACGGCTCGGGCGGGTTGTGGAAGACGTAGCCGCGGTCGTAGAGCTTCTGGATGATGTCGGCGCGGGTCGCCTTGGTGCCGAGGCCGCGCTCCTCCATCATCTCGACGAGCTTGCCCTGGCTGATCCGCGAGGGCGGCTGGGTCTCCTTGCCCGTGATCCACGGCTCGCCGTCGAGCGGCAGCTCCTGACCACGAGTGAGCTTCGGCAGCTCCTCGTCCTTCGAGCGCGCGTAGGTGTAGATCGCGCCGAAGCCGGCGTCGACGACGACCGAGCCGCGCACGAAGTAGGACTCCGAGCCGGCCTGGATGTCGGCGCGCGTCGACTCGGTGACCATCGGCGGCGCGAAGGTGGCGAGGAAGCGGCGGACGACGAGCTCGTAGACCCGGCGCTTCGGGCCCTCGAGCGCCTCCGGGTTGACCGCCTGCGTCGGGTAGATCGGCGGGTGGTCGGTGGTCTCCTTCTTGCCGCGGGTCGGCTTCAGCTCGCCGTCCAGCAGGGACGCCGCGGCCGAGAACTCGGGGCGCTTCACGAGCGAGCTCACCAGCTCCCGGGTGGGGAGCGAGGCGGGGTAGACCGTGTTGTCGGTGCGCGGGTAGGAGATGAACCCGTCCATGTAGAGGTCCTCGGCGACCCGCATCGCGCTCTTCGGCGTGATCCCGAGCCGGCTCGAGGCCTCGGTGGTGAAGGCGGTGGTGTTGAAGGGCGCCGGCGGGCGGCGCGTGTTCTTGCGCGCGGAGATCTCGCTGACGACGCCGGGGCTCTTGGTCCCGGCGACGGCGGCCTCCGCCTCGGCCTCCTCCCAGAACTTGTCGGTCTTGTGGTGGGCCTCGAAGGCGCCGTCCGGATGGGCGAACTTGGCGAAGACCTCCCAGTAGGGCTTCGGGACGTGGGCGCGGCGCTCGAGCTCGCGCTCGACGATCAGCGCCAGCGTCGGGCTCTGCACGCGGCCGACCGAGAGGAAGTTGGAGCCGAAGCGGCGGGTGGCAAGCGAGACCGCGCGGGTCAGGGTCGCACCCCAGATCAGGTCGATGTCCTGGCGCGCGGCGCCGGCGTTGGCGAGGTCGTAGGAGAGCTCGTCGAGGTTGTCGAAGGCGCGCTCGATCTCCTCCTTGGTGAGCGCGGAGTAGCGGGCGCGGAGGATCCGCGGGCGCTCCTTGGTGAGGGTCTGGACGAGCCGGCCCTCGTCGTCGGAGTCGGGCTCGGCGCCGATGCGCCCGACGATCGCCGGGTTGGCGGCGAACGCCTCGGCGAGGGCCTCGAGCCCGATCAGCTCGCCCTCGCGGTCGAAGTCGGTCGCGATCACGATCGAGTCCGCCTCCTTGGCGAGCTTGCGGACCGCCTTGACGACGTTCTTGTCGGTCGGCTCGGTGGTGAGCTCGGCGTCGATCAGGTCGTGGAGGTCGGTCTCCTGCCAGTTCGAGTAGCCCTCCGGGAAGGCGGGCCCGACGACGTGGCCCTTGAGCCCGACCGTGCGCTCGTCGCCCTCCGGCCCCGACCACGTGTAGTAGGGGACCTTGTAGGACTTGTCCTCCTTCGCGGCCCCGCCGCTCAGGATCTGGGCGATCTTCTTCGCCGAATTGTTCTTCTCGGTAACGATCAGGCGCATCGAGCGGCGAGCGTAGCAGGGGGTCTGGGCGGCTCAGGCACGGGTTTCCGAGGCCGCCGTAGGCGGCCTGCAGGCGACCGCGGCGGCCGCGAACGCCGCGTAGAAGAGCGTCTCGGCGTGCTCGATCGCGGGCTGGTCGCCCTCGATCGCGCCGCGCAGGTGGACCACCGCGAGCAGGGTCGCGGAGAGCGCGAGCAGGTCGAACAGCGCGCGGTTGGCGGCCGGGTCGCGGGCGGCGCGCAGCGCGACCAGCGCGATCGCGAGCGCGACCGCCCCCAGGCAACGCCCTAGGTAGTTAGTGAGCGCACCGGCGCCGGCGGCCTCCCACCCGAACCGCTCGGCCCACCAGACCGGGTCGATGAAGAGCGGCAGCGCGAAGATCGGGATGAACACGGCCGCGACGACGATCAGGAAGGCTCGGGAGCGGATCGCGCGAGCGTAAACGCGCCGGCGGGCGGCGGGCGTTCACTACGCTGCCTTGCGATGCCCGCTCAGGCCTATGCCGGCAAGGAATGCGTCTGCCAGCTCCGCAAGGGAATCTGTGACCAGTCGTGCGTGCGGGGGATGCTCGAGACGCCCCTCTACATCGCCTGCCTGATGCTGAAGGGCCGGCCCTGCCTCGTCGTGGGCGGCGGCGACATCGGGCTCGAGAAGGTCGAGGGGCTGCTCGCCTGCGACGCCGCCGTCACGCTGATCGCCCCCGAGGCGACGGCGGAGCTCGCCGCGCTCGCCGCCGAGGGCTCGATCCGGTGGGAGCGGCGCGAGTACGGCGGTCCGGAGGACCTCGAGGGCCAGCTCGTCGTGATCGCCGCGACCAACGACACCGACGTCAACATCGCCGTCCACGACGACGCCGAGGTCCGGCAGATGCTCTGCAATGTCGTCGACGTCCCCCCGCTCTGCAACTTCATCCTGCCCGCGATCGTGCGGACCGGCCCGCTCGCGATCGCGATCTCGACCGCGGGCGCCTCGCCCGCGCTGGCGAAGCGCATGAAGCGCGAGATCGCGGAGACCTTCGGCGAGCCCTACGCGAGGCTCGCGGTGATCCTGAACGACGCCCGCGGCTGGGCGAAGGGGACGCTCCCCACCTACCAGGACCGAAAGGCCTTCTTCGAGGGGATCGTGAACGGCGAGCCCGACCCGATCGAGCTCGTGCGCGAGGGCCGCGAGCGCGAGCTGCTCGACCTGATCGAGGCCGCGAAGGAATCCGCGACGGCGTCGCTCGCCGCGGCGGGCTGAGGCCCCGCTCGCGCCGGTGGCGGCGGCCGGGCTCAGCCGCCGGCGAGGCGGTACACCGTGCCGTCGAGCGAGGCGACGTGGACCCGGTCGCGCCCGTCCGCGCCGAACCCGACCGGCTGGTCGATCGTGATCCCGAGCGACCGCTCGTCGCGGGCCGCGTTCGCGGCGACGTCCGGCTCGAAGCTCCGTAGCTCCCCGGCGCAGAGGTCGGCGTACAGGTAGCGGCCGGCGAGCGCGCCCAGCCTCCGGTCGCGGACGGTGAGGCCGCCGGTGATCGAGCAGCGCCCGCCGGAATGGTCGTAGGTGAACATCGGCGGCGCCGGCGGGCCGCCGACGAGCGCCGACCCGGTCGCCACGTCGCCCTCGAACGCGGGCCAGCCGAAGTTGGCCCCGCGCGCGTCGGCGAGAGCGAGGTAGTCGACCTCCTCGACCGAGCCGGCGCCGACGTCGCCGATCGCGATCGTCTCGGTGCGGTCGTCGAAGGAGAAGCGGAACGGGTTGCGCAGGCCGGTCGCGACGATCTCGATCCGGCCGGGCCGGCGCGGGTCGAGCTCGATCAGCTTGCCGAGCGGGGTCGAGGGGTCCTGGGCGTTCGAGGGCATCCCGTTCTCGCCGATCGCGGCGTAGAGGCCGCCGTCGGGGCCGAAGGCGACCGTGCCCCCGTTGTGGAAGGCGCCGGAGTGGGGCACGGCCACGATCCGACGCCGCGAGCCCTCCGCCGCCCTGGAGCCCGACCTGCCCGAGCGGCGGAACTCGTCGACCTCGATGTCGCCGGCGTCGTTCGAGTAGTAGACGTAGAACCTGCGCGACTTCCCGTAGTTCGGCGCGAAGGCCATCGAGAGCAGCCCGCGCTCGCCCTGGGTCGAGACCCGCTCGGAGATGTCGAGGAAGGTGCGCGGCCGCCCGCCGTCGCGCATCACCACGATCCGCCCGGCGCGCTCGACCACGAACAGCCGGTGGCGGTCGCGCGGCGGAGCGGCGACGTAGACGGGCGAGTCGAACTCGCCGACCGCGCGCAGCCGCAGGTCGCCCGAGCCGCGGGAGTCGGCGCTCGCGGCGAGGCTCAGGCCGAGAGCCACCAGCGCCACGGCGAAGGCGCCGGCGAGGGCGCGCGACATCTACCCCGCGGGAACCGCGTAGATCGCGACCGCGGCGAAGTGGACGATCGCGGCGGCGATCACGAGCAGGTGGAAGATCTCGTGGTAGCCGAAGACCGCGGGACGGGGGTCGGGGCTCTGGCGCGCGTAGACGATCGCGCCCGCGGTGTAGAGGACGCCGCCGACGACGATCAGCGCGGCGGCGCCGATCCCCGCCTCGACGAAGATCGCCGGGAAGCCCAGCGCGCCGATCCAGCCGACCGCGAGGTAGACGGTGACCGCCACCCACTTCGGCGCGTCGACCCAGATCAGCTCGACCACGATCCCGGCGGCGGCGCCGGCCCAGACCGCGACCAGGAGGGCGGTGGCGAGCGGCCCCTGCATGACGAGCAGCGCGAACGGCGTCACGGTGCCCGCGATCAGCAGGAAGATCATCGAGTGGTCGAGGCGGCGCATCCAGGCCCGGGCGCGCGGCCGCCGCCAGTTCACCCGGTGATAGAGGGCGCTCGTGCCGAGCAGGGCGGCGAGGGAGCCGGCGTAGATCGCGGCGGCGAGGGTGGCGCGGCCGTTGGGGGCCGCGATCACGAGGATCGCGCCGGCGACGAGCGCGGCGAAGAACGCCCACTGGTGGGAGACGCCGCGCATTCGCGGCTTCGCCTTCTCGATCGCCTCGGCGGTCGCCGCCTTGGCCTCGGCGACCCGCTCGCCCGCGGCGGCCTTCGCCTCCGACATGCGCTCGCCGGCGGCTGCCTTGGCGTCGTCGAAGCGCTCGGCCGCGCGCTCCGAAGCGGCGTCGAGCCTCCCGCGGAAGTCGTCCCTGGTCATCTAGTGATAGAGGCTACCCGCCGGCGCCAAATTTAGGTGCTGGACGCTACATCTAGTGTCTCAGGTTGGGAGGGAAACGCTAGGGGGAGTAGAATGTCTTCACATGGAATGCCCCTCCTGCAACGCCGCCACGCGCGTCGCCGAGACCCGCTCCGCGGACCGCGGGTCCGTCGTGCGCCGCCGCCGCCACTGCCCGTCGTGCGGCGAGCGCTTCACCACCTTCGAGCGGATCGAGCGCGGCCCGCTCACGGTCCGCAAGCGCGACGGGCAGGCGCAGCGCTTCGACCGGGTGAAGCTCCGCGCCGCCCTGCTCGGCGCCGCGCACAAGCGGCCGGCGGTCACGGCCCCCGACGTCGAGCGCATCGTCGAACGGATCGAGGCCGCCGCCCACGCCGGCGGCGGTGAGATCCGGGCGGAGCGGATCGTCGAGCTCTGCCTCCTCGGGCTGCGCGAGCTCGACCCGGGCGCCTACCTCCAGTACGCCGGCACCCTGCCCGACTTCAACCCGGAAATTACGGGGTCGTTCCCGCCGCTTTCCGTCCGCCCCGCTCGCGATCCTGCACAGTTACCCGCTGAACCGACCGTAAAGGGAGAAAGAGATGACTGAAACCGCCGCAAATGCAGGGAAAATCGCCACCAGGGGCCTGGCGGTGGAGCGGCGGTTCACAACCCCGGGCGTCCACCCGTTCGACCAGGTCGAGTGGGAGCTCCGGGACGCGATCATCGGCGACCCCGAGGACCCGGCCTTCGAGCAGCGCGGGGTCGAGTTCCCGAAGAGCTGGTCGCAGAACGCGACCAACATCGTCGCCCAGAAGTACTTCCGCGGCCGGATGGGCTCGCCCGAGCGCGAGTCCTCGGTCAAGCAGATGATCTCCCGCGTCGCCGGCACGATCTCCGGCTGGGGCCGCGAGGGCGGCTACTTCGCCACGCCCGAGGACGCCGACGTCTTCGAGGCCGAGCTCACCCACATCCTCCTTCACCAGGCAGCGGCCTTCAACTCGCCGGTCTGGTTCAACGTCGGCTTCGAGGAGCACCCGCAGTGCTCCGCCTGCTTCATCCTCTCGGTCGAGGACACGATGGAGTCGATCCTCGGCTGGAACACCAAGGAGGGCATGATCTTCCGCGGCGGCTCCGGCTCCGGGATCAACCTCTCGACCATCCGCTCGTCGAAGGAGCACCTCTCGAAGGGCGGCCTCGCCTCCGGCCCGGTCAGCTTCATGCGCGGCGCCGACGCCTGGGCCGGCACGATCAAGTCCGGCGGCAAGACCCGGCGCGCGGCGAAGATGGTCGTGCTCGACGTCGACCACCCGGACGTCGAGGACTTCATCTGGTGCAAGGCGCGCGAGGAGGAGAAGGCGCTCGCGCTCCGCGACGCGGGCTTCGACATGCGGCTCGACTCCGAGTCGTTCGCCTCGATCCAGTACCAGAACGCCAACAACTCGGTCCGGGTCACCGACGAGTTCATGCGCGCGGTCGAGGCCGACGCGGACTGGGACCTGACCGCCCGCGTCGACGGCTCGACCGTGAAGACGATGAAGGCCCGCGACCTGCTTAACCAGATCGCGGAGGCCGCCTGGCGCTGCGCCGACCCGGGCGTCCAGTACGACACGATCATCAACGACTGGCACACCTGCCCGGCCTCGGGGCGGATCAACGCCTCGAACCCGTGCTCGGAGTACATGCACGTCGACGACTCGGCCTGCAACCTCGCGTCGATCAACCTGATGAAGTTCCGCCACCGCGACGGGACGTTCGCGGTCGACGCGTTCAACCACACGGTCGACATCGTCTTCCTCGCGCAGGAGATCCTCGTCACCCCGTCGAGCTATCCGACCGAGGAGATCGGCCGCAACGCGCGGGCGTTCCGCCAGCTCGGGCTCGGCTACGCCAACCTCGGCGCGCTCCTGATGGCCGACGGCGTCCCGTACGACTCCGAGGAGGGCCGGGCGACGGCCGCCGCGATCACCGCGCTCATGACCGGCCGCGGGTATGCGATGTCGGCCGCGGTCGCCGGCGCGATCGGCCCGTACGAGGAGTACGACAAGAACCGCGACGAGCACAACAAGGTCATGCGGATGCACCGCGACGCGGCCTACGAGATCGACGCCGCCGCGGCCGAGGAGGACCTGGTGACCGCGGCGCGCGAGACCTGGGACGAGGCGGTCGAGCTCGGCGAGCGCATGGGCTACCGCAACGCGCAGGCGACGGTGCTGGCGCCCACTGGGACGATCAGCTTCCTGATGGACTGCGACACGACCGGCATCGAGCCCGACTTCTCGCTGGTCAAGTTCAAGGAGCTGGTCGGCGGCGGGCAGATGACGATCGTGAACCGCACGGTCCCGATGGCGCTGCGCACGCTCGGCTACTCGGACACCGAGGTCGAGCAGATCGAGGCCTACATCAACGACAAGCAGACGATCATCGGGGCGCCGGGCCTCAAGGACGAGCACCTGCCGGTGTTCGACGTCGCCGTCGGCGAGCGCTCGATCAGCCCGCTCGGCCACATCAGGATGATGGGCGCGGTCCAGCCGTTCCTCTCGGGCGCGATCTCGAAGACCGTGAACCTGCCGGAGACCGCGACGGTCGGCGACATCGCCGAGGCCTACTCGGAGGGCTGGCGGCTCGGCCTGAAGGCGCTCGCGATCTACCGCGACGGCTCGAAGACGGCACAGGCGCTGCGGACCGACGCCGGCGAGGCGGCCGACGCGGACGCCGAGGCGGCCGAGGCTCCCGCGGAGCCCGCGACCCCGGTGCCGGCGCGGCACAAGATGCCGCGCGAGCGCGAGTCGATCACCCACAAGTTCTCGATCGCCGGCCACGAGGGCTACATCACCGCCGGCAAGTACGAGGACGGCTCGGTCGGTGAGATCTTTCTCACCGACATCGGCAAGGAGGGCTCGACCCTCCGCGGCATGATGAACGCGTTCGCGACCGCGATCTCGATCGGGCTGCAGTACGGCGTCCCGCTCGAGACCTTCGTGAGCAAGTTCAGCTACATGCGCTTCGACCCGGAGGGGATCACCAAGAACCCGGAGATCCCGTTCGCGAAGTCGATGCCCGACTACATCATGCGCTGGCTCGCGAGCCGCTTCATCGACGACCCCGAGGCCCACGAGGAGCTCGGCATCCTCACCCCCGAGGTCCGCGCCCGCAAGGAGGCCCAGCAGGC
>DASUSH010000042.1:0-7411 GCA_036375215.1 Solirubrobacterales bacterium
CCCACTTCCCGCTCGCCGCGAGGGCGATCGACGCCGGCCTCGCGGTCGTCGTCGACAAGCCGCTCGCGAACTCGAGCGCGGCTGCCCGCGAGCTCGTCGAGCGCGCGGCGAGCCGCGGCGTGGTGCTGAGCGTCTTCCACAACCGCCGCTGGGACTCCGACCAGCTGACCCTCCGGCGGCTGCTCGAGGCCGGCTCCCTCGGTGACGTGCACCGCTTCGAATCGCGCTTTGAGCGCTGGCGCCCCGAGGTCCGCGCCGGCGCCTGGCGCGAGCAGACCGCTCCCGACGAGGGCGGCGGCCTCCTGCTCGACCTCGGGACCCACCTGGTCGACCAGGCCAGGACGCTCTTCGGCGAGCCGCTGCGCGTCCACGGCGAGATCGCCGCCCGCCGCGGCGGGCCGGCCGACGACGACGTCTTCGTCGCCCTCGAGCACGAGGGCGGCACGATCAGCCACCTCTGGGCCTCGTCGGTGGCGGGGGCGCTCGGCCCGCGACTTCGGGTGCTCGGCAGCCGCGCGGCCTACGTCGTCGACGCCCTCGACGGCCAGGAGGACGCGCTCGAGGCCCGGTGCCGGCCCGGGCCGGGCGAGGGTTGGGGCGCCGAGCCCGAGGAGCGCTGGGGGCGGCTCGTGCGCGGGGACGAGAGCGAGCCCGTGCCCTCCGAGCGCGGCGCCTGGCCCGACTTCTACGCGCGGATGGCGGAATGCCTCGCGGGCGGCGGGCCGCCGCCGGTGGACCCGGCCGACGCCGTCGCCGTCCTCGAGATCCTCGAGCGGGCGCGCGCCTCCGCGGCCTGAGGAGCGGACCGCCGGCTCCCGGCGCCACCCTAAGATCGTCGCGATGTCGCGCTTCGGCGAGCCCCAGGACCCGCTGTTTCACCGCCTGAACGCCTCGATCGGCTTCGATCGGCGCCTCTGGCCCCAGGACGTGCGCCAGTCGAAGGCGCACGCGCGGGCGCTGCTCTTCGCGGGGGTGCTCGACGACGGCGAGCTCGAGGCCCTGCACGCCGCCCTCGACGAGGTCGCGGCCGAGCTCGCCGAGGACCGCTTCCCGTTCGCCGCCGACGACGAGGACATCCACATGGCGATCGAGCGCCGGGTCACCGAGATCGCCGGGCCGGTCGGCGGCAAGCTCCACACCGGTCGCTCGCGAAACGACCAGGTCGCGACCGACGTCGCGCTCTACGTCCGCGAGCGCGCCGAGCGGGCGATCGAGCTGGCCCGGGAACTGATGGCCCGGCTCTGCCAGCTCGCCGAGGCCCACCCCGGCTGGACGATGCCCGGCTACACGCACCTCCAGCGCGCCCAGCCCGTCTACCTCGCGCACCACCTGCTCGCCTACTTCTGGATGTTCCGTCGCGACGCCGCCCGGTTCGGGGCCGTGCGCGCCGGGGCGATGGAGATGCCGCTCGGGTCGGGGGCGCTCGCCGGCCTCAACTGGGAGCTCGACCGCGACTCCGTGGCCCGCGAGCTCGGCTTCGAGCGCGTCGCTCCGAACTCGATCGACGCCGTCGCCAGCCGCGATTCCGTCCTCGACTACCTCGCCGCCGCGGCGACCTGCGCGACCCACCTTTCGCGGCTCGGGGGCGAGATCGTGCTCTGGTCGAGCGAGGAGTTCTCGTTCTGCGAGGTCGGCGACTCGTTCGCCTCGGGCTCGAGCATCATGCCCCAGAAGAAGAACCCCGACGCGGCGGAGCTGATGCGCGCGAAGGCGCCGCGGATCACCGCTTCGTTCGCGGCGCTCGCCGGCGTCCTGCACGGCCTCCCGCTCGCCTACTCGAAGGACATGCAAGAGGACAAGGAGGGACTCTTCGACGCCGTCGACAACCTCGAGCTCTGCCTCGAGGCGGCCGCCGGGATGATGGGCGCGATCACGTTCGACCGCGAGCGCCTCGCCGAGGCGGCGGGCGACGAGTTCCTGGCCGCGACCGACGTCGCCGACCTGCTCGTTCGCAAGGGCATGCCGTTCCGCGAGGCGCACGGTGTCGTCGGCGGCCTCGTGCGCCGCGCGCTCGAGCGCGGTGTGCGTCTCTCCGAGCTTGACCGGGCCGAGGTGGAGGGCTTCTCGGCGCTGCTCGACGCCGAGTACTACGAGGTCCTCGCCTCCGACCAGTGGCTCGAGTCGAAGCGCTCGGCGGGCGGCACCGCCTCCGACCGCGTGGCCGAGCAGCTCGCCGCCGCCCGCGCGGAGCTCGACGGGCTGGCTTGAGCACGGTCGCCCTCGCCGCGCCGCGCCTCGATCGGGCCTTCTTCGCGCGCCCGGTCCACGACGTCGCCCGCGACCTCGTCGGCTGCTCGCTCCTCCACGACGGGGTCGGCGGGACGATCGTCGAGACCGAGAGCTACCACCGCGACGACCCCGCCTGCCACGCCTACGGCGGTCCGACGCCGCGCAGCGAGATCCTCTGGGGCGCGCCGGGCACGGCGTACGTCTACTTCTCCTACGGCGTCCACAGCCTCCTGAACGCCGTCGCCGAGCCCGAGGGGGAGGCCGCCGCGGTCCTGATCCGGGCGATCGAGCCCCGCTGGGGGGTCGACGCTATGCGCGAGCGCCGCGGCCGCGACGGGGCCCGCGACCTCTGCTCGGGCCCGGGCAAGCTCACCGAGGCCCTCGGCATCGGTCTCGCCGACAACGGCCGCAGCCTGCTCGCGGCGCCGTTCGAGCTGCGCGCGCCCGAGCGCGACGCACCCCCGCTCGAGATCGTCACCGCCCCCAGGGTGGGGATCACGAAGGCGGCCGAGCTGCCGTGGCGCTTCTGCGCGGCGGGGAGCCGGTTCGTGTCGAAGCCGATACCGCGGTAGGCCGGTCATCGCGCACGCGCGTGGATCTGCCCACGCAGGAGGTGGATGAATCGACGTTCGTCCGCCGCGCTAGCCGTCGACTCCGCCCGCGGTGGGGGCGCCGCCCTCGGGCGCGGGCGCGGGGGCGGCCGGCTCGGCCGGGGCCGGCGCGGCCTCGGGGGCGGGGGCCTCCGGGACCGGGGCGGGGGCGGGGGCGGGCTCGACCGGGGCGGGCGCCACCTCCTCGACGGGGGCGGGGGCGACGGGCACCGCGGCCTCGGTGTCGACCTCGGCGTCCTCGTCGTCGTTCTCCTTGCGCGAGTCCTGGAGCGCCTCGTAGGCGCTCATCACGTCGGCCCAGATCAGCGCGGGGTAGGTGCCGCCGTCGACCGGGGCGCCCGCGTACTCGGTCTCCATCGGCGTGTTGGTCTCGGCGTGGCCCACCCAGACGCAGGCGGTGACCTCCTCGGCGCCGCCGCAGAACCAGGCGTCGCCGTTGTTCTCGGTCGTGCCGGTCTTGCCCCACGCGTAGCCGCCGTAGGCGGCGCGCTCGCCGGTGCCGCCCTCGACGTTCGCCTCGAGCACCGAGCGGGCCTCATCGGCAACCGCGGGGTCGATCGCGCGCTGCTCGACCGGCTCGTTCTCGCCGCTCTGGCCCTCGTTGGTGTCGACGAAGTCGGCCTCTTCGCCGGGGCCGTCCTTGACGCTCAGGATCCCGAGCGGGCCGCCCTTCGAGCTCGCGAGCGAGCCGCTCACCCGCTCGCCGTCGTTGGCGAGCGTCGTGTAGGCGTAGGCCATCTCGAGCGGGGTGACGCCGACCTCGAGGCCGCCAAGCGTCATCGCCGGCGGGTAGGGCTCGAACGGGCCGCTGTCGATGGAGTACTCGTTCGCGGTCGTGAGGTCGGTCTGGATCCCCATCGCCTTCGCGGTCGCGGCGATGTTGTCCAGGCCCACCTGGAGCCCGAGCTCGGAGTAGACGGAGTTGTCGGAGTGAAGGGTCGCGTCGTAGAGGGTCGACGACCCGTAGTAGCTGTCGTCGTAGTTGGACACGTCGAAGATGTCAGGGAGCACCTTGCCGTTCTTCGCCAGCTTGACCTCGAAGGGGAACTCCTTCGGCTGCGAGCTGTAGACGTTCGAGGTCGAGATGCCCTGGCCGAGCGCGGTCACCAGCGTGAACGGCTTCATCGCCGAGCCCGGCTGGCGCTGGCCGTTGGTGGCGAGGTTGAACGGCGACTTGTTGTAGTCCTCGCCACCGACCATCGAGAGCACGCCGCCGGTCGCGTTGTCGATCACCACTACCGAGGCGGTCGGCTCGATCCCGCCGATGTTGTTGTAGACGGCCTCCTCGGTCTCGCGCTGAAGGTCGAGGTCGAGCGTCGATTTGATGTGCAGGCCGCCGCCGAACGCCTGGCCCGTGCCGTAGTAGTCGACGACCTGCTGGCGCAGCCACGATGTGAAGTAGGGCGCCTCCGACTTCTCGCGCGGCGGCTTGATGTCCTCCGGGTCGGGCAGCGGGGCGCCGATGCCGGCGAGGTCGTCGTCGTACTGCTCCTGCGTGATCGCGCCCTGCTCGAGCATCTTCGAGAGCACGAGGTTGCGGCGCTCGAGCGCGAGGTCGGGGTTCGCCCGCGGCGAGTACGCCTCGGGCGAGGAGATGATCCCGGCGAGCAGGGCGGCCTCGTGGGGCAGCAGCTGGGAGGCGCAGCGGTCGCCCTTGCCACCGCAGCCCTCGTGCGCCTCGCCGAAGAAGGTCTTGGCCGCCGCCTCGATCCCGTAGGCACCTTCGCCGAAGTAGATCGAGTTCAGGTACTGGGTGAGGATCTTGTCCTTCGACCACTCGCGCTCGAGGTGGTACGCGAGTGCCGACTCGCGGAGCTTCTGGAAGATCGTCCGGCTCTGCTGCGCCTCGAGCGCGTTCTTCACGAACTGCTGGGTGATCGTCGAGGCGCCCTGAACGGCGTCGCGGGCGACGACGTCCTTGATCACCGCGCGGGCGATGCCGAAGATGTCGATCCCGCGGTGCTCGTAGAAGCGCTCGTCCTCGATCGCCACCACGGCCTGCTTCATCGTCGGCGAGATGTCGGCGGACTCGACCAGGATCCGCGCCTCGTTGCCGGTCAGCGTCGTGATCGGTCGGTTGTAGCGGTCGGTGACGACCGAGTTCTCGGCCGCCAGGTACTGCTCGCGGTTCTCCAGCCTCGGCAAGTCGGAGGCGACGGCCATCATGATCCCGAAGATGAACGAGACGAATGCGAGCACGCTGAGGCCGAGCACCACGACCAGCAGGCGCAGCTTCTTCAGGCGGGGGCGGTTGCGCGGGCCCTCGTCGCGGCGCCGGAACGGCATCCGCAGGCGGCGGCGCGGCGGTCCGCCGTTGCCGCCGAATCCGTCGCCGGCGCCGCTATCGCTCGCGCGGTCGCCGTTGCGGCCGCCGCGCGTGATCGCGTCGCGGGCGGCGCGAACCTGGCGGCGCATATCGCTGGTGGTTCGTGCCATCTACCTCGAGTGTGACGGGCCGGCGAGCGGCGTGAGGGCTGCGTGACTTGCCGGGTTTTGGCCGGGAACGGGCGCTTTCTCAAGCGGCTGGATGCGGGTAGCCGGGCCGCCCTGGAAGGTTGCGGAGTCTAGCATTGGGCCCGTGACCGACCCCCACCTCCCAGGCACGCGGTGAGCGACCCCGGGGCGGCGGCGAGCCGCCTTTCCGCGGGCGCCGTCGACGTGCTGCCGGAGGGGCGCCTGGCCGAGCAGCTCGCGGCCGCCGAGCGCGAGGGGAGGCCGCTGCGGGTGAAGCTCGGGATCGACCCGACCGCGCCCGACATCCATCTCGGCCACGTGGTCGTCCTGCGCAAGCTCCGCCAGTTCCAGGACGCGGGCCACACGGTGGTGCTGATCGTCGGCGATTACACGGCCCGTGTGGGCGACCCCAGCGGGCGCTCCGCGGAGCGCCCGGTGCTCTCCGACGAGCAGATCGACGCCAACGCCACGACCTTCCGCGAGCAGGCGATGAAGGTGCTCGACGCGGAACGCACCGAGACCCGCATGAACAGCGAGTGGCTCTCGATGGGGAGCGACGAGCTCTTCGGCATCGCGCGCCGGTTCACGGTCGCGCGGCTCCTCGAGCGCGACGATTTTCAGAAGCGGATGGCCGCCGACCAGCCGATCTCCGTGCTCGAACTGCTCTACCCGGTCCTCCAGGGCTACGACTCCGTCGCAATCGAGGCGGACCTCGAGCTCGGCGGCACGGACCAGAAGTTCAACCTGCTCTTCGGCCGCGACGTCCAGGGCTCGTTCGGCGTCCCCGAGCAGTCCGTCCTGACGATGCCGATCCTGCCCGGCACCGACGGCGTGCGGCGGATGTCGAAGTCGCTCGGCAACTACGTCGGGGTCGCCGACCCGCCCGAGGAGATGTTCGGCAAGCTGATGAGCGTCCCCGACGACGTCATGGGGACCTATTACGAGCTCCTGCTCGGCGAGTCCCTCGACCCGGGCCGCCACCCGATGGAGGCCAAGCGGGAGCTCGGCCGGCGGATCGTCGAGTGGTTCTGGGACGCGGACGCAGCCGCCGGGGCGGAGCGCCGGTTCGACCAGGTCCACGTCGAGGGCGGCACGCCCGACGAGATGCCCGTGATCGCGCTCGACGGGGGAGACGCGCACCTGCCGGCCCTGATCGCCGACGGCTTCGGGATCAGCCGCTCGGAGGCCCGGCGGATCGTCGCCCAGGGCGGCGTGAAGCTCGACGGGGAGGCCGTCGACCCCGACCGGCTCGACCTGCCCGCGGCGGAGCTCGAGGGACGCGTGCTGCAGGTGGGAAAGCGGCGGTTCGCGCGCCTGCGCGGGCACGGCTGAACCGCCGCTACACTGCCGCGTCCCGGGCACCGAGCAACACCGCTCAGGTTCTCGGAAGGGCCCCGATTTCGGGCTATACTTATTGGTCGCCCCTGAAGAGGCTTCGGGGGCGCACCGGCTCCGCTCGTGGAGACCCTGCGACCGGGGCCGGAACGGTCTTTGAAAACTGAGCAGTGCGCGCGAGCCAGGCTCGCCCGGCCCTAGGCCGGCCCAGCCTTGGCTTGTGACCATGCCCGAATCCGTTCTCGCGCCAGCGCGGGGGCGGATTTATAGATGCCCCTCCTTCGGGAGCGGCATCGCAACAACCTCGTCATGTCGACCGTCCGCTCTGTGTACGCGGCGGTCAGCTAGGTCATGACGAACTCTCTGAGACAGAGGAGCCGGCTTCGGGTGACACCGCGGCCGGATGAAACCCTCGAGTCACTTTTTACGGAGAGTTTGATCCTGGCTCAGGACGAACGCTGGCGGCGTGCTTAACACATGCAAGTGGAGCGACGAACCAGGGCTTGCCCTGGGGCAGAGCCGCGAACGGGTGAGTAACACGTGGGTAACCTGCCCCGATGACCGGGACAACCCGAGGAAACTCGGGCTAATACCGGATGTGCTCGCCACGCCAAGCGTGGTGAGTAAAGGAAGCTTCGGCCTCCGCTTCGGGAGGGGCCCGCGGCCCATTAGCTTGTTGGTGAGGTAACGGCTCACCAAGGCAACGATGGGTAGCTGGTCTGAGAGGACGATCAGCCACACTGGGACTGAGACACGGCCCAGACTCCTACGGGAGGCAGCAG
>DASUSH010000043.1:0-8165 GCA_036375215.1 Solirubrobacterales bacterium
GACGAGGTCCCGCGCCGCGAGGAGGCGGTCACGCGGGCGCTCGACGGCGGCCTCTTCCAGGACGACGTCGGCGGCGAGACGATCGTCGCCGCGCCGATCGACGTCGAGGGCAACGTCGTCGGCGCCGTGCTCGCCGACGCGACCCGGCCCGAGGCGCTCCAGCAGTCGCTCGACAAGCTCCAGGAGGACCGGCTGACGACGCTCCTGATCGCGGTCGGGGTCTCGATCCTGGTCGCGATCCTCGTCTCGTTCCTGCTCACCCCGCGCCTGCGCCGGCTCGCCTCGAGCGCCGCACAGATCGCGGCCGGCCGCCTCGACCGCCCGGTGCGCCCCCGCGGCCGCGACGAGATCGGCGACCTGGGGCGGGCCCTCGAGCGGATGCGATTGGCCCTGCGCCAGAGCTTCGACGCGCTCTCGTCGGAGCGCGACCGGCTGTCGGCGATCTTCGAGTCGCTCGGCGACGCGGTGATGGTGGTCTCGCCCGAGGGCGACGTGCGCTTCGCGAACCCGGCGGCTCGGCGGCTGATCTGGGTCGACGGCAAGCCCGTCGTGCCCCTGCGCCCCTGGTTCCGGCGCGCGTTCGACCGCGGCGAGTCGAGCCACGACGGCCTGCGGGTCGGCGATCGCGTCTACGGGCTGAACGCGCGCGCGATCCCGGCGGAGGACGCGGTCCTGATGGTCGTCCGGGACCGCACCGAGGAGCTCCAGCGCGAGCTCGCCGAGCGCGAGTTCGTCTCCAACGCCGCGCACGAGCTGCGCAACCCGATCGCCGGCATCTCGGGCGCGATCGAGGTCCTGCAGTCGGGCGCCAAGGACGACCCTGAGGCGCGCGACCACTTCCTGCGCCGCCTCGCCGCCGACACCGAGCGGGTGAGCCGCCTCACCCACTCGCTCCTGACCCTCGCGCGGATGGAGGCGATCGGGGAGGGCGAGGCCGAGGTCGTCGGGGTCCGGCTCGCCGTGCAGGAGGCCGCCGAGGCGATCACCCCGCCGGACGGCGTCAGGCTCCACGTCGAGGCGGATCCGGAGATCGCGGCGAAAGCCGACCCGGTTCTGCTCAGGCAGGTCCTGATCGGCCTCCTGACGAATGCCTTCAAGCACACCCCCGCTCCGGGGACGGTTACGCTTCGCGCCCGCCGGCGCGGGGATTCGGAGGTCATGATCGAGGTCGAGGACACAGGTCTGGGCATTCCCCCCGAGGAGGTCGGGCGAGTCTTCGAGCGCTTCTACCGGGGCAGCGCCCAGCTCGAGAGCGAGGGCTTCGGGCTCGGCCTGTCGATCGCGAAGCGGATGGTCGAGGTGATGGGGGGCGAGATCGGGGTCAACTCGGATCCCGGGTCGGGGAGCGTCTTCTGGGTGCGGCTGCCAGTGGCGGAACCGAGCGCGACGCCCGTCGCGTGAATCGCAAAGGAGGGTGATGAATCGTGATGGCTAGTCCGAGGATCCTGATCGCCGACGACGAGCCGTCGCTTCGCGACTCGGTCTCCTACGCCCTCGAGCAGGAGGGCTTTCAGGTCACCAAGGCCGTCGACGGCGACGACGCCGAGGAGAAGCTCGGCGACGAGGAGCCGGACTACGACCTGCTCATCCTCGACATCATGATGCCCGGCCGCAGCGGCCTCGACCTCTGCCGGGACATCCGCAACCGCAGCCCGATCCCGATCATCCTGCTGACCGCGAAGGACGCGGAGGTCGACAAGGTCGTGGGGCTCGAGGTCGGCGCCGACGACTACGTCACCAAGCCGTTCTCGGTCCGCGAGCTGATCGGCCGGGTTCGCGCCCAGCTCCGCCGCCGCGAGCTCGACCGCTCGCAGAGCGCCGACTCCGGGCAGATGATCGACGCCGGCAACGTCCGCATCGACCTGGCCCGCCACCTCGTCACCGTCCGCGGCGAGCCGGTCAACCTGACCCGCTCGGAGTTCCAGGTGCTGCGGCTGCTCGCCGACCGCCCGGGGCAGGTGTTCAGCCGCAAGGAGATCATGGAGGAGCTCTGGCAGGCCGAGTTCCGCGGCGACGTGCGCGCCTGCGACGTGCACATCTCGAACCTGCGCCAGAAGGTCGAACGCGACCCGCAGGACCCCGAGCTCGTCCTGACCGTGCGCGGCGTCGGGTATAAGCTCGCCGAGGCCTGATGGCCTCCCTCCTGGACATGACCCAGCAGGGCGACGTCGCGACGATCAGCGACGAGTCGAAGCTCGCCACGGTGAAGCTGATGGACCCGAGCGAGCTCTACCGGTTGTGGGAGCGCCAGCAGTGGGCGTCGAGCGAGATCGACTTCACCAAGGACAGGCGCGACTGGGAGGAGCTGCCAGAGGAAGTCCGCGACGAGATGATGTACGGGCTCTCAGCCTTCTTCGTCGGCGAGGAGCGGGTCGCGACCCAGTTCTCGGGGCTCGTGATGGCCTACGAGAGCCAGCACGAGGAGGCCTTCCTGACGACCCAGCAGGTCGACGAGGCTCGGCACGCGCAGCATTTCAACAACCTCTACGAGCAGGTGCTGCGGTTCGACGGCAGCTACGAAGACCGCCTCGACGCGGCCCGCGAGCACCTGAACGACGCCTACCGCGTGCTCTTCGACGAGCAGCTCGTCGAGGTCAACCGGACGCTGATCGAGAACCCCGGCGACGTCGAGGCCAAGGTCGACTACATCGTCACCTACCACATGGTGATCGAGGGCACGCTCGCCCTCTCGGGCCAGTACTTCCAGACCCGGTTCATGGAGGGCCGCGGGATCCTGCCCGGCCACGTCGAGGGCTTCAAGAACATCTCCCGTGACGAGCACCGCCACGTCGCCTACGGCACCTGGTACCTCCAGCAGAAGTGCCGGGACCCCGGGCTCGCCCGCCGCGCCCAGGACCGGCTCGCCGCGACCCTGCCGGCCGCCGCCGGCGTCCTCGTCCCGCCCGGCTACTCGCTCGGCGACGAGTACATCTACATGGACGCGAGCTCGCAGGAGATGAACGAGTTCGCCTTCACCGCCCTCAGCCGCCGGCTGAAGGTGATCGGGATCGGCCTCCCGGCCGTGGCGGCGTGAGGGCCTCGCGCAGGTCTTCGGCGACCCGCTCCGGCACCTCGAATACCTGAAGCCAGCTGTACCGGACCACGCGCAAGCCGCGCCCGCGCAGGTAGAGGTCGCGGTCGCGATCCCGGACGACGGCGGCCGGCCGGGCGCGTGTGGGCAAGCGAGGGAAGGTGCGCCCGGAGGGCTCGGCGAAGGGCGTCGCTGCCGGCGCGCCCGGGGCCGCATTCGGCCTCGATCGCGTTCGGATCCAGGAGGCCGAGATAGTCCGCCTCGGCGCGGGCCTTGCGGAGCGCGTGGCGCGGGACCAGGGTCGAGGCGTCGAGCAGGGTGCGAGCGAGTGGGGTGACCGGTAGCCCCAGATGCTCGATGCGCTCGAGGGCGGTGGCGGACGGTGATCCCGGGCACCGAGCGGCGGCGGTGCGGGGTCGCCACCTCGATTGCCCGCGGCGGCGATTTCACCAGCCCCCACCAGGCGGCGGCGCTTCGGCCGGCGAGGGCGGCGCCTGGACCGGCGTTAGATCAGCGCGCCGATCAGGCGGCCGCGCTCGGTGACCCGCCGGTGGCCGAGCGTGTAGACGCCGGGATGCCGCCGGTGCAGCCGTCCGCGCTCGACCCAGCGCGCAACCCGAGCCCTGCTCATCCCGCATTCGGCGAGCTGGCGCCGCGCGAGGACGCCCTCTTGCGGCGCGCCGAAGGTCGCGGCTTCGAGGCGAATCCCCGCCTAGACTGCACCCCCGCGCCGGCGTAGCTCAGCTGGTAGAGCACTTCATTCGTAATGAAGGGGTCAGCGGTTCGAGTCCGCTCGCCGGCTTTCCAAGCGCGCGTCGCGTCGTTGACGCCGCGTCGCGCTTCGTCATAGGGTCTCGCGGCCCGTTGGAAGTCACCGAGCCCGAGAAGGGGTGGAATGGCGCAGGACAACGTTGACGTGATCGAGTCGGCCTGGAAGGCGTTCGGGAAGGGCGACATCGAGGCGGTTCTGTCCTACTTCGCGGAGTCCGCCGAGATCGTCGCCCCGGGGTCGCTGCCGTGGGGCGGCAGCTACGAGGGGCCGGAGGGGATGCGGACCCTCCTCGCCCGCGCGCTCGAGGACTTCACCGAGTTCAAGGCCGTGCCCGAGAAGGTGCTCGGCGCCGACGACAACCACGTGATCGTCGTCGCTCGCAACACGGGCAGGACCAAGGGCGGCGAGCGCACCGAGCAGAAGGTGGTCTGGATCTACCAGCTGCGCGACGGCTCGATCACGGGCGCCGAGATCTTCGCCGACACCGCGGCGACGCTGGAAGCGCTCGGGTAGGGAACAGCCGTGCCCGGCCCCCGGGTCTCGGTAGTCGTCGTCACGCACAACTCGCGCGAGGCGATCGCGCGGACGCTGCCCGCGCTCGCCGGCGAGCTCGACTCCGACGACGAGCTGATCGTCGTCGACAACGACTCCGCGGACGGGACCCCGGCGGCGATCCGTGAGCTCGTCCCGGGGGCGCGGATCATCGAGACCGGCGCCAACCCGGGGTTCGCCGCGGCCTGCAACGCCGGCGCCGAGGCGGCGGGCGGCGACCTGCTCGTCCTCTTGAACCCCGACGCCCTGCCCGAGCCCGGCTTCCGCGACGCGATCGCGCGCCCGCTCGGCGACGGCCGCGTCTGGGCGGCGTGGATGGGGCTCGTCACCGAGGCGGGCGGGCGCAAGGTGAACACGCGCGGCGGGGTCATCCACTTCACCGGGATCGCATGGGCCGGCGGGGCGGGGGAGCCGCTTCCCGAGGGCGGCATCCCGGCCGCCGAGGTCCCGTTCGCGTCGGGCGCCTGCCTCGCGGTGCCGCTCGAGCGCTGGCGCGCGGCCGGCGGGATGCCCGAGCCGTTCTTCCTCTACCAGGAGGACGTCGACCTCTCGCTGCGCCTGCGCCTCGCGGGCGGCACGATCGGGATCGAGCCCGCCGCCCGGGTCGACCATGACTACGAGTTCTCGAAGGGCGCCGCGAAGTGGCGCTATCTCGAGCGCAACCGCTGGGCCGTGATCCTGCGCACCTACCCGCTCGCCCTGCTGCTCGCGCTGGCGCCGGCGCTGGTCGCGACCGAGGTCGCGGTCTTCGCGATCGCGCTCGCCGGTGGCTGGGGGCGCCAGAAGGTGCTCGCCAAGCTCGACCTGGTCCGCTGGCTGCCCCGCCTGCTGCGCGAGCGCCGCGCGATCCAGGCGACGCGCGCGATCCCCGCCGCCGAGTTCGCCCGCCACCTCACCCCGGACCTCGACTCCGCCTACCTGGGCCGCGCCGCGCGCTCGCGCGGGCTCAGAGCCGCGCTGCGCGCCTACTGGTCGGTGGTGCTGGCGCTGCTCGGGTCGACCGGAGACGCCGCTTCGGGATCGCGCGGCGCCACGGGCTGACCGCCCGCCGGGTCGCCGTTCGCCTGGCCGGTCCGCATCGCCCGCACCTCGCTGTCGAGCCGGGCGACCTCCTGGGCGAGGATCTTGGTCTCCTCGGACAGCCGCGAGGTCGCGACCGAGAAGTGCAGGAGGAGGACGAAGGCGATCCCGAACGCGATGATGAAGAGCGCGTTCGGGGGGTAGGCGATCCCAAGCGCGTCCGACAGCACGTCGAGCAGGTCGCGCCAGACCGCGAGCACGACGAGCGCGAAGCCGGCGACCATCCAGAGCAGCGCGTAACGCTCGACCAGCCGCCGGCGACGGACCAGGTCGAGGATGAAGACGAAGAAGACGACGGTGATCGCCAGCGCGATCAGCTGGATCTGGGTGTCGAGGCCGGAGTCGCTCACCTAGCCCTCCTTCGCGGTCGCGGCGCTCGGCGCCACCCCGTCCTCGTTCGGCGGCGGCGCGGCACCGTCGGCGGGAACCGGCCGCCGGCGGAAGAGCCCGACGAAGATCGCCAGCAGCACCTTCGCCATGTAGAAGGCGCTGCGCGGGTAGTCGATCGAGGAGCGGCCGAAACCACGCGCGTTCATCCGCACCGGCACCTCGTGGATCCGCAGCCGGTGGTGGTGGAGCATCAGGATCGCCTCGACCTCGGGGTAGTCGTGCGGGTAGTCGCGGGCGAAGAGCTCGATCCCGCGCCGGTTCGTCATCCGGAAGCCGGAGGTGGGGTCCGTGATCCGGCGACGGACGATGCCGCTGAGCACGATCGCGAAGATCATGTTGCCGGCGCGGCGCCCGATCGGGACCTTGTAGCCGGGGTCCTCGAGGAAGCGGCTGCCGGTCACCATGTCGGCGGCCCCCTCCGTGTGCAACTCGCGCGCCAGCTCCGGCAGATACTCGGGCTTGTGCTGGCCGTCGCCGTCGACCTGGACGGCGACGTCGTAGCCGTGGGCGAGCGCGTACTTGTATCCGGATTGCACCGCGCCGCCGATCCCGAGGTTGAACGGGTGGCGGAGCACGTGGGCGCCCTCGGCCGCGGTGTCGTCGGTGGAACCGTCGTCGACGACGAGCACGTCGAAGTCGGGGGCCTCGCGCCGGATGTCGCGCACGACGCGGCCGACCATGCCCGCTTCGTTCAGCGCGGGCACGATCGCCAGCCGGCGCAGCTCGGCGTCGTTCACGCGCCTGAGGTTACGGCGTCGGAGGCCCCGATCCGGGGTCCGGCTTGCGCGTGATCCCCGTACGTCGTTCCCACCTGAGGCGCGTCGCGCGTCCGTAGCCGATTGCTGCCGTCCGGCAGGGATCGGGCCCGTCGGCCCGTAATCCCAACCGATGGAGGCATCAGCCGAGGCCGAGCTCCGGGCAACGGACGACGCGACGGGCCGGCACCGCCGCGACGCGGAGGTCGAGTTCGCGCGGATCGTCGCGTTCAGCGACGGCGTCTTCGCGATCGCGATCACGCTGCTCGTGCTGCCGCTGACGATCCCCAAGCAGACGCAGGACGTGGCCGCGGCGATCTGGAACCTCGACGACGACCTCTTCGCCTACGCGGTCAGCTTCGCGGTGATCGGCAAGTTCTGGCTCTCGCATCACCGCTTCTACGGGGCGCTGGAGCGCTTCGACAACACGCTGATGGGCCTCAACATGCTCTACCTGGCCTGGGTCGTGCTGATCCCCTTCACCTCCGAGATGCTCGGCCACTTCGGCGACGACTCCGCGGCGACGATCGCGTACGCCGCGGTGATGGCGGCGGCGAGCGGGACCTTCGTCTTCCAGATCGCCTACGCCTACCGCAAGGGGCTGATGCGCCCGGACGCCGACCTGCCCGGGCACCGCTACGCCGGCCCGGTGAACTTCCTGTTCGCGGGCATCTTCCTGCTCTCGATCCCGGTCGCGCTGGTCTCGACGTTCGTCGCGCAGGCGATGTGGCTCGCGGTCTTCCTGGTCGGGCGCCGCGCCGCGGAGTGGATCGCGAGCCGCAGCGAGCCGCCGCCGCAGGAGCCCCACCGCCCGCCCGGCGAGTAGCCCCGCGCGCGCCGGTAGCGTCAGCTCGGTGGGAGACACGCTCGAGAGGCTCGCCGGGGAGATCCACTCCTGCCGGCGCTGCCCGCGGCTCGTCGAGTGGCGCGAGCAGGTCGCCGCCGACCCGCCGAAGCGGTTTCGCGACCAGGTGTACTGGGGCCGGCCCGTCTCGGGTTTCGGCGACCCGCGGGCGCGGATCGTGATCGTCGGCCTGGCGCCGGCGGCGAACGGGGCGAACCGGACGGGGCGCGTCTTCACCGGCGATCGGTCCGGCGACTTCCTCTACGCGGCGCTCCACCGCGCCGGGCTCGCCAACCAGCCCACCTCGGTGAGCGCGGACGACGGCCTTCGCCTGCGCGACGCGTGGGTCACCGCCGTCAACCGCTGCCCGCCGCCGGCGAACAGGCCGACCCCGGCCGAGCGCGACGAGTGCCTGCCGTACCTGGAGCGGGAGCTCGGCCTGCTCGAGCGGGCGCGCGTGCTGGTCGCGCTCGGCTCGTATGGATGGGACGGGGCGCTGCGCGCGCTGGCCGCGCGCGGCGTCGAGCGGCCCCGCCCGAAGCCCCGCTTCGGCCACGGTGCCGAGGCGGCGCTCGGCCCGTACACCCTCGTCGGCTGCTTCCACGTCTCCCAGCAGAACACGTTCACCGGAAAGCTCACTCCCGCGATGTTCGACGCGGTGCTCGCGCAGGCACGTGCCATCTCCGGGTAAGCAGCAACTCGTGCCCGATCTCGTCCTAGGTCCGATGCTGCGCTACGTCT
>DASUSH010000044.1:0-12545 GCA_036375215.1 Solirubrobacterales bacterium
CCGGGCGATCTGCGTCTCGACCTGATGCCCCGCGGCGAGGTCGAAGACCAAGACGTTCGAATGTCGGTCATCGCGCGCGCCCCGCTGTGGCAATAGGCTGGTGGTGCATGGTGCACAGGGCTTTTAGGCGGGGGGCGCTGATCCTCACGACCGCCGCCTCGCTTTTCGCGGCGCAGACCGCAGCGGCGGAGGTTCCCGCCTCGGTCTCGGAGACCTTCGAGTCGGTGACTTCCAACCCGCGGTATGAGCACAGCACCTGGGGCTGGGACGTCGTCGACATGGCGACCGGCGAGACGCTCTACCAGCACAACGCCAACCTGGAATTCGTCCCCGGCTCGATCATCAAGGTCTACGCGGCGGCGACGGTGCTCAACGCCCTCGGCGAGGACCACCGCTTCCGCACCCCGGTGCACAGGCTCGGGCCGGTCCGAGACGGGGTCCTGCGCGGCGACCTGGCGCTGGTGGGGGCCGGCGACTTCAGCTTCGGCCTGCGAAACCGGCCGGACGACACGCTCGCCTACACGAACTTCGACCACAACGAAGCCGGCACGCTGCCCTTCGCCGAGCTCGTGCGCGGCAACCCGCTCGCGGGGGTTCGTGAGCTCGCCCGGGCCGTGAGGCAGTCCGGGATTCGCAGCGTCAGCGGGGACGTGGTCGTGGACAACCGGCTGTTCGGGCAGTTCGAGGGATGGCCCGACGGGCCGATCGACTCGATCTGGGTGAACGAGAACGTCATCGACATCAAGGTCTTCCCCACCTCGCCGGGCGAGCGGGCCAGGGTGGGATGGCGGCCTCACACGGGCGCGTACCGCGTCGTCAGCAAGGTCACGACCAGGCAGCCCGGCCGGGCGAACGCGCTCACGGTCGAGGATGCGGGCGGCGGGGTGATCGAAGTGCACGGCCAGATCGCGGACGACGCCGGCCGGCAGCTGGAGAAGTTCGAGATCCCGGATCCGGCCAGGTTCGCCCGCACGGCCTTCGTCGAGGCGCTCGAGCGCGCCGGGGTGAGCGTCGACGCGTCGGCGGTGGCGGGGAATCGCGAACGGCTGCTTCCGAGCCGTGGCGAGTACCCGCGCGGCTCGCGGCTGGCTCAGTTCGTCTCGCCGCCGCTATCGGAGTACGTCAAGGTCGTGCTGAAGGTGAGCTACAACCGTGGCGCGCAGCTCTTCGGCTGTCTCGCGGCGGTCGAGGCCGGGAGCCGCGACTGCAACTCGGCGGCGGGCGAGATGATGGCGACGATATCCCCGCTCGGTGTCTCCCCGACCTCGACCTTCCTCTTCGACCCCGCGGGAAGCGTCGACGATGCGCGGACCACGCCGCGCGACATGACCGCATTTCATCGAGGTGTCGCGAACGAGCCGTACGGCGCGGCGCTCCGCGCCGGCCTCCCGATCCTCGGTCGTGACGGATCGCTTGCGACCACGCTGCCCGACTCGCCCGCCGCCGGCCACGTGTTCGCCAAGACCGGCACGAGGGGGACCACCACCCCGGACGGTCGCACCCTGCTGCTGGCCCAGACCCTCGTCGGCTACGTGTCGACCGCAAGCGGCCGGGAGCTCGCTTTCGCGACGATGGTGAACGACGTGCCGATCGAGGACGTCGACGACATCCTGAGCATCTTCAACGACCAGGGGACCCTGAGCGAGGCGCTTCAGCAGGGTTACTGAGCCGACGCGCTAGGGCCTGTCCTCGCGGCGGCCGCGGCGGACGATCGGCGCCAGCCAGCCGATCGCGAAGCCGAGCAGGCCGGCGACGAGCAGGCCGAAGATGAGCGGCGTCTCGGTCTCGACGAAGAGGAAGTCGATCACGACCTTCTGCGCGTTCTGGACGACGAAGATCGCGAGCAGGAGCGCGGCGATCCCGGCGAGCCAGAGCTTCCAGTTCGTGCCGCCCTCCTGGCGTCCGCCGGTGTGCAGGGCTTCGTTCACCTCCCACGACCCTAACGGCACATTCCGCGAGCCACCTTCGAGCCGGGGCTTGCGAGCGTCGCCGCATGCGCTCGGAGCGCGGTCAGAGCACCGTCGAGTGGATCGCCCTCGTCTTGCTCGCGGCGCTCCTGCTCGTCGGCGTGCTCGCCGTCGCCGGCCGCATCCTGCCGGGCGGCGAGCTCGCCCGGGAGATCCTCGGCCGGATCGTCTGCGCGGTGCGGATGGGTGGCTGCGGCGGCGACGGGCGCGGCGCGCTCGCCCTCGCCTACGGCGAAGAGCTCGCGGAGGTCGTGCGCGAGGAGGCCCCCGACCTCCTCTACGAGGAGGAGATGGTGGCGCTCCCGGTCGACTTCCGCCGCTGTCGCGAGCCGGCCTGCTCGGACGGCGCCGCGACCGGCCTCGTCACCCGCTCGGCGAGCGGCGAGCCGGTCGCCGCCTTCGTCCACGTCGTCGACTGCCGCGAGCCCGCGCTCGCCGAGAGCCGCGAGGCCGGCTACGACTGCTCCGGAGCGGCCGCGGGCAACGTCTACGTCCAGTACTTCTTCTACTACCCGACGAGCTCTTCCTGGCCGATCGACCCGACCAATCAGGGGTTCCACGAGGACGACTGGGAGTCGTGGCACCTCCGCATCGAGCCCGGGGGCAGGGCGTACGTCCGCGCTTCCTCCCACCACGGCTACAACTATGAGTTCTCGAAGCTGAACGTGGGCTCGGACGCGGGGGGCGGCGTCGGCGGCGCCGTCAACGAGGCGGTGGAGGCGATCGGCGCGCGCCCCCGCGGCGGCTGGGGCCCCGCCACCGGCGAGCTCCACGTCTCCGGCGGAAGCCACGCCGGCAACGCCAAGCGCGACGATTACACGCCCGGCCGCACGACGCCCGGCGGGCGCTTCGAGCTGATCCCGATCGAGTCGCTCTCGGCCCGCGAGCGCGCCGCGATCTTCGAGGTCGTCCCGCCCTGGCGCAAGCCGGTCTACTCCGACCCGGAGTCCGAGGAGACCTAGCCGGCGGTGACGTTGGCGACGTTCCGTTGCTGAGGGCAACGCTTTGTCGACGACGTCCGGTCCGGGGAGGGCAGCCGGGCGGGCGCGACGGCCGGCCGCTACTTCGGCGGCATCCGCAGGGCGCCGTCGAGCCGGATCGTCTCGCCGTTCAGCATCGGGTTGGCGACGATCTGGCTGACGAGCTCCGCGTACTCCCCGGGGCGGCCGAGGCGGGAGGGGAAGGGGATGCCGGCGCCGAGCGCCTGGCGCTGCTCCTCGGGGAGCGCGGCCAGGAGCGGGGTGTCGAAGAGGCCGGGGGCGATCGTGACGACGCGGATGCCGCGCGAGGCGACGTCGCGGGCGGCGGGCAGGGTGAGCCCGACGATGCCGCCCTTCGAGGCCGAGTAGGCGACCTGGCCGATCTGGCCGTCGAAGGCGGCGATCGAGGCGGTCTGCACGCAGACGCCGCGCTCGCCCTCGTGGTCCGCCTCGTTCGCGTTCATCGCCGTCGCCGCCAGCCGCAGCACGTTGAAGGTGCCGATCAGGTTGACCTCGACGACGTTCTTGAAGATCTGCAGGTCGTGGGGCCCCTGCTTGCCGGTGGTCCGCTGGGCCCAGCCGATCCCCGCGCAGCAGACCGAGATCCGCAGGCCGCCGTCGATCTCGGCGGCCGCGGCGACCGCGGCGTCGACGGCCTCGGCGTCGGTGACGTTCGCCTCGACGAAGCGGGCGCGCTCGCCGAGCTCGCTCGCGAGCGCCTCGCCCTTCTCCGCGTTCAGGTCGGCGATGACGACGTCGGCGCCGCCCTCGTGCAGGCGGCGCGCCGTCGCCTCACCGAGGCCCGAGGCCCCGCCGGCGACCAGTGCTCCTGCGCCTTCCAGCTTCATCGGACGCGAGACCTTAATTGACACGAGCTTTACGGGGCCGAGAGGTGCGAGTGGTTAGGGTTCTCCGCATCGAGGCTTCGGTCAAGCCGATAACGGCGGTCGAGTCGCATGCCGCCTCGCCGGCGCAGCTCAAGGAGCGGATCGCGGACCGGCTCGCGGAGGCGCGCGCACGCACCCTGCTCCTCGTCGACCCGCTCTCCGAGGAAGAGCTGAACCGCCAGTACACGCCGATCCTGAGCCCGCTCGCCTGGGACCTCGGCCACATCGCCAACTTCGAGGAGCTCTGGCTCGTGCAGACGATCGGCGGCCGCGAGCCGCTCGACGGCGAGCTCGGCAAGCTCTACGACGCGATCGAGAACCCGCGCGCGACCCGCGACGAGCTGCCGATCCTGCGCGGCGAGGAGTGCCGCGCCTACATGGAGGAGGTCCGAAAGCGCACGCTCGACGTACTGGGGGGCATGGACCTCTCCCCGGACGCGCCGGACCCGTTGCTCCGCGACGGGTTCGTCTACGAGCTGATCCTCGCCCACGAGCACCAGCACAACGAGACGATGCTCCAGCTCCTGCAGATGGTCGACGGATACGCGCCCGCCGAGTCCGACCCGCGGCCCGGCGCGGAGCCGGTCGCCGAGGGCCCGGAGATGGTCCGCGTCGAGGGCGGCGCCCACGAGATCGGCGCCGGCGCGCGCGGCTTCGCCTACGACAACGAGCGCCCGCGCCACGCGGTCGAGCTCGCCCCGTTCTGGATCGACGCCGCCCCGGTAACCAACGCCGCCTTCGCCGCCTACGTCGCCGACACCGGCGCCGAGCCGCCGCTCTACTGGGAGCCCGACGGCGACAGCTGGTGCGTGACGACCTTCGGCCGCCGCGAGGCCGTGAACCCGGTGCTCCCCGTGATCCACGTCGACTGGCACCAGGCCGACGCCTACGCGCGCTGGGCGGGCAAGCGCCTGCCGAGCGAGTTCGAGTGGGAGGCGGCCGCCCGCGGCGCCCGCGCCGACCGCGCCAACCTCGACCACCTCGCCTTCGGCTGCGCTCCGGCCGGCGCCTACGCCGACGCCCCCTCGGAGTGCGGCGCGGTGCAGATGCTCGGCGACGTCTGGGAGTGGACCTCGTCGGAGTTCGAGGCCTATCCGGGCTTCGAGCACTTCCCGTACCCGGAGTACTCGGAGGTCTTCTACGGCGACGGCTACAAGGTCTTGCGCGGGGGCGCCTGGGCGACGCGCCGCGACGTGATCCGGACCACGTTCCGCAACTGGGACCTCGCCGAGCGCCGCCAGATCTTCTCCGGCTTCCGCTGCGCGAAGGACGACGCATGAGCTGCAGCAGCGCCACGACCGAGCAGGTCACGATCGACGTGCACCTGCCCGAGAGCGGGCCGCTCGCCGGCATGGCCGACGACGTCCGCGAGGGCCTCTCCTGCCCGTTCAAGGAGTTGCCGCCGAAGTACTTCTACGACGAGCGCGGCTCGGCGCTCTTCGAGCGGATCATGGAGCTGCCCGAGTACTACCCGACTCGGGCCGAGCGGGCGATCCTCGACCGCCGCGCCGAGGAGATCGTCGCCGCCGCCGGCCCGTCGACGCTGATCGAGCTCGGCTCGGGCTCGGCGGCGAAGACGCGCTGCCTGCTCGACGCGATGCTCGCCGCCGGCACGCTCGAGACCTACGTCCCCGTCGACATCTCCGAGGAGATCACCCGCCGCACCGCCGAGGCGCTCGTGAGCGACTACGAGGGGCTCAGGGTGCACGGCGTGATCTGCGACTACGAGACCCACCTCGAGCGGGTGCCGCGCGAGGAGGGCGCGATCATCGCCTTCCTCGGCGGCACGATCGGCAATTTCCGCCCGGCCCCGCGGCGCTCCTTCCTCGCCCGGATCGCGACCCTGATGTACCCGGGTGACCGCTTCCTGCTCGGCACCGACCTGGTCAAGGACCGCGACCGGCTCGAGGCCGCCTACGACGATTCCGCCGGCGTCACCGCCGAGTTCAACAAGAACGTCCTCAACGTCTTGAACCGCGAGTTCGACGCCGACTTCGACCCCGAGCGCTTCGAGCACGTCGCCTTCTTCGACGAGGACAACTCCTGGATCGACATCCGGCTGCGCTCGACCTGCGAGCAGTTCATCGACCTGCGCGAGCTCGACATGCGCTGCCACTTCGCCCGCAACGAGGAGATGCGCACCGAGATCTCGACGAAGTTCACCCCGGAGCGCCTCGAGGAGACCTACGCCGACGCCGGGCTCGAGCTGACCGAGCTCTGGACCGACCCCGACGGCCTCTACGCGCTCAGCCTCGCCCGGGCGCGCTGAGCCCTGCGGCCGCCGCCCCGGACTCCGCCTCGATCGTCGCGCACGCCTCCTCGGCGTCGTCGGTGAGCACCAGGAGCTTCGCGTCGGCGCGGGAGACGCGGCCATGGGCGACGAGCTCGCGCTCCATCCACTCGAGCAGGCCGCTCCAGTGCGATGAGCCCATGAGCAGGACGGGGAAGTGCCGGACCTTCCGGGTCTGGATCAGCGTCAGCGCCTCGAACAGCTCGTCGAGCGTCCCGAACCCGCCGGGGAAGACGACGAACGCGGAGGCGTAGCGCACGAACATGACCTTCCGCACGTAGAAATGCCGGAAGGTCAGGCTGACGTCGAGGTAGGGGTTCGCCTCCTGCTCGAACGGGAGCTCGATGTTGCAGCCGACGGAGACGGCCCCGGCGTCCCTGGCGCCGCGGTTCGCCGCCTCCATGATCCCCGGGCCTCCGCCCGTGATCACCGCGAACCCGCGCTCGCCGAAGCAGCGGGTGGCGGCGCGCGCGGCGTCGTACTCGGGGCCGTCGCGGGCCGCGCGGGCGGAGCCGAAGACGGAGATCGCCGTGCCGAGGCCCGCGAGCGCGCCGAACCCGTACTCGAACTCCGCGCGGATCGCCTCGACGCGCTCCGCCTCGGTGATCACCTCGTCGGGCGCGAGGAGCCGCTCGTCTTCGGTCCGTGCCCGGGCTCCGGCGCTCGCGGGCGGTCGATCCGGCGGCTTCATCGCCGGATTCTCGGCCATCCGGCTACCGGCGCGCGGCGAGGCGCGCCGCGACCGCCGCGAGCAGGACGGCCGCGGCGGCGATCAGCGGCGGCCGTGGGTCGCGGATCCTGCGGAAGCTCGCCTCGCCGCCGCGGATCTCGATGAACCCGATCGGCCGGACGAGCCCGCCGCCGCCACCGCCGCTCCCCTCCTCGCCGTCGCCGACACCGCCGCCACCGCCGAATCCCCACATCGCGCGCGCGACCGGGATCACGCTCACTCCGCCGCGCTCGACCACGTCGCCGAACACCGCCTCCGCCCTGGCCGCGCCGCTCATGCGCTGGGCGAGGCGCTCGACGAAGTCGCCGGCGCCGGCGCTCGCCTCGATCTCCGCCCTGACATCGTCGAGGCCGGCCATCGCTAGGGGCGCTCGGTCTCGAGGTCGCGTGGCATCGGCCGGGCGGCTAGCGTGGCGCCAGCGCCTCGATCAGGTCGTCAAGCTTGTCGGGCGTCGCGATCGGGGTGATCACCGGGCAGGTGATGCCCCCCTCGACGTAGGCCTCGAGGCGGTCGACCATCCGCTCGGGCTCGCCGAAGATGAAGGTGTCCTCGATCAGCTCCCACGGCGCCGCCGCGATCGCCGCCGCGCGGTCCTTGCGGGCCCAGGCCTCGACCATCTCGTCGATCGCCTCGCCGTGGCCGAGCCAGCGGAAGAAGGCCTCGTAGAACGGGACGGTGATGTAGGAGGCGAACATGAACCGCGCCAGGGGCTCGACCTGCTCGCGCGGCCCGGCGAGGCAGAAGAAGCGGCAGAGGAGCTCGAAGCCCTCCGGGGCGCCCTCGAGCCCCTCCTTCACCTGCGGGAGGCCACCGAGCGGGAGGAAGTTCGTGAACGCGCCGTCCGCCTTCTCGACCGCGAGCCGCAGCATCTTGCCGCGCAGCGCCGCGAGGATCACGGGGATCGGCTCGGCCGGCGCCGTCTCGAGCTTGAAGCCGCCCTCGGCCGAGCGCTCGCCGGCGAGCACGGGCCGCAGCCAGTCGACGGTCTCCTCGATCTTCGCGAGCGGCCGCTCGAGCGGGATCCCGTTCCAACCCTCGACGATGCGGTCCGACGAGGCGCCGATGCCGAGCGCGAAGCGGTCGCCGGAGGCGTCGGCGAGCGCCGCGGTCTGCTGGGCGAGCAGCGCCCGGCCGCGGGTGTAGACGCCGACGACGCCGGTCCCGAGCCGCACGTTCTCGGTCCAGGCCGCGGCGAGCGCGAGCGGGGTGAACCCGTCCGGGCCCTGCGTCTCGCCGCTCCAGATGTCGGTGTACCCGGCGGCCTCGGCCCGGCGGACGTGCGCCTCGCTCGCGGCGATGCCGGTCATCGGGAGCGGCAGGGTGAGTCCCCAGCGTTGGTTCGGGCTCGGCGCCATCGGCCGCGCGACCCTAACGCTTGTCGCTTTACCGCCGCCGCGTTCCTGGGATAGGCTCGCGACAGGTGGACTTCTCAGTGCTTAACCAGAGGCGGGTGGTCCTGGGCGCCGCGGCGTCGATCCTGCTGCTCCTCGCCCTCTTCTTCCTGCCCTGGTACGAGCTCGACCAGAACCCGCAGCGGGTCGGCCCGGACGCCTCGGCCGACGCCTTCATCTGCGGCGAGGGCGAGTACAGCTGCACGGGCTGGGAGACCTTCCCGATCATGCGCTGGCTGCTCCTCGCCGCCGCGTTCGCGCCCGCGATCCTCGGCTGGATCCTCGTCCGCGGCCACAAGCTCTCCTGGGCGCCCGGCGAGCTCACGATGGTCGTCGGCTTCACGGCCTTCGTGCTCATCCTCTACAACGGCGTCATCGACAGGCCCGGCGTCCAGATCGCCGAGGCCGGCGTCAGCATCGACTACGGCTACTGGGTCGCGCTCCTGGCCACCGCGATGATGGCCGCGACCGGCTTCCTGCGCTCGCAGGAGAGCGGCGGCCGAAAGCAGCGCAAAGCCCCCGGCACCGTCTGATCAGCTCGTCGCGAAGACGAGCCGCATCGCCCCGGCCCTGAACGCTCTGGACGTCGTCACGCAGGCTCATCCTCGCCGAGGCCATCGTCATCTCGCCAACCTGAACGCCGTGCCTGACGCGCGGTTCAGCTTCGTCGCGGGCGACCATCTCGTAGGCTCCCGGCCGATGGGGATCATCTCTCACGACGTCCGCTCCGGCTCGAAGCCGGACCGAAACCTCGCCCTGGAGCTCGTCCGTGTGACCGAGGCCGCGGCGCTCTCCGCCGCGCGCTGGGTCGGCAAGGGCGCGAAGGAGGACGCCGACCAGGCGGCGGTCGACGCGATGCGGCTGATGCTCGAGACGGTGCCGATGGACGGGATCGTCGTGATCGGCGAGGGCGAGAAGGACGAGGCCCCGATGCTCTTCAACGGCGAGGAGATCGGCGACGGCAGCCCGCCGCGCGTCGACATCGCGGTCGACCCGCTCGAGGGCACCACCCTGACCGCGCGCGGGATGCCCTCGGCGCTCGCCGTGATCGCGCTCTCCGAGCGCGGCACGATGTTCGACCCCGGGCCCTGCGTCTACATGGAGAAGCTCGCCGGCTCGCCGCGCATCGCCGACTGCCTGAGCCTCGACCACTCGCTCACCGACGTGATCCGCAGCGTCGCCGAGAAGAAGGGCGTCTCGCCCGGGGACGTCACCGTGATCATGCTCGACCGCGAGCGCCACGCCGAGGGGGTCGAGGAGATCCGCGAGGTCGGCGCCCGAATCCGCTTCATCTCCGACGGCGACGTCTCGGCGGCGATGATCGCGGTCAGCGAGGGGACCGGCGTCGACCTGCTCTGGGGGATCGGCGGCACCCCGGAGGGCGTGCTCTCCGCGGCGGCGATCAAGAGCCTCGGCGGGCAGCTCCTCGGCCGGCTGTGGCCGCGCGACGACGAGGAGCGCAAGGCCGCGGTGGACGCCGGCTACGACCTCGACCGCGTGCTCACGGTCGACGACCTCGTCAGGGGCAACGACGTCTTCTTCGCCGCCACCGGCGTCACCGACGGCGACACCCTCCAGGGCGTCCGCTACCTCCCCGACGGCAAGGCCTCGACGACCTCGCTGGTGATGCGCTCGCGCTCGGGGACCGTGCGCGAGATCACCGCCCGCCACGACCGCGCCAAGCTGCGCGAGGTCGTCGGCGAGCGCTACGGCTGAGCCGGCTGCCCTCGAAGTGACGAACGTCGATTCACTCACCCACGGTGTGGAAAAGTCCACGCGCGTGGGCGCGGGAACGTCCGGCGCGCGGGTCCACAGCAGAACCGATTCGGCCACGAATCACACCGCTTTGGGTGACCGCGGGCCGCCTACCCGTACCTGATCGCCGTGAAGCCCTCGACGAGGGTGCCGGTGCGGTCGACCTCGTGGCGCAGGGCGTTGATCACGGCCCCGGCGAGGATGCCGAGGGCGAGCAGGTAGAACCAGACGAGCGCGATCAGGAAGAAGCCGATCGCGCCGCCGATCTCCTTCACCGAGGAGACCTCGAAGAAGTAGAGCGGGAACACCCACTGGGCGATGCCGGCGGTGATCGTCAGGAAGAGCGCGCCCGGCCAGACTGCCCGCCACGGCATGTGGCCCTTGGGGACGAAGTAGTAGATGATGCTCGCGATCACGAAGGTCAGCGTCAGCGCGCCTACGAGCAGGATGGCGTTCGGGAGGAAGCTCAGCTCGCCGAGGCCGAACGGGAGGTCGCTCGCCCCCCGCAAGAACGCTCCCTCGAGCACCGGGATCATCGCCGTGGAGGCGAAGAAGAGCACCGTCACCACGAGCATCATCAGGGAGAAGCGCTTCTGCTCCCACCACCCCCGGCACTCCACGTGGTAGATGCGGCAAAAGGACGTGTCCAGGGACCCCCAGAACGACGTGCCGATCCAGATCGCACCGACCGCGGCGAGGACGCCGATCGTCGTCGAGCTCTCGCGGATGTTGCCCAGCGTGTTCTCGAGGGTCTCCTGGCCGACGGCGGGGAAGAGCTTCTCGAGGTCGTCGATCACGCTCGCCTCGATCGTGGGGCTCTCGATCACCTGGCCGAAGATGAAGAGGACGAGCAGCGCGAACGGGAACAGCGCCAGCATCAGGTTGTAGGCGACCATTCCGGCGAGCCCCGTGATGCCCTCGCGGTAGGCGCGGTGCCAGAACGCCCGCAGGTAGACCCAGAGCCCGCGGCCCATCCGCTCGAAGAGCTCGCGCGACTCGGTCTGGGGACCGGGGTCGGCTGCCGGGGCCTCTTCGGCGCGGTCAGCCTCCACCGGGCTCAACGGCGCTCGATCGTGCCGCGAATCGCCCCCAGCGCCCCACCCGCGGCCTTGAGGCCGAGGCCCACCGTCCCGCTTGCGACCGCCACGCCGACGCGGGCGACGCCGGCGAGCGCGTCGCCGACTCCCGGCTGCGCCGCGGGCGGCCGCGGCGGCGGCGTGTCATCGCGCTCGGAGTCGCGGTTGGCGGCGGCGCGGGTCGCGCGCTCGGCCGAGGCGCGCGAGCGCGCCGCGCTGCTTGCGCGCTTCTCCGCCGCCTCGTCGCGGCGCGGGCTCCTGCGCCCGGGCCGGGTGCGGGGAAGGCGGCCGAGGATCTCCTCGTCCTCGCGCTCCCGTCCGGATTCGCTCATCGCTCCCATTCTCACAGCCCATGCCGGACGTGGCGCCGCCGGGGGGCGTAACTCCGGCCCCCGCAACGTGTTGGAGGGAAGCCCGCGCGGGTCGCGGGCTTGCACCGCTTTGACTTCAAAAAATGAAGCACTACGATTGCCTCACGCCTGCGGCCTACCGCGCGGAAGCGGCCTCGAAACGACCGGCTAAGGGCTCCCAGCGACGAAACCGATACTCGAAGAGCGACGTACTAGAGACCTGAAGGGACGAGGACGGATCGAATGCTTGTGACGGAGCTGCAGGAGCTCGAGGAGGTCAAGGGGCTCCTCCAGAAGGGCCAGCAGGTCGGGGTGCTGAGCTACGGGGAGGTCGCCACCGCGGTGTCCGAGGTGGACGTCGACGAAGGCGACATCGAGGAGCTCTACGGGCACATCGAGAAGAACGGGATCGAGCTGGTCGAGGACCGCGACCCCGCCCAGGCCCCCTCGCCCGACGCGCCTCCCGCCGACGGCCGCCGCGGCCGCCGCCGCCGCCAGGCCGCACTCGACCTGAAGCCCGACATGACGACGGACAGCCTGCAGCTGTTCCTCAAGGACATCGGCAAGGTCCGCCTGCTCACCGCCCAGGAGGAGGTCGACCTGGCGAAGCGCATCGAGCGCGGCGACCTCGACGCCAAGCAGAAGATGGTCGAGTCGAACCTCCGCCTCGTCGTCTCGATCGCCAAGAACTACCGCAACCAGGGCCTGCCCTTCCTCGACCTGATCCAGGAGGGGACGCTCGGCCTCGTCCGCGCCGCCGAGAAGTTCGACTACCGCAAGGGTTTCAAGTTCTCGACCTACGCGACCTGGTGGATCCGCCAGGCGATCGCCCGCGCGCTCGCCGACAAGGCGCGCACGATTCGCATCCCGGTGCACGTCGTCGAGAAGCTGAACAAGATCGGCCGCGCGGAGCGCAAGCTCGTCACCGAGCTCGGCCGCGAGCCGACGCCGGAGGAGATCGCCGAGGTCACCGGCATCGATCCCGAGGAGGTCGACTCGATCAAGCGCTCGGCGCAGGCCCCGGTCTCGCTCGAGAAGCCGGTCGGCGACGAGGAGGAGTCCGAGTTCGGGCAGTTCATCGCCGACGAGCGGGCCGAGTCGCCCTACGAGCGCGCCGCC
>DASUSH010000045.1:0-19983 GCA_036375215.1 Solirubrobacterales bacterium
CGACCGGATCGAGAAGGTCGAGAACATCCCCGACTTCCTCCAGGGCGTGAAGGACAAGAAGGAACGCCTGATGGGCTTCGGCCACCGCGTGTACAAGAACTACGATCCGCGCGCGCGGATCATCAAGAAACACGTCGACGAGGTGCTCGAGGCGACCGGCGACAACCCGCTCCTCGAGATCGCGACAGAGCTCGAGAAGCGCGCCCTGGACGACGAGTTCTTCACCGAGCGCAAGCTCTACCCGAACGTCGACTTCTACTCGGGCCTGATCTACGAGGCCCTCGGCATCCCCACCGACATGTTCACGGTGATCTTCGCGATTCCGCGGACATCCGGTTGGGTAGCGCAGTGGATGGAGATGCGCGAGGACCCGGAGACGAAGATCGCCCGGCCCCGCCAGATCTACACCGGCAAGCGCGACGACGACTACGTCCCGATATCGGAGCGCACCGGCGAGGAGAAGATCACCGGGCCGCCCGCGAAACGGCCGAAGCTGCCGCGCCGCGGGGCCTAGGGCGAGGCGCTGGCGACCTACAAGCTCACGATCCGGCGCGGCTCGGAGGTCGCGCGTGAGCGGTACGAGAGGCTCGGCGACGCGGTCGAGGCGATGCGCGAGGAAGCCGAGGAGGTGGTCGCCGAGGGACCGCTCCCGGAGCGCAAGATGATCCGCGACTACGCGCCCGAGACCCAGGTCGCCGCCCGCCTCGAGATCTCGAGCGGCGGCTTGATCGGCGGCGACACCGCCGGTGTCGACGTCATGGGCGACGGGCGGATGGTCCCCTTCCGCGGCGGCGTCGTCCGGCGCGAGCTCGAGCCGAAGGGCAGCCAGACCGTCTTCGACGCGGTCCGCAAGGCGCTCCGGTGAGCGAGGGCGTCCCGAAGGGCAGCGTCGCCGCGGGCACGCGGGTCCGCCTGCCGGAGGGCGCGGAGCCGCCGGTCGAGGTGTTCGTGAACGGCGTGCGCCGGAGCGAGGGCGTCGACTTCCGGATCGAGCGCGACCACGTCGTCTTCGCCGAGCCGATCGTGAAGGAGCAGGTCTCGGGGGCGCGCTGGATCGCGATGTTCCTCGGCCTCTTCGGCAGCTACGGCAAGAACGAGATCGTCGACGTGCAGTACCAGAGCGGCGGCGCGGCGAAGCTGATCTCGGACGCCGAGATCCTGCCCTGAGGGCCGCGCTCGGGCTCAGCCGAGGCCGGCGAAGCTCGCGACGCGGTCGCGGTGGGCGCCGGCGGAGCCGAGGAGCTCGCCCGAGACCTTCGCCCGCTTGAGCAGGAACTGGAGGTCGTGCTCCCAGGTGAAGCCGATCCCGCCGAGCACCTGCAGGGTCGAGGACGTCACGGTCCAGGCCGAGTCCGAGGCGCGCGCCTTCGCCATGTGCGCGGCGTACGGAAGCGTCTCGGGCTCGGCGTCGGCGCACCAGGCCGCGTACAGGGTGAGCGAGCGCGCCTCCTCGACGTCCCAGAGCATGTCGGCGCAGCGGTGCGAGACGGCCTGGTAGGCGCCGATCGGCCGCCCGAACTGCTCGCGCTCCTTCGCGTACTCGACGGCCATCTCGAGCGCCCGCTGGGCGATGCCGACCAGCTCGGCGGCGAGGGCGACCATCGGCACGTGCATCCCGCTCTCACCGGCGAGCGCGTCGCCGCCGGAGGCGGAGGCTCGCGCGTAGGTGCGCGTCTGGTCGATCAGGTCGAGCGATTCGACCTCGGCCGCGGACGGCTCGACGATGCCGGCCCCGGGCAGGACCAGCAGCGCAGCGCCGTCCGCGTCGACGACGATCGCGGGCTGCTCCTGCTCGAGCGCAACCGTGCCGCGCGACTCGCCCGAGGCGATCCCCGGAAGCCACCTGTCGCGCTGCTCGTCGGAGCCGGCGACCGAGATGACGTGCGCCGCGATCGCGTTCGAGAGGAACGGGACGGCGGCGCAGGTGTAGCCGAGCTCCTCGCAGAGGATCGCCAGCTCGACCGTGCCGAGGCCCTGCCCGCCATGCTGCTCGTCGATCGCGATCCCCGGCCAGCCGAGGTCGCAGATCTCCTTCCAGAGGTCCTCGTCGCGGGTCTTCGCCTCGGCGTGCTCGCGCACCCGCGAGAGCGGCGAGCGCTTGGCGAGCATCTCGCGCGCGGTGTCGCGGATCGCCTGCTGCTCGTCGTTGAATCCGAAGTCCACTGCCGTTCCTCTCCAGGGCGTCTAGCGCAGCTTGGGTAGCCCGAGCACCCGCTCGGCGACGATGTTCTTGAGGATCTCGGTCGTGCCGCCCTCGATCGAGTTGGCGCGGGCGCGCAGGAACCGGTAGGCCCACAGCGAGTCGCGCTCGAGCAGCTCGATGCCGCCGATCGAGATCGCGAGCTCCGTCATCGCCTGGTTGGCGTAGGACCACTGCAGCTTCGCGACCGAGCCCTCGGGCCCGGGGATGCCTACCTTCATCGTCTGCGTCAGCGCCCGCATCGCGCCCAGCCGCAGGCCCTCGATCCCGATCCGCAGCCGCGCGATCTTGTCGCGGACGAGCGGGTCCTCGGCGAGCCCCTTCTCCTTCGCCATCTCGGCGAGCTCGTCGAGGGCGATCCGAAGCTGCAGCGCCGCCGAGGCACCGAGGCCGGCGCGCTCGTGCATCAGCGTCGTGATCGCGACGTTCCAGCCGTTGCCGACGCCCCCGATCACGTTCTCGTCGGGGACCTCGGCCTCCTCGATGAAGAGCTCGTTGAACTCGGACTCGCCGGTGATCTGGCGCAGCGGCCGGACGTCGACGGCGTCCTGCTCCATGTCGCAGATGAAGTAGGTGATCCCCTTGTGCTTGGGCGCGTCGGGGTCGGTGCGGGCGAGCAGCATGCACCACTTCGCCTCGTGGGCGAAGGTCGTCCATACCTTCTGGCCGGTGATCTTCCAGCCGCCGTTTGACTTCACCGCCTTGGTCTTCAGCGAGGCGAGGTCGGAGCCCGACTCGGGCTCGGAGAAGCCCTGGCACCAGATCTCCTCGGCGGAGAGGATCGGGTCGAGGAAGCGCTCTTTCTGGTCCTCGTCGCCGTGGGCGATCACGACCGGCCCGCCCATGACGAGGCCGAGCACGTTCGCCGGGCGCGGCACCTTCGCACGCGCCATCTCCTCGGAGGCGATCGCCTGCTCGATCAGCGTCGCGCCCCGGCCGCCGTACTCCTTCGGCCAGGAGATCCCGGCCCAGCCGCCGCCGTGGAGGGCCTTCTGCCACTTGCGCTGGAACTCGAACTCGGCCTGATCGCCGCCGCCGGGCCCCTCCCCCGGGTGGTTGGCCTCGAGCCAGGCGCGCAGCTCGTCCCGGAAGGCCTCTTCCTCTGCGGTGAGCGTCAGGTCCATGCGGCGGACCGGGGACGCTATCCGACCGGCCGCCCCCGCCGCGTCGCGACCGGGTCAGATCCAGGGGTTGAGCGGGAGCTTCAGGAAGCTCGCGGCGCGGCGGCGCAGGAGCCAGCGCAGGCCGGGCTCCGCGGAGTCGTCCGCCGCGGGTCCCGGCTCCAGGTCCGCTTCGGCGAGGACGCCGTCGCGATAGCCGGCGCTCGGCTCATCGACGTCGTGGTCGCGCTCGTAGGCGACGACGCCCCAGGCGTAGGCGCCGAGGACGGCGCCGAAGAGGACGAACGCGAGGATCACGGCGGGGTGGGCGAGCTCGCGGATGAGCGCGCCGAGGAGAGCGGCGGGAAGCGCGACCAGGGTCGCGCCGGCGATCGCACCCAGGAGCATGCTGCGCCGCGCCGACGCAGGCAGCCGCTGCTCCTGCTCTGGCTCGTTCCCTGCCATCGACTGGCGGTTACCCACGCCGCGCCGCGGGAAACGGCGGGGCGCGATCCTGCAGGCGCGCCTTAAAAGACGTAGAGCAGGAACAGCGCCGTGCCCACCCAGACGACCGCGGCGGCGATCATGCCCGGGTCGCGGGTGAGGATCTCGTCGGTCGAGCGGGTGTCCGCGCGGTCGTAGATCAGGTAGAGGTAGCGGAAGATCCCGTAGAGCACGGGCGGCGCCGTCGCCAGCATCTCCGAGCCGATGAAGGGCGAGTCGACCGCGTAGACCGCATAGCTGATGATCGCGGCCGCGGTGACCATCGCGATCATCTGGTCGAGGAACGGGAGCGAGTAGTGCTCGAGCACGGGGCGGGTCTCCCCGGTCTCCCCGAGCTCCTCCTCCATCGCCTCCTGGCGGCGCTTGGTGAAGCCGAGGAAGAGGGCGAGCATCCCGGTGCAGATCAAGAGCCACTCCGAGGCCTGGACGTCGACCGCGACAGCGCCCGCGACCACGCGCAGGATGAAGAGGCCGGCGATCGTCATCACGTCGACGATCACGAGTCGCTTGAGGAGCAGCGAGTACGCGGCGGTCGCGACGCCATATCCGGCGACGAGCCCGGCGACCTCGGCCGACACCGTGAACCCGATCGCGATCGCGCCCGCGGCGAGGGCGACGCCCGCCGCGCCCGCGAGCCGCGGGGTGAGCTCGCCCGCCGCGATCGGCCGCCGCCGCTTCTCGTGGTGGCGGCGGTCGTGAGCCGCGTCGCGCAGATCGTTCAGCAGGTAGCCGGCGCTCGAGATCGCGCAGAACGCGACGAAGGTGAGGATCGCCGCGACCAGCGGGTCGACCTCGTCGAACTGGCGCGAGAAGACGAGCCCGGCGAAGACGAGCAGGTTCTTGACCCACTCCCCCGGCCGCATCGCGACCAGGAGCGCCCGTGCGGGCGAGCGTCGCGGCGTCGGCGATGGCACAGGCGGCGGCATCTCGGAACCGGCGCGGGGCCGCTCCCCGGTGAGCGTCTCCATGGTCGGATGAGTGTAGGTCCGCGGGGCCGCCGAGATCGCAAGCGCCGATCCGGGCGCGCCTGGCTACGGGTCGATCAGGACGCCCGGGTTGAGGATCGAGTCCGGGTCGACGGCGCGCTTCGCGGCGCGCAGGGCCTCGGCGAAGGCTTCGGGGCGCTGGCGGTCGTACCACGGCCGGTGGTCGCGGCCGACCGCGTGGTGGTGGGTGATCGTCCCGCCCGCGGCGATCACCGCGTCGGAGGCGGCGGCCTTGATCTCGTCCCACTGATCGACCTCGGAGCCGCGGCGCCCCGGAGCGAGGACCGTGTAGTACGGCGCGGGGCCGTCGGGGTAGACGTGGGTGAAGCGGCACGAGACCCGCGCCGCGCCCGGCCCCTCGGCGGGCGCGCCGGTGACCTCGGCGGCCGCGTCGCGGACCGCCGCCGAGACCCCCGCGTGGAAGTCGCCGAACCGGTCCCAGGTGATCGCGGTCTCGAACGTGTCCGAGATGACGCCGCAGGCGACGAGGGTGTCGCGCAGGTAGGGCGCGGCGAGGAAGGCGTGGCGCCAGCTGTCGACTGCGTCGGCGGCGCCGTGGGACGCGGGCGCGGGGTCAGACCCCCGTGTGCCGCCACTGCCCTGCGTGGCGCCGCGGGTAGTGGGGTCAGATCCCGTTCTAGGGTTCGCCGACCCCTTCACCTCCCCGGGCTCGCCGCCGTGGGCGCGGGCGATCTCGACCGCGGCCGACATCGCGGCCTCAACCGGGACGTGCGCGGACTCGAAGCCGAGCACGAGCACCGCCGCCGAGCCGTCGCCGGCCCCGGAGGTCTCCGCCTCGAGCGCGTCGAGGAGGCGGCAATTCGAGGGGTTGAGGCCCGACTGGGCGAGCTCGCGCACGGCCTCCGCCCCGGCCTCGAAGCTCGCGAACCGGACCCCGCAGGAGAGCTTCGCGGTCGGCCGCGGGCGCACCCGCACCCAGGCCTCGGTGATCACGCCGAGCGTCCCCTCGGACCCGATCAGGAACCGATCGGGGCTGGGGCCCGCCCCGGACCCCGGCAGCCTCCGGCTCTCCCACTCACCGGCCGGCGTGATCGCCCGCACCGACTCGACGAGGTCGTCGATGTGCGTGTAGAGCGTCGCGAAGTGGCCGCCGGCGCGGGTCGCCACCCATCCGCCCAGGGTCGAGTACTCGAACGACTGCGGGAAGTGGCGCAGGGTCAGTCCGCGCTCGCGCAGGGCGTCCTCGAGGGCCGGCCCCGGCATCCCGGCCTGAATCCGCGCCGCGCCCGAGAGCTCGTCGACCTGGAGAACCCGGTCGAGGCGGCCGAGGTCGATCGTCACCGCCCCGGGGTACTCCTCACCAAGGCGCGGCTCGACGCCGCCGACGACGCTCGTGCCGCCGCCGTACGGGATCGCCGCCAGCCCTTCCCCGGCACACCAGGCGAGCACCGACTCGAGCTCCGCCTCGTCGCCCGGGCGGGCGACGAGGTCCGGCGGGTTCGGGAACTCGCCGCGAAAGCCCCGCACCACGTCGCGGTACGCCTTGCCGAGCGCGTGGGAGACGCGGTCGTGGCGGTCCGCGCTCAGGATCCCGGCGAGGCCCGCCGGCGCCTCGACCCGCGGCTCGCGCAGCTCCACTTCGGCGAGGGGCACGGGCTCCTCGATCCGGTCGACCTCGAAGCCGAGCCGCTCGTGGACGGCTGCCGCCGCCGCCTCGAGCCCGGCCCGGTCCGGCTGCTGGTCCTCCCAGCCCCAGCCCCAGTGCTTGCGCCGGCGAGCGCTCACCGGCCGGCGCTCGCTACCAGTGAACGCCCCGCATCAGGTAGGCGAAGGCGAGCTGGCGATTGGTGGCCTGCTCGTCGGTTGTCTGCGACGCCGCAACCTTCTTCCCGCCCTCTTTCTTCTCGTCGCCCTTGGCCGCCGAGGAGTCGGGGAAGAGGTGGTAGGCGGTGTTGAGGATGTAGTCCATCGACTTCGGGTTGATCGCGTAGAGGACCTGGCCGAGCGTCCCCATCGGGGTCGCGATCCGCTTCGGGCGGTGCACGATCGCCTCGGTGATCATGCCGGCGGCCTCCTCCGGGGTGATCGTCGGGAAGCGGTCGTACATCTTCGTCGGCGCGATCATCGGCGTCCGCACGAGCGGCATGTGGATCGTCGTGATGTGGACGCCGTCGTCGATGATCTCCGAGGCGATGCAGCGCGAGAACGCGTCCAGCGCCGCCTTCGATGCGACGTACGACGAGAACCGGGGCATGTTGGTCTGCACCCCGATCGAGCTGACGTTGATGATCTGCCCGGACTTGCGCTCGCGCATCACCGGCAGCAGCTTCAGGATCAGCCGCACCGCCCCGAGGTAGTTGAGCTGGATCGTCCGCTCGAAGTCGTGCGGGCGGTCGTACGAGAGGGCGACCGAACGCCGGATCGAGCGCCCCGCGTTGTTGACCAGTACGTCGACGTGTCCGTGCTGCTCTAGCACCTCCTCGGCCATCCGCTCGATGTCGTCGAAGTCGGAGAGGTCGGCGCGGTGGATGTGGGCGACGCCGCCGCCGGCCTCGATCTGCTCCTTGGTCGCCTCGAGCTTCTCCGGCGTGCGCGCGACGAGGAGGACGATCCCGCCGGCGTCGGCGATCTTCATCGCCGCTGCCTTGCCGATCCCCGACGACGCGCCCGTGACCATCACCACGCGCCCGCGGACCGCGCCCTCGAGCGAGATGCCGCCGCGAACCCGGCGGCCGAGCCGCATCAGCTCGTCGGGGATCTGGTGCTCGATGATCTGGGTCAGGCCGCCGACGAGCCCGGCCCGGCCGCGGGCGGCGCCGGCGAGCGTGCGGTCGCGGTAGAGGTCGGGGTCGAGGTGGCGCTCCCAGTAGTCCCAGAGCTTGCCGGCGTACGCCGGCAGTGGCGGGACCTCGATCCCGGTGCCGGCGAGCGCCGCCCGGGTCTGGCGCGAGTCGAAGCTGGTCGGGTAGTTCACGTAGATCAGGACCGAGCGCGGGATCCCGAAGTCGGCCAGCACCGAATCGGCGACGCCGTCGGCGAGCGGCAGCCCCTTGATCGCCATCGCCGCCAGCGGGGCGGCGAGGTCGAGCGCGCCGGCCGGGACCCGCACGGTGGTCTGCGGCGCGTGCGCCGCCTGGGCGAAGGTGTCGATCACCTGGCCCGCGGTGAGCGGGTGCGGGTCGGTCAGGTGGAAGGCCTTGCCGTCGAGCCCTTCCTGATGGGCGATGTGGTCCATCGCCTTGACGACGAAGTCGACCGGCACGATGTTGATCTCGCGGCCCTCGACGCCGACCATCGGCACCCACTGCGGGACCGCGCCCCGGATCCGCCGGATCAGCTTGAAGAAGTAGTAGGGGCCGTCGATCTTGTCCATCTCGCCGGTCTCGGAGTGCCCGACGACGATCCCCGGCCGGTAGACCCGCCACGGCCGCTTGCCCTCACGGACGACCCGCTCGGAGTCGTGCTTGGTGCGGAAGTAGGGGTGGTTGTCGAGGTCCTGCGCCTCCTCGAACATGTCCTCGCGCCAGACCCCGCGGTAGAGGCCGGCGGCGGCGATCGAGCTGACCATGTGGACGCGGCCGGCCTCGACCTCCTCCGCGAGCTGGACCATGTGCCTGGTGCCCTCGATGTTGGCGACCACCTGCGATTCGGCGTCCGCGGTCATGTCGTAGATCGCGGCGAGGTGGAACATGTGGTCGACGTTGCCCTTGAGCAGCTCGACGTCCTCGTCGGAGACCCCGAGGCCGGGCAGCGAAAGGTCGCCGACGATCGGCACGATCCGCGGGCTGGCCGGGCCGTCGTCGTTGGCGCCCCAGCGGTTGATCAGCTCCTCGAGCCGGCCGCGCGAGCCCTCGCGCACCAGGACGTAGATCGTGCCCTCGCGCTCGAGCAGCTGCTCGACCAGGTTGCGGCCGATGAAACCCGTTGCGCCGGTGACGAAATAGGTCACTTCTCTCCTCCTAGTGCGCGCTTGGAACTGCGGGTCTGACCCTACTATCCATCCGTGGCACTTCACCTGGACCCCGGTGAGCTCGAGCCTCACCGCGAGGAGCGCACCGAGCTGATTCCGGGCGCCGAGGAGAAGCGGAAGCTCAGTCGCACCTGGGAGGTCGCCGGCGGCACTTTCGCCTGCCCCGCGTGCGACCTGCCCGTCGCCTTCGCCGGCTCGCTCTCGCTCGGCGTCGTCATCGGCTGCCCGTACTGCGACCGCGCCGCCCCGGCGCGCGACTACCTATCGCTCACCGACTCGCCGCGGCCGGCGCGGGTCAGGGTGACGGCGACGATCGGCGGATCAGGGCTGGGAGTCGAGCGTGGCGAGGGCGATCGCCCCCATCGCGGCGGCGCCACCCGCGAGGGCCATCACGAAGACGCGTCCGCTCCAAGGTAGGTCCGAGCCGGACGCGGCGGTCGCGCCGAAGTCCACGCAGTCGGCGAGCACCGCGGCGGCGAGCCAGGGACGGAGCTGGTCGGGGTCGTCCACGGAGCGGAGCGTGCCGGCCGCGATGACGAGGTCGCGGGCGCCGAGCGCCCGCCCCAGGACCTTGTTGGTGGTCCGGCCCGCGTCGGCGCCGATCCAGGGCTCGAGCATCCGCTTCGGATCGGCGATCGCGAGCACGCCGATCGCGGCGCGGCCGAGGCCGTTCAGGCGAGCGATCAGGCGGGGATCCATCGGTGCGATCGTATGCGACCGCGGCCGGTGGTTGCCGGCTCGCACCCGCGGGTAGCCCGTTGCCGAGGCCTCCGGCGAGGTCATAGACTCGAACGCGGGAATGGCGAGCACCACGACTGTCGACATCGAGATGCCCCAGATGGGCGAGTCGGTGACCGAGGGCACCGTGCTCGAGTGGCACAAGAACGAGGGTGACTTCGTCGAGGAGGGCGAGACCGTCGTCGAGGTCTCGACCGACAAGGTCGATGCCGAGGTCCCCGCCCCCGCGAGCGGCACGATCACCAAGGTCCTGAAGGAGCCCGACGAGGACGTGAAGGTCGGCGAGGTCCTCGCCCAGCTCGAGCCGGGCGAGGGCGGCGGCGGCTCCGACGACGGCGGGGACTTGGTTGAAGGTGGCGGCGAGGGCGACGAGGACCTGGGCGACGAGGACGCGCCGTCCGACAGCCCGCAGCCCGGCGTGGAAGAGAGCCCCGCTCCCTCCGCAGACCCGGCCGCCCCCGGAAGCGAAGCCGAGGAGGCGGACGGCGGCGGTTCCATTTCAGGTGAGTCAGCGCAGCTGACGATGCCTGAGATGGGCGAGTCCGTCACCGAGGGCACCGTCCTCGAGTGGCACAAGCAGGAGGGCGAGAGCTTCGCCGAGGGCGACACCCTGGTCGAGGTCTCGACCGACAAGGTCGACGCCGAGGTCCCCGCGCCCGGCGACGGCACGCTCACCAAGATCCTGAAGCAGCCCGACGAGACCGTGAAGGTCGGCGAGGCGCTCGCCGAGCTGAACATCGGAGGAGGCAGCGCGGGGTCTGACCCCGAGGGGCGGAGCGAAGCTCCGCGTCCCGAGGGGTCTGACCCCACGGTCGCCGCCGGGTCAGCCCCCACGGTCGCCGCCGGGTCAGCCCCCACCGGCGACGGCAAGGCTTCGCCGGTCGCTCGGCGCGTCGCCGCCTCGAAGGGCGTCGACCTCGCGTCGGTGACCGGCACCGGCGTCGGCGGCAAGATCACCAAGGACGACGTGCTGATGGCCGCGGGCGCGGCCCAGGGCAACGGCGCCGCGGCCGCGCCGGCCGCCACGCCGCCCGCCGAGGCCCGGTCGAAGCCCCTGCGCGGCTCCGCCGGGATGCTCGCCAAGGCGATGAACGAGAGCCGGTCGATGCCGACCGCGACCTCGTTCCGCACGCTCCCGGTCGACGTGCTCGACGCGAAGCGCAAGGCGCTCAACGGGGTCCTCAAGGAGCGTGGCACGAAGGTCTCCTTCACCCACCTGATCGCCTGGGCGATCGTCCGCGCCGCGGCCGAGAGCCACCCCGCGATGGCGCGCACGTACGCCGAGCAGGACGGCAAGCCCGTGCTCGTCGACCACGGAGCCGTCAACCTCGGGATCGCCGTCGACGTCGAGCGCAAGGGCGAGCGCAGCCTCATGGTGCCGTGCATCACGGGCGCCGACGGCCGCGGCTTCGCCGGCTTCCACGCCAGATACGAGGAGCTGATCTCGAAGACGCGCGAGTCGAAGCTCACCGCCGACGACTTCCAGGGCACGAACATCACGCTCACGAACCCGGGCGGGATCGGCACTGTCGCCTCGGTGCCGCGCCTGCTCAGCGGCCAGGGCACGATCGTCGCGACCGGCTCGATCGCGTACCCGGTCGAGTGGGCGCACGCGCAGCCGGAGAAGATCCAGTCGCTCGGGATCTCGAAGGTGATGACGATGACGTCCACCTACGACCACCGCATCATCCAGGGCGCCGAGTCGGGCGCCTTCCTGCGCCGGATCGAGCAGCTCCTGCTGGGCGAGGACTCCTTCTACGAGTCCGTCGCCGGGGACCTCGAGATCAGCCCGAGCGTGGTCACGAAGGCGCACCCGGCCTCGGCCTCGGCGCCCCCGATGGCGTCCGGGGCCGCGCCCCCGGTGGGGCAGCCGACGGGGGTCACGGCGGCGAAGCCCGACGCCGAGCTCCTGCAGGCGGTGCAGGCGGCGACCTCGCTGCTCAAGGGCTACCGCATGCACGGTCACCTCGCGGCGCACCTCGACCCGCTCGGCTCCGAGCCCAAGGGCGACCCGGCGATCCAGCCCGAGAACCTCAACCTCACGCCGGAGCTGATGGCCGAGATCCCGGCCGAGATCCTCCGCATCGGCGTCGAGGGCGAGACCCTGCTCGACGCGCTCCCCCGGATGCGGACCGCCTACTGCGACACGGTCGGATACCAGATGGAGCACCTCTCCTCGCACCAGCAGCGGATGTGGCTGCGGGAGATGATCGAGACCGCGACCCACCGCTATCCGCTCGCCGAGGAGGAGAAGCGCCAGCTGCTCCGTCGCCTGCTCGAGGTCTTCGTCTTCGAGCGGTTCATCCAGAAGGCGTACCTCGGCCAGAAGATGTTCTCCGTCGAGGGCCTCGACGCGACCGTGCCGATGCTCGACGAGATCGCGACCCTGAGCCAGCGCAACGGGGCTCGCGAGATCGTGCTCGGGATGGCGCACCGCGGGCGGCTCAGCGTGCTCGCCCACAACCTCGGCCGCCCGGTCGAGTCGATCTTCGCCGAGTTCGAGGGCGCGAAGGCGATCGAGCCGGTGAAGGCCGCGACCGCGATCCCCCAGGGCGGCACCGGCGACGTCAAGTACCACCACGGCGCCGAGGGCATGTTCGAGACCCGCGACGGCGAGCAGATCAAGATGCGCCTCTACCCGAACCCGAGCCACCTCGAGTTCGTCGATCCCGTGGTCGAGGGCGGCACCCGCGCCGACCAGACCGAGCACTCCGGGCCGAAGCTCCACCACAACCCGGAGTCCGTGGTGCCGGTGCTGCTGCACGGCGACGCGGCGTTCCCGGGCCAGGGCGTCGTCGCCGAGACCCTCAACCTGCAGTCGCTCGACGGATACTCGACCGGCGGCACGATCCACATCATCCAGAACAACCAGGTGGGGTTCACGACCAACCCGACCGAGAGCCGCTCGACCCCGTACGCGGCCGACATGGCGAAGGGCTTCAACGTCCCGATCATCCACGTGAACGCCGACGACGTCGAGGCCTGCATCGGCGCCACCCGGCTCGCGATGGACTACCGCAACCAGTGGGGGCGCGACGTGGTCATCGACCTGATCGGCTACCGGCGCTACGGCCACAACGAGTCCGACGAGCCCGCCTACACCCAGCCGAAGATGGCTGCCGCGATCAAGGAGCACCCGCCGGTCTCCGAGATCTACGCGGAGAAGCTCGTCAAGGAAGGGACGGTCTCGCCCGACGACGTCGAGGAGGAGTCGAGGTCGCGCCGCGAGGACCTCTCCGGGCGGCTCAAGGAGCTGCGGGCGAAGATCGAGCGCGGCGAGTACGAGGATCCGAGCTCGACCGCGGTCGGCACCAGCGAGCTCGACCGTTCGAAGAGCCCCCAGGTCGACACCGCGGTCTCCGAGAAGCGCCTGCGGACGCTGAACCAGGAGCTGCTCGACGTCCCCGAGACCTTCAGCATCCACCGCAAGCTCCGCAAGCCGCTCTTCCGCCGCGAGGAGCTGCTCGAAGAGGGCCCGATCGAGTTCGGCCACGCCGAGGCGCTCGCCTTCGCCACCCTGCTCACCGAGGGCACCCACGTCCGCCTCACCGGCCAGGACACCGAGCGCGGCACGTTCTCGCACCGCCACCTGATCCTTCACGACGAGAAGACCGGGCTCGAGTACTCGCCGATCCAGAACCTCTCCGGGGCGCTGGCGCCGTTCGAGCTCTACAACAGCCCGCTCTCGGAGGTCGCGTGCGTCGGCTTCGAGTACGGCTACTCGGCGGCATCGCCGGAGAGCCTCGTGCTCTGGGAGGCGCAGTTCGGCGACTTCGCCAACGCGGCGCAGGTGATCATCGACAGCTTCATCGTCTCCGGCGAGGCGAAGTGGGGCCAGACCACTCGCCTGACGCTGCTCCTTCCCCACGGCTACGAGGGCTCCGGCCCCGAGCACTCGAGCGCCCGGATCGAGCGCTTCCTGGCCCTCGGCGCCGAGGGCAACATCCGGATCGCCAACCCGACCACCGCCGCCCAGTACTTCCACCTGCTCCGCCGACAGGCGCGGATCGCGAAGCCGCGGCCGCTGGTCGTCTTCACGCCGAAGGGCCTGCTGCGGCTCGAGGCGGCGGCGTCGAAGCTCGCCGACCTCACCGACGGCCGCTTCCATTTCGTGCTCGACGACCCGCGCGCCGAGGGCCGGCACGAGGAGATCGAGCGGCTCGTCCTGTGCTCCGGGAAGGTCTACTACGACATCGACGGAAGCGAGCAGCGCGAGAAGTCGACGCAGACGGCGGTCGCCCGGGTCGAGCTCCTCTACCCCTTCGCCAAGAACGAGCTCGCCGGGCTGATCGGCGGCTACCCGAACCTGAAGCAGGTGATCTGGGCCCAGGAGGAGCCGCAGAACATGGGTCCCTACAAGGTCCTCTCGCGGCGGATCGAGGGAGTGATCCCGGAGGGCGTCCGGTTCCGCTACGTCGGCCGCCCCCAGCGTGCCGCCCCCTCGGAGGGCTACCCCGCCGCCCACCGGAACGAGCAGCAGCGGATCGTCCTCACCGCGCTCGAGGGCTAGCTCCGCTCCATAGCGGCGCCCTCGCGGGTCCGCCGATGCCGAGGCGTATGATCGGCTCAGGGACAGCGATTGCGGGGCACTTGAACGAGGTCATCGAGAAGGAACGAGTCGTCGTCCGGTTCGCCGGCGACTCGGGTGACGGGATGCAGCTCGCCGGGACGCGGTTCGCGGCCGCGACCGCGATGATCGGGAACGACCTCGTCACGCTTCCCGACTTCCCCGCCGAGATCCGCGCCCCGGCCGGGACCCTGGCCGGGGTCTCCGCCTTCCAGATCCACTTCGCCTCACGCGACATCCTCACCCCCGGCGGCCAGCCGAACGTGCTCGTCGCGATGAACCCGGCGGCGCTCAAGACGAACCTCCACGAGCTCGAGCGCGGCGGGATCGTGCTCGCCAACGAGGACGGCTTCAGCGCGCACAACCTGCGCAAGGCCGCCTACGACGAGAACCCGCTCGAGGACGGGACGCTCGACGACTACAGCCTCTTCCGGATCCCGATGACCTCGATGACGGTCCGCGCGACCGACGGCATCGACGGGATCACCTCGCGCGACGCCGCCCGCTCCAAGAACTTCTTCGCGCTCGGCCTGGTCTCCTGGATGTACAGCCGCCCGACCGACGTCACGAGCGAATGGATCGAGCGCAAGTTCGCGGAGTCCGCGCCGGTCCGCGAGGCGAACCTCGCGGCCTTCCGGGCCGGTTACAACTTCGGCGAGACCGCCGAGCTGCTCCAGGTCCACTACGAGGTGAAGCCGGCCGCCGCCGAGCCCGGCACCTACCGCGGCGTGAACGGCACCACGGCCGCGGCGCTCGGCCTCGTTGCCGCCAGCGTCCGCTCGGGCCTGCCGCTCTTCCTCGCCAGCTACCCGATCACGCCCGCCTCCGAGCTCCTCCACGAGCTCTCCCGCCAGAAGGGGTTCGGGGTGCGCACCGTCCAGGCGGAGGACGAGATCGCGGCGGCCAACATGGCGCTGGGCGCCGCCTTCGGCGGCCACCTCGGCGTGACCGCGACGAGCGGGCCCGGGATGGACCTGAAGGCGGAGACGATCGGGCTCGCGGTGATGCTGGAGCTGCCGATGCTCGTGATCGACGTGCAGCGCGCCGGGCCCTCGACCGGGATGCCGACCAAGACCGAGGCCGCCGACCTGCTGATGGCGATCCACGGCCGCCACGGGGAGTCGCCGCTGCCGGTCGTCGCCGCCTCGACCCCGGCGCAGTGCTTCGACGCGGTCCTCGAGGCTGCCCGGATCGCGATCACCTACCGCACCCCCGTGATCCTGCTCTCCGACACCTTCCTCGCCAACTCCTCGGAGCCCTGGCTCCTCCCCGACACCGCCGACCTGCCCGAGATCGACCCCGGGTTCGCGACCGCGCCGAACCACCAGGGGGCCGACGGCGCCGAGTTCTGGCCCTACCTCCGCGACGAGCGCCTCGCACGGCCCTGGGCCGTGCCGGGCACCGAGGGGCTGCAGCACGTGATCGGCGGGCTGGAGAAGGAGGCCGACACGGGCCACATCTCCTACGAGGCCGCCAACCACGCCGAGATGACGCGCCTGCGCGCGGCCAAGGTCGCCGGGATCGCCGACGACATCGGCGCGCTCGAGGTCGACGATCCCGACGGCGCCGACATGCTCGTGCTCGGCTGGGGCTCGACCTTCGGGGCGGTGAAGGGCGCCTGCCGGCGCGTCCGCCTGCGCGGCGGCAGGGTCGCGCGCGCCCACCTGCACCACCTGAACCCGCTGCCGCGGAACACGGGCGAGATCGTCCGCTCCTACGAGCAGGTGCTCGTGCCGGAGACGAACACCGGCCAGCTTCGGCGGATCATCCGCGACGAGTTCCTCGTCGACGCCCAGGGCTACAACAAGATGGAGGGACTGCCGATCTTCGCCGAGGAGCTCGACGACGTGATCACGGAGCGGCTGTGAGCGGGCAGAACGGCAACGACGGCCCGCTGGGTCTCACCAAGAAGGACTTCGCCTCCGACCAGGAGACGCGGTGGTGCCCCGGCTGCGGCGACTACGCGATCCTCGCCACGGTCCAGCAGTTCCTGCCCGAGCTCGGGCTGCCGCCGGAGCGGCTCGTCTTCGTCGCCGGGATCGGCTGCTCGGGGCGCTTCGCCTACTACATGAACACATACGGCATGCACGGCATCCACGGCCGCGCGCCCGCGATAGCGACCGGGCTCGCGCTCGCCCGGCCCGACCTGTCGGTCTGGGTGGTGACCGGCGACGGCGACGGGCTCTCGATCGGCGGCAACCACCTGATCCACGCGCTGCGCCGCAACGTGCCGATCAAGATCCTGCTGTTCAACAACCAGATCTACGGGCTCACCAAGGGCCAGTACTCGCCGACCTCGGAGCAGGGCAAGGTCACGAAGTCGACGCCGTTCGGCTCCCACGACCACCCGTTCAACCCGATCGCGCTCGCCCTCGGAGCCGAGGCGAGCTTCGCCGCGCGCACCGTCGACACCGACCGCGATCACCAGGCCGGCGTGCTGCGCGCCGCCGCCGCGCACGAGGGCTCGGCCTTCGTCGAGATCTACCAGAACTGCAACGTCTTCAACGACGGCGCCTTCGAGGCGATCCGGGGCAAGCGCGGGCGCGAGAACCAGATCCGCCTCGAGCACGACGAGCCGATCCGCTTCGGGGCCGAGGGCGAGCGGGGCGTCGTCCGCGGCGCCGACCAGCGGCTGCGGACGGTGGACGTCGGCGAGGTGGGCGAAGAGGCGCTCCTCGTCCACGACGCGCACGACTCGAACCCGGCGCAGGCGTTCGCGCTCGCCCACCTCGCCGAGCAGCCCACCGGGCCGACGCCGATCGGCGTCTTCCGCGACATCCGCCGCCCGGTCTACGCCGCCCCGCTCACCCGGAAGCTCGAGACCGAGCACGGCACGGCCGGAGCCGAGGAGCTCGACGCGCTCCTGCGCTCCGGCGACACCTGGACCGTCGATTAGGCGCGGCGCCGGCGCTCTAGCGGGAGAGCCTCGAGCTCGCCTTCCGCTTCGGCCCGCGGTTGCCGGAGGCGTCGGTGGCGCGCGCGGTGAAGCGGGCGGTGAGCTTGCCGCCGGCGCGCTTCGCCCGGCGGCGCTCGCCCTTGCCGAGCTCGAAGCCGACCGAGTCGGTTTCGCCGGGGCCGAAGCCGGCCGTCTTCTTCGCCTTCGCGACCAGCTCGCCGCCGGCGGTCACCGCGAGCTTGACCGTGACGTCGGCGGCCTCGGAGACCGTGAGCCGCAGCTTGATCCGCCCGTCGACGTCCTGCCGCTTCGCGGCCGCCGCGTCGAGGGCGGGCGGGCTCGTGTCCCCGCCGGTGACGCACGGCGAGGGCGTGTCGCCGGCGAAGCGCGAGACCGGCCCGGCGAGCGAGACGACGTAGAGGTGGCCGCAGGCGTCCTCGCCGAACGAGCTCGGGCCGGACACGCTGAGCCCCTCGGAGCGGTCGCCGCTTGCGGCCGGCAGGCCGGGGACGAGCGACCGGATCTCGCCGCGGCAGTAGTCGGCGTACACGTAGCGCCCGGTGAGGTCGCCGAGCGTGGGGTCGCGGGCGACGTAGCCGCCGGTGATCGAGCAGCCGCCCGACGAGTGCGTGTAGTCGTGGATCGGGTTGGTGAAGCCGGAGGCGCCGGCGCACAGCGGGTCGGTGGTGGGGAAGGCGTCGAGGCCCTCGCGGCAGCTCCAGCCGAAGTTGTCGCCCCTGCCGGCGTCCGGCTGGGGCTCGTAGTCGACCTCCTCGCGCGACCCCTGGCCGACGTCGCCGATCAGGAGCGCGCCGGTCTGGCGGTCGAAGGAGAACCGGTAGGGATTGCGCAGGCCGTAGCTCCAGACCTCGTCCGCTCCGGCGCGGCCGACGAACGGGTTGCCGGACGGCACCGAGTAGGGCGCGCCGCCGCCCGGGTGAAGCGGATCGATGCGCAGCACCTTGCCGAGCAGGGTCTCGGTGTTCTGGGCGTTGCGGAAGGCGTCGCCGCCCCCGCCGCCGTCGCCGGTCGCCAGGTAGAGGTAACCGTCGGGGCCGAACTGGAGCTGGCCGCCGTTGTGGTTCGCGGCGTCGCGGTGGGGGATCGTCAGGATCGGCCGCCGCGTGGAGAGGTCGGCCCGGTCCCCGTCGGAGGTGTACTCGTCGATCTGGATGTCGCCGTTCGGTCGGGACGTGTAGTAGACGTAGAAGCGGCCGCTCGCCGCGAAGTCCGGGGCGAAGGCCATCGAGAGCAGCCCCTGCTCCCCACCCGAGACCGCGAGCGTCGTCACGTCGAGGAAGGTGGTGGTCGTCCCGCCTGCGACCAGCCGGATCGCGCCGCCGCGCTCGACGACGAAGAGGCGCGCGGCGTCGTTCGGATCGGAGGTGACGAAGACCGGGCTCGAGAACCGGCCCACGGGCTCAAGCGTCGCCGCGCCGGCGGGCGCGGCGGCACAGGCGAGCGCGGCAAGCGCGCCTGCGATCGCGATGGCCGTCTTCGTCCGCATGTCCCGCCAACACGCCGATCGGCGGCGGGTAGCGGAACGCGGGCCGGGCGGCTCAGGCGGACGCGAGCGCCGCGCGCCGGATCACGGCGACGGCGAGGTGCTCGCCGCAGTCCGGGCAGGACCGCAGCCGCGTCCAGGAGCGGTGCTCGGCGTCGCAGCTCGCACACTCGTAATTGCGCTCGAGCCGGACCGCCTGGCCACGGTTCGCGGTGCTTCGGCGGGGCTTTCTGAACTGTGTCGTCATGGCCGCCATGTTCGCTCCCCGCGGCGCCGCGGCCTATGGACACGGGGCCAGGATCTAGCCTGGGCGGATGTCCACGCGGTCGAGCACCCGCCCGACGCACGAGCTGCGCCGCGCGCACCCGGGACGGCTCTATCCGTGGGTGCGCCGGGCGTCTTGGCTCGAGGCGGGGATCTTCGGCGGGCTCGTCGTCTTCTGGCTCGCGCCCGGGTTCGCCTCGGAGACGACGGTCTTCGGCTGGGCGCACGGGATCGGATACCTCGCCCTGCTCGGGCTGATCTTCGTCGCCGTCCTCCGCCACGAGGTCCCCTTCTGGCTCCTCGCCGCGACCTTCACCCCCCTGGGCCCGATCGGAAGCGTGGCCGGGATCGCCTGGCTCGACCGGAGAGCGAAGCGCGAGGCGGCCGAAGCCACCAGCCCGAGCGCGGTCTCGGAAGCGGTGGCAAAGTAGTTCGAGGACGAGGACAAAGAACTACGAAGCCACCGCTTTCGAGATGGCGTGAGTGGGGCTGTGGGAGGCAGGGGGTCCACACAACCCGCACCCACGCCTGCGCGTCGGTAGCCAGGGAGGGATGCCGACGCGATCGTTCCCGGAGGCGGGACTGACCGGGAACGAGCCCTTGGAAAAAGAGCCCCTGCGTGTGAATTCATTGTCTCCTAGCTGACGATTTGTGTCAACCCTCGTCAGCCGGGACTTCGGCGGCGAAACGCTATTTCAGCTCGCGCAGCACGCGGTGCAGGATGCCGCCGTGCTGGAAGTACTTCACCTCGTTCGGGGTGTCCAGGCGGACCCGGGCCTCGAACTCGATCGGGTCCCCCCCGTCGCGCTCGGCCTTCACCGAGACCGCCTTCGCCTCGGCGTTCTCGAGGTCGCCCACGGTGATCGTCTCCTCGCCGGTCAGGCCCAGCGACTCGGCGGTCTCGCCCTCGGGGAGCTGCAGCGGCAGGACCCCCATCCCGATCAGGTTGGACCGGTGGATGCGCTCGAAGCTCTCGGCGAGGACGGCGCGCACGCCGAGCAGCTTCGTTCCCTTCGCCGCCCAGTCGCGCGACGAGCCCGAGCCGTACTCCTTGCCGGCGATGACGACTAGCGGCACGCCCTCGTCGGCGTAGGCCATCGCCGCTTCGTAGATGGTGGTCTCGTCGCGGTCGGGGAAATGGCGGGTGAAGCCGCCCTCCCGGTCGACGAGCTTGTTGCGCAGGCGGACGTTCGCGAAGGTGCCGCGGATCATCACCTCGTGGTTGCCGCGGCGCGAGCCGTAGGAGTTGAAGTCGCGGACCTCCACCCCGTTCTCGATCAGCCACTCGCCGGC
>DASUSH010000046.1:0-17760 GCA_036375215.1 Solirubrobacterales bacterium
GACCCCCCAGGGCCGGCCGAGGCACCACGCGGCCAGCAGAGCGAGGAGGAGCCAGCCGAGGTTCAGCATCGGCGAGAGCAGGTCGCGCCCGGTGATCACCATCCCGGCGGCGTGCAGGAGCTCCGAGTTCGCCGGGTAGAACCAGCTGAGCAGGACGGGGGTCGTGTAGTGGAAGTCCCAGATCTGCCCGGTCTCGGCGAACCGGGCGGCGAACGGGAGGTGGTACCACTGGCTGTCGAAGCCGTAGATGCCCTCCGCGAGCGTGGCCGCCGTGGGCACGAGCCAGTGCTCGAAGACGATCGCGGTGGCGGCGATCGCGATCCCGAGCTGCAGCCGGCGTCCGCCGAACTGACGTTGGCCGCCTTCCGTTGCCGTGGGCAACGTTTCGCGGCCAACGTCGATCCTCGGCGCGATGAGACCCTGCGCTATCCCCACGGCCACCAGCGCCGCGGTGAGCGGCCACTCCTCGAAGCGGCCGGCGAGCCCCAGCGCCTCGCCCACCACGAGCAGCGTGGAGAGCGCCAGCACCGCCTCGGCGAGGCGCGCGGGCGCGCCCTCGAAGGTCGGCAGCAGCGCGGCGCGCAGGCGGATGGCGCCGAAGGCGAGCGCGGCGGCGATCGCGGCGAGCTCGGCGGTGGCGAGCAGGTAGGCGCCGACGTCAAGCACGACGCGACCCCCGGGCGCCCGGGCGGGCCGCTACTTGTCGCGGAGGTCGCGGACCACGTAGGCCCGTTCGCCCTCGGCGATCATGCCCATCTTGCGCGCCTCGCGCTCGGCGCCGCCGGGCGCGTCCAGGGCGGCGACGCGCTGCTTCAGCTCGGCGTTGGTCGCCTCGAGCTCGGCGAGGTTCTCCTTCTCCGCCTTGCCCTCCTGCCAGGCGTCGAAGAAGCTCGACACCGGGTTCACGTAGAGGACGAGGATCAGGAAGAGGACGAGGACGAGCGCGATCCGGCCGGCGCGCTCCCAGTCGATCCGCGATGCGCGCCGCGAGCGCGAACGGGGCGCGACCCGGTAACGGCGCTGGGTGGATCGATGCGCGCGTGCGCTCACTGATCGTCAAGTTCGGTGCCTCCGCCCGCCACCCTTCCCGCGGACGGCGATGGGCGTGATCGCCCAGCCGCCGCGTCAGCGCCCCGCGAACGCGCTCAGGCCGGGATACGTGGCGCGGTCGCCGAGCTCCTCCTCGATCCGCAGGAGCTGGTTGTACTTGGCGACGCGGTCGGAGCGCGAGGGCGCGCCGGTCTTGATCTGGCCGACGCCGGTGGCGACGGCGAGGTCGGCGATCGTCGTGTCCTCGGTCTCGCCCGAGCGGTGCGACATCACGGCCGTGTAGCCCGCCTCGCGCGCGATCCGGATCGCCTCGAGCGTCTCCGAGAGCGTGCCGATCTGGTTGACCTTGATCAGGATCGAGTTCGCGACGCCGAGCTCGATCCCGCGGCGCAGGCGCTCGGGGTTGGTGACGAAGAGGTCGTCGCCGACGAGCTGGCAGCCGTCGCCGATCCGCTCCGAGAGCAGGCTCCAGCCGTCCCAGTCCTCCTCGTCCATGCCGTCCTCGATCGAGACGATCGGGAACGCTCCGACCTGCTCGGCCCAGTAGTCGGCCATCTCCTCGGCCGAGAGCGTGCGGCCCTCGTGCTCGAGGACGTAGGAGCCGGAATCGAAGATCTCGCTGGTCGCCGGGTCGAGGGCGATGAAGACGTCGCGGCCGGGCTCGTAGCCGGCGGCCTCGATCCCCGCGACGAGCATCTCGAGCGCCTCCGCGTTCGAGCCGAGGTCGGGTGCGAAGCCCCCCTCGTCGCCGACCGCGGTGGCGAGGCCGCGGTCGTGGAGCGTGCGCTTCAGCGCGTGGAAGACCTCGGTGCCGACCCGCAGCGCTCCGGCGAAGGAGTCCGCGCCCGCCGGCACGACCATGAACTCCTGGAAGTCGACGCGGTTGTCGGCGTGGGCGCCGCCGTTCACCACGTTCATCATCGGCACCGGCAGCACCTGGGCGTCGGCGCCGCCCAGGAATCGCCACAGGGGCTCCCCCGCCTCCGCGGCCCGCGCCTTGGCGAAGGCGAGCGAGGCGCCGAGGATCGCGTTCGCGCCGAGCCGCGACTTGTTCGCGGTACCGTCGAGCTCGATCAGCCGCCGGTCGAGCTCCGCCTGGTCGCCGTCGAAGCCGCCGAGGGCGCCGGCGATCTCGCCGTTCACGTTCGCGACCGCCTGCGTGACGCCCTTGCCGCCCCAGGCGTCGCCGCCGTCGCGCAGCTCGGTCGCCTCGAACTCGCCGGTCGACGCTCCGGAGGGGACCGCGGCGCGGCCGCTCCCGCCCGCGGCGAGGGCGAGCTCGACCTCGACCGTGGGGTTGCCGCGGGAGTCGAGGATCTGACGTGCGTGGATGCGCTCGATCGCGCTCATACGAGCGCGGGAGTGTATGGGGCGGCCTCCCCTAAGCGCACCTAAAACCTGGCTCACCTCTTGCCGCGCGGGTGGATCATGCGGGCACTCCGACCCGAGGGAGGTGCCCGATCGAAACCCTGCGCAGGCTGCACGCCCCGGCCCTGCCGGCGATCGCCATGACCGCGCTGGCGCTCGCTGCGGCCGGCTGCGGCGACGACGATGACTCCACGTCGACCGGCGCGGAGGGCGGTGAGGAGGCGGCGACCATCGAGATCGACGGCGAGACCGCCAACAACGAAGGCACCGAGGAGGTGACCGGCGCCTCGGTCGAGCTCGAGGAGGACGACTTCTACTTCTCGCCGACGGTGCTCACCGGCGAGCCCGGCCAGAAGGTGACGCTCGAAATCGCGAACGAGGGCGACTCCGAGCACAACCTGACGGTCGAGGACCAGAACATCGACGAGGACACCGAGCCCGGCGGGTCGGCCTCGGTCGACGTCGAGATCCCGGACTCGGGCCTCGTCCCGTTCTACTGCTCCTACCACGCGGCTCAGGACATGCGCGGGGCGCTCGCCGTCAAGGGCTCCGAGCCCACGGCGAGCACCGCGGCCGAGACGACGAGCACGACGCCCAGCGGCGGCGGCGGGTACTAGCCGCCCTCGCCGTCACCGGGCTGACAGGAACCGTTCAGGAGACATAAGCCGGGGCTCTCCCGGGAGGTTCGGGTGCGGCGTCCGCGAAACCACGCTCCGCACCGATGAGCGAAAGGAGCCTCACGTGGACATGCGCCGCGTGGGAGCGGGGGTGTTCTTCGGGACGGCGCTGCTGGTCACCAGTCCGGCGAGCGCGGCCGTGCCACACGTGGTCCAGCCGGGCGAGACGCTGTGGTCGATCGCGGCGGCGAACAACCTGACGACCCGCACGGTCGCCGCCTACAACGGGATCGCCGAGGACGCCCAGGTCGCGCTCGGCGAGACGATCGACGTCCCCACGGTCGACGAGGGCGCCGCCACGCTCGCCACCGCGGGAACGGAGACGACGACCGCGCCGGCCGCGCCGGCGGCGGACACGACGACGGCCGCCGCACCGGCCTCGGGGGAGATCGTCCCCGCGCCGGGGATGGGCCACATCAGCTCACCCTGGGGCGAGCTGCACCTCGACCCCGCGGCGGCCGAGTCGTGGAGCCGGATGGCGGCCGCGGCACGCGAGCAGTTCGGAGTCGAGCTCTACCCCGGCGGCACGATGTCGGCCTACCGCACGGCCGAGCAGCAGCAGGTCCTCTACGACCAGTACCTCGCGGGGATCGGAGCGCCGGCGAACCCGCCGGGCTCCTCGACCCACGAGCTCGGCGTCGCGGTCGACGTCGCGACGCCCGAGATGCGCTCGGTGATCGACCAGATCGGGGCCGCCTACGGCTGGTCGGGCACGATCCCGAGCGAGTGGTGGCACGTGAGCTGGGGCGGCTATTGAGCTAGGCGCGGCGCTCGTCGCGAAAGCGCTCGGCCGCCCCGCGCACGGCGAGCTCGGGGTCGACGCCGAGCCGCCGCGAGAGCGCCACCGCGGCGAGCAGCAGCTCGCCGAGGTGGTGCTCCGCCGCGTCGCGTTGCGCCTCGTCCGCCGGAGTCGGCGAACCGGCCTCGGGGTCCGCGCGCCGCAGGATCTTGCGCGCGTAGAGCAGGCCGGGAAGGTTCTCGGGCACGTCGGCGAACGGCTCCCCCGCCCCGCGGCCCTCGACCTCGCGCTTGATCTGGTCCCAGTTGCGCAAGACCTCGCGGGCGGTCTCCGCGTCGCCGACCGCGTCGGCCGCTTCGCTCTCCGAGCCGAAGACGTGGGGGTGGCGGCGGACGAGCTTCTCGGTCATTCCCTGCGCGACGGCGGCGAGGTCGCCGGCGCCGCGCTCCTCCAGGAGGAGGGCGAGGAAGTGCACCTGGAAGAGCACGTCGCCGAGCTCGTCGAGGAGCTTCTCGTCGTCGCCGCGGGCGGCAGCGTCGGCCAGCTCGTAGGCCTCCTCGACGGTGTGCGGGACGATCGATCGTTCGTCCTGCTCGCGGTCCCATGGGCACTCGCGGCGCAGGCGCCGGGTGATCGCGTCGAGGCGCTCCAGGGCGTCGGTTGCGCTCTGTGGATCAGCCACCCGGCGGGGCGACCGGGACGGCTCCGCCGGCGCCACCGGCGGGCGGTGCGGTCGGTACCGGCGCGCCGCCCGCGCCGGGCGGGACCGCGGCGCCACCCGGGGGTGCGGCGCCCGGGGGCACGGCGCCGGGCGGAGCGGCGCCAGGAGGCGCCGCGCCGGGCGGGACCGCGCCGGGCGGGACCGCGCCGCCGGGGGCGACGCCGGGCGGCAGCGCGCCGCCGGGGATGCCGCCGGGCAGGCCGGTCGCCGCGGGCTGCGGCAGCGAGAACGGTCCCTGGGCGAGATTGGTGAGCGGGTCCGAGTCGGCGGGGGTGCCGGGCTTGCGCGGCTTGCGCGAGACCACCGGCGCCGCGCAACCGGCCTCCGGCGGAGTCTGGTCCGTGCAGGCGAGCGGATCGGGGGCGCCGGGCGGGCAGCCCTCGGGGAGCGGCTCCTGCCCGTCGCAGCTGCGCGGGTTGGGCGGCTCGAAGTTGGCGCAGCGATCGTTCAGGACCGACTCGGCGCAGACCGTCAGCTCGGTCCACTTGGAGACGAAGTCCTCCTCGAACTCGGTCGCGAGCCGCTCCTGCTCCTGACCGGCGAGCTGCTGGCGGATCTGGTCGGAGACGTCGTCGACCGGGGTCGTCTCCTCGGGATTCACCTTGACCACCTGGGCGGCGTAGAACCCGTTGTCGGTCTCGATCGGGCCGACGATCTCGCCCTCGGCGGCGCCGAACACGGCCTCGTCGAACGCGGGCCCGCCGGGGCTCTGGCCCTCGACCACGCCCTCCAGCAGGCCGCCGCGATCCTTGGAGACCGGGTCCTGCGAGAACTCCTTGGCGACCGCTTCCCAGTTCTTCTCGGAGTCGTCGGAGTCGAGCTCGGAGATCGCGTCGGAGACCTTGGCCTCGTCCTGGTTCTGGATCACCCGAACGTCCCGCGTCTCGGGAACCTGGAACTGCTCGATGTTCTCGTCGTAGAACTCCTCGACGTCCTCCTGCGGGATGGCGGACTCCGCCTCCTCGGGGGACGCCTCGCCGGAGGTGACCGCGGTCAGGTCGGCCGGGATCACGGCCTCCTGCACGGCCTCGGCGAGCAGCATCACGCGGACCTCGCGCTGGACGCCCTCGCATTCGACCGTCGGGTCGCCGGAGGCGAGCTCGTCCTCGGTGCAGAAGCCCTGCTCCTCGACGAACTTGTCGAACTCCTTCTGGTCGCCGAAGTTCTCCTTGACGATCGACTCGGCGCGCTGGCTGACCTCCTCGTCGGTGACCGAGATGCCGCGATCGGCGGCCTCGCCTTCGATCCAGAGCGGCAGGAGCACCTCGCCCAAGGCCTGGTCGCGCAGGGCCGTGTAGTTCGGATCGTCGGGCGGCGGCGGCTTCTTCAGCCCCTGGCCCTCCGCGGTGCGGGTGATGGACGCGTCGAAGTCCTCCTGGGTGATGGTCCCGTCGTCGACGTCCTGGACCTCGGCGATCCCCTCGCTGGGGGCCGAGCCCTCGTCGACGTGGCCGCGGCCGATGATCACGACCGCCGCGATCACGACCAGGGCGACCCCGAAGATCAGCGCCATGAGCCGCTTGCGCGGCTTCGGGGTGCCGGACGTCTTCGGCGCGGGCCGGTTCGTCCTCGCCCCCTTGGCGGGGTTTCCCTTCCTGGCCTGTGGACTCACGAGCGGGGCAGCATAACGAGGGGAATCAAAACTGCCTCAACTTCTAGGGCCTACGCCGATGCGACCGCCTCGGGCGGCGCCTCCTCGCTGCGCTCGGCCGCGAGCGCCTCGGCGAGCGCCACCGCGGCGGCGAGGCGCGCCTCCGGCTCCGGCGAGACCCGCACCGAGAGCGTGCGCTGGCGCCACTCGTACATCGCCCCCTCGACCCGGTCCGCGATCGCCGCGGCCTGCTCGGCGTCGAGCTCGACCGGCGCGACCGTGAGCCGGCTGCCGCGGGCCTCCACCGAGGCGGCGCCCGCCCGGCCGAACTCGATCCGCGCCCGCTGCAGCGAGATCAGGTTCTCGAGCGCGTCCGGCGGCGGGCCGAAGCGATCGCGGAGCTCGTCGCGCAGCTCGCGCAGCTCGCCGGGCTCGCGCGCCGCCGAGACGCGGCGGTGGACGTCGATCTTGGCGGCCTCGAAGGGCACGTACTCGGCCGGGACATAGGCGTCGACGTCCAGGTCGAGCCGGACCGCGCTCTCGGACGGCTCGCCCTCGCCCGCCCCGCGGCGCGCCTCGACCTGCTCCTCGAGCATCCGCAGGTAGAGCTCGAAGCCGACCGCGGCGACGTGGCCCGACTGCTCATCGCCAAGCAGGTCGCCGGCGCCGCGCAGCTCGAGGTCGCGCATCGCGATCGCGAACCCGGAGCCGAGCTCGGTGTGGTCGGAGAGCGTGGCCAGGCGGGCGCCGGCGTCAGCGCTCAGGTTCTCCTCCGCGGGATAGAGCAGGTAGGCGTAGGCGCGCTCGCGCGACCGGCCGACCCGGCCGCGGATCTGGTAGGCCTGCGCCAGGCCGAGCTGGTCGGCGCGCTCGACGATCAGCGTGTTCGCGGTCGGGATGTCGAGCCCGGACTCGATGATCGTCGTCGCCACGAGGACGTCGGCGTCCCCGCGCAGGAACGTGAGCATCGTCGACTCGAGCGCCTGCTCGTCCATCTGCCCGTGGGCCTCGGCGACGCGCGCCCTGGGAACGAGGGCGCGGATTCCCTCGGCGATCTCGTGCAGCGACTCGATCCGGTTGTGCAGGAAGAAGACCTGGCCGTCGCGGCCGAGCTCACGCTCGACCGCCCGGCGGACGAGATCGTCGTCGTAGGGGCCGACGTAGGTGCGGACGGGACGGCGGCCCTCCGGCGGAGTCTCGATCACCGAGATGTCGCGCAGGCCCGCGAGGCTCATCTGCAGGGTGCGCGGGATCGGCGTCGCCGAGAGCGAGATCACGTCGACCTTCAGCTTGAGCTGCCGCAGGAGCTCCTTCTGCTTGACCCCGAACCGCTGCTCCTCGTCGACGATCAGCAGGCCGAGGTCGCGGGCGCGGACGTCCCGGGAGAGCAGGCGGTGGGTGCCGATCAGGATGTCGAGCCTGCCCTCGGCGAACGCGGCGAGCGTCGCCTTGACCTCGGCCGGCCGACGCAGCCGCGAGACCGAGTCGACCTCGATCGGGAAGTCCGCCAGCCGCTCGCGGAAGGTGCCGAGGTGCTGCTGGGCGAGGATCGTGGTCGGAACCAGCATCATCACCTGCTTCGAGTCGGCGACCGCCTTCACCGCCGCCCGCATCGCGACCTCGGTCTTGCCGTACCCGACGTCTCCGCAGATCAGCCGGTCCATGGGCGTCGCCGCTTCCATGTCGGACTCCACCGACTCGATCGCGTCGACCTGGTCCGCGGTCTCCCGGTAGGGGAACGACTCGCGCAGCTGGATCGCGAACTCGCCGTCCGGCGAGTAGGCGTGGCCGGGCCGGGAGCGGCGCTCCGCGTAGAGGTTCAGCAGGTCTCCCGCGAGCTCGCCGGCGGCGCGGCGGGCGCGCGCCTTCATCTGCTCCCAGCGCGAGCCCCCGAGCTTGGACAGCTGCGGCGCATCGCCGCCCGCCCCGATGTAGCGGCTGATCTTGGCGAGTTGCTCGGCGGGCACGAAGACCCGGTCCTCGCCGCGATACTCGAGCTGCAGGTAGTCCCGGGTGACGCCGGCGAGCGTCTTCGTCTCGAAGCCGGCGAACCGGGCGATGCCGTGGTCCTCGTGGACGACGTGGTCGCCGACGCGGAGCTCCGAGAACGTGCGCAGGCGGCCGCGGGCCGGCGCGGCGGCGGCGCTCTTGCGCCGGTGCAGGAGCTGGCGCCAGGGGATCACCGCGAGCTTCAGCTCGGGCGAGAGGAAGCCCTCGCTGATCGAGCCCTCGGCGAACGCCACGGCGCCCGGCTCGGGGGCGCGGTCCTCCATCAGCGTCGCGGTCAGGCGGTCGAACGAGTAGCGGGCGCGCTCGGCCTCGCCGCGGCGGTCGAAGGCGACGACGGTCGCGTAGCCGGAGCGCACCTGCTTCGAGAGCTCGGCCTCGGCCTCGGCCGGCGTGCGGGCCGCCGACGCCGGCCGCTGGGCGCGGAACGAGTGCGGCTGGTCGGCGGCCTGCGAGGAGACCTCCAGCAACGCGCGCTCGCGCAGCGGCCCGGACACCTCGACGTAGAGGTGGCGCGCGTCGGCATCGTGCATGGCCGTGGTGACGTCGGTCCAGTGGTCCTTGAGCGCCGCCGGGATCTCGTCGGCGGCGGCGATCACGACCGCGGTCTCTTCTCCGATGAGGTCGAGCGGGGCCTGGAACCTGTCAACGGGGAGCAGCTCGGCGATGTCGGGGCGCTCCTCCTGGTCGGCCGCCGCCTCCGCCAGCTCCCGGTGCTCGGACGCCAGCTCGGCGGCCGGCGAGATCTCGACCCGCTCGGCCTCGCCCAGCGAGCGCTGGGTGAAGGTCGAGAACCAGCGCAGCGACTCGATCTCGTCGCCGAACAGCTCGAGCCGCACGGCCCGCTCCTCGGTCGCCGGGTAGACGTCGAGGATGCCGCCGCGAAGCGCGAACTGGCCGCGCTCCTCGACCTGGTCGAGACGCTCGTACCCGCACTCGACCAGCAGTTCGGCGACGTCGCCGAGGTCGACCTCCTCGCCGCGGTGGAGCGTGAACCCGGCCGGCCGCAGGCTCGCGTCCGGGACCGCCTCGGCGAGCGCGATCGCGCTGGCGACCACCAGCGGCGGCGGGGGCCCCGCCCCGGCCTCGCCGGTGAGGGCGTCGAGGGCCGCGATCCGCAGCCCGACGAGGTGCGGCGGCGGCGCCACATGTGACTCGTAGCCGGTGCCCCGCGAGGGGTAGTAGCGGACGCCGCGGGGCGCGGCGAAGGCGTTCAGGTCGCGGGCGAGGTCGCGGGCCGAGCGGTCGTCGGCTGTGACCACGAGCGCCGCGCGCCCGGCGAGGCCGTCCGCGGACTCGAGGAGCGCCGCGAGCAGGTAGGGCCTGATCGCGGAGGAGATGTGGGCCTCGGTACGGCCCTTCGACCCGGCCTCGGCGGCGAGCGCCAGGAAGGCCTTCGAGTCGTTGGCGATGTCGAGCAGCGGCCTGAGCACGGGGAAGAACCGGGCGCGGTGCCCGGCCCTTCGATGCTAGCCAGCGACTCAGGGCGCCTTGACGGCGAGCTTCGCGACCTCCCCGCGCGCGGGGAGCGCGCGACCGCGCTCACTCCTCAGTTCTTGAGCGTCACCTTCTGGCTGACGGTCTCGGTCGGGCTGCCGTCCTCGGTGATCTCGGCCTTGAGCGTGGCCTTCGCCTTCTTCGCCTTCTTCAGGCCCTTCCTGGCCTTCTTCGTGAGCTTCGCCGTCACGTCGAAGGTCCCGGCCGCGTCGCTTCGCTCCGAGCCCGAGCCGAGCTTCTTCCCGGTCTTGTACCTGCTCGCGGTCTTCTTGTCCGCGATCGCGGTGACGTTTGCGTCGCACGGCGCGCCGCAGGTGACCTCGACGACGAGCTTGCCGGACTTGACGACCCGCTTCAGCGACTGGCCGTCGCCGAGGTCTACCGTCGGCTCGCCGCCGCCGGTTCCGTCACCGCCGTCGCCGCCGTCGCCACCGCCGTCGCCGCTCCCGGAGCCGCCGCCGGGCGTGTCGGCGACGCCCCAGTCCGGCCGGGTCCCGCCCGGCGCGACGAGCTTCGGCGCGAGGTTGCAGGGGCCGCCGTCGGTGACGGTCGGCGCGGGCGAGGTGAAGACGCCGCCGGCGTCCTCCCAGGCGATCATCGAGCCGTCCGGCGACCAGCGCGGCCGCGCGCGGCTGCGCGCGAAGTTCTCCGCGATGCACTGGAACTGGACGTCGGCGCCGGCCTCTCCCGGCGTGCCCACGTTCGAGTAGAACTGGATCTGGGACACCTCTTCGCCGCTCGGGGGCGCTCCCTCGGGATCCAGCTCGATCATGGTCCGGCCCTGCCGCGAGACGTCGAAGCTCTGGATGTCCGCGTCGTTCGGGTTGTTCAGGCCGACCCACCGCTGCAGGCTGGAGCTCCCCTGCACGTAGATCGCCTCCTCCGGCGAGCCGCCGAACGGGGTGTTGATCATTCCCGCGCCCGGGATGCCGGGGATCCAGCGGGGCTCGGAGTAGCCGGTCTCGCAGTTCACGACGCAGGGGTCGGTCGCCCCCGGGCCGAAGACGAAGCCGACGTCGATCTGCCCGTTTCCGGTGTATCCCGGCCCGTAGAAGGAGTCGTAGACGATGACCCCGCCGTTCGGCGCGATCTGGCCGCCGGTGTAGGGCGAGAACGAGAGCGGGCCCGAGCGCCCCGGGAGCAGCCAGTTGCCGGTCACCTGGCCGGTCTGGCGGTCGAGGAAGTACGCGAACGGGCTGTTGCCGGAGCCGCGGATCGCGACCACCGTGCCGGCGTCGGTCTGCGACGGCGAGCGGTACTTGCTGTCCGCCGTGGCGTCGCTCGTCACCTGGTGCTTCACCGACCCGTCGGGGCTGACGAGGTGCACGTTGCCGTCCCCGCCGATGTAGACGACGCTCGCGGCCGAGGCCGGAGCGGCGGCAGCGAGAGCGAGCGCCGCGCTCGCGAGCGTTGCCGACCCGAGACGGCGGAGCGTTCCACGAATTCCCATTGACCTTCCCCTTACCCGGACGTTTTGGCTGGCCCCGTGAAAGGCCCTGCTCGGTCGATCCGCAGGCTACCTCCCGATCACGACGCGCACAACCGGAAGACCTCGAACATCTCCCGACGTCGTGGGCACGGACACGAAGGCGTGCTTGCCCGGATCCAGCTTCGGCACGGAGCGCCCGGACCGGCAGCCCTCGAAGGCGCCTCCGTCGAGCCCTGCACTCGAAGCTCGCCGGCCTCCGCGTGGGCCAGATCTCGGTCTCGACGCCCACCTCGGCGGTCGAGCCCAGAGCGTGGCCGGCGGGTAGCCACAGCGGATAGCGTCAGCGCAATGACCCAGCCGACGCGAGCCGTCCTGGCGGTGGCGAGCGCCATCCTGCTCTCCGCCTGCGGCGGCGGGGACTCCACCACCGAGGACCGGGCCGAGCAGTCCCCCGCCGAGGCCGAGGCGGCGATCGAGGAGACCTGGGCGGCGTTCGCGGACGCGGTCGAGAAGGGCGACGGGGCCACGGCCTGCGCGGAGCTCTCCGACCGCCTCGCCGAGCCGAATGAGATGAACCTCCAGCTCGGCAGCCCGCTGCGCGGCGGGCCCGGGTGCGAGGAGACCCTGGGCGACAGGGACGCGACGCTCAGCTTCGCGGCCGGGCTCAGCGCGGAGTTCGCCGAGCTCGAGGTCGACGGCGCAACCGCGTCGGGCGTCGCCGGCGCGGCTCACCCCACCTTCGCCGAGTCGGGCGGCAAGTGGGAGATCACGAGCGTCTTCGGCCAGCTGCCGGAGGAGTGAGCGCCTAAATGAGTGAATCCACGACCGCGTGTGCCCGGGGGCGCGGGGGCGTGGAATTGCTCATCTAGGAGCGGTACGGCAGGCCCGGGCCGGTGCGCTGCCACTCGACCTGGCCGCGGCCCTCGGCGGCGGAGCGCTCGACGACGCCGTCGTGCTCGTGGAGCATCGACTTCAGGCGGGCGACGCCATCTGGGTCGAGCTGGGCGACGCCCTCGGCCATCTTGAGGGCGGCGTCCTCGGTGGCGGCCGCGGGGGCGACCTTGTGGACGAGGCCCCAGCGGTGGGCGTCGTCGATGGCGATCTCGCGCGCGGTGAGCAGCGCGTACTTGGCGACCGAGAGCCCGACGAGGGTGACGAGGCGCGCGGGCCCGACCGGGACGCCGAGGGCGGCGCCGGGGAAGCGCAGTCGCAGGTTGGAGCCGCCGACGCGCAGGTCGCATGCGATCGCGATCTCGGCGCCGCCGCCGACGCAGGCGCCGTGGCAGGCGGCGACCGTCGGGCGCGGGAAGGCGGTGAGCGCGTCGTAGAACTCGGCCCAGAGCTCCATCCGCCGCACCCGGCCCTCCTCGTCGAGCTCCTCGCGGACGTCGGCGCCGGCGGAGAGGCCCATCTGGTCGTTGGAGGAGATCACGAGCACGCGGGTCTCGGGGTCCTCGCGGGCCCTGCGCAGGTGCTCGATGAGCTCGCCGAGCATCCGGGTGTTGATCGCGTTGCGCGCCTCGGCGCGCTCGAGCCGGATCAGGACGATCCCTTGCTCGTCGCGCGTGCAGCTCGTCAGCGGGTCTAGCGCTCTAGGCATCGGGGGCGATCCGATCGACGAGGCGCTCGGTCTCCTGGGCGCCGAGGAAGATCAGCTCGCGCACCTCGTCCTCGGGCTCCGAGAAGCGGCCGAGGACGTGCGCCGAGACGATCTCCGGGTCGGTCGAGTCCGGGCGGCCGACGCCGACCCGCACCCGCCAGAACTCGCGGCCGCCCAGCCCGCGCTCGAGGCTCTTCAGGCCGTTGTGCCCGGCCACCCCCCCGCCCTCCTTCGCCTGGACGGTCCCGAACGGCAGGTCGATCTCGTCGTGGACGGCGATCAGCCGCTCGAGCGGGACCCGCAGGGCGCCGCGCGCGGGCCCGGCGGAGTCGCCGGACTCGTTCATGTAGGTCTGCGGCAGGAGGATCGCGACGTGCGGGCCGCCCGGTTGGGTCCTGCCCTCCGTGACGAGGCCCTTGTACTTCTGCTTCGCCTTCGGCAGCCCCCAGCGCCGGGAGAGCTCGGCGGCGACCTCGAAGCCGATGTTGTGCCGGGTCCCTTCGTAGCGCCGTCCCGGATTGCCGAGACCGACGATCAGGGTCCGATCGGATGTGCCCGCTCCCTCGCCGCCGCGTTGGCGGCCGAAGAGGCGCAACCGCCGCTACTCCCCGCCCTCTTCGCCGACGCGCTCGGGCTGGGGCTCGCCGCCCTCGCCCTCGGTGTCCTCGCCCTCGGCGCCCGCCTCGGCCTCGATCGGCTCGCCATCCTCGCCGACGAGCTCGGCCTCCTCCTCGAGCTCGGGCTCGGGCTCCTCCTCGATCCGCGGCGGCGAGAGCGTCGCGATCGTGACCTCCTCGGGGTCGTCGACCACGAAGGTGACGCCCTGCGGAGGGGTCACCGTGGAGAGCTGGATCGTGTCGCCGATCTCCATCGCGGAGACGTCGACGACGATCTGCTCGGGGATCTCGGTCGGGAGGGCCTCGACGGTGACCTCGCGGGTGATGTGCTCGAGCACGCCGCCCTCCTTGGCACCGGGCGCCTCCTCGGCGCCGTCGAGCTCGATCGCGACCTCGGACTGGATCGCGACGTCGAGCTTCACCTCGAGCAGGTCGAGGTGCTGGAGCCGGCCGCGCACCGGGTGGTGCTGCTGCTCCTTGATCACCACCGGCGTCGAGGAGCCGTCGAACTCGAGGTCGAAGAGCGCCGCGCCGGTCTGCAGGACCACGCGCAGCTCGCGCTCGGGCACCTCGAAGGCGCGGGCCTCGCCGCCCCCGCCGTAGACGACGCCGAGCACGAGGCCGTCGTTGCGCTTGCGCTTGCTCACGCGGGTGCCGAACTCGTTTCGCTCGGCGACCTTGATCTTTGGCCGCTGCTGGCTCGCCATGCGGCGACGGAGGATAGAAGGCTCAATACTCTGCGCCCGTGGGGGAAGAGAAGATTCCCAAGGGCAGGGTCCGCCGCTCCGCGAAGCTCGGCAGCGCGTTCGGCACGCAGGCGACGCGGTACGCGGGGACGAAGGCCGCGAACGTCGTGCGCTCCGGCGAGCGCGGCGAGGAGAAGCTCGAGACCCGCCACATGGAGACCGCGCTCAAGATCGCGGGCACGCTCGGCGAGATGAAGGGCGCGGCGATGAAGCTCGGCCAGCTCGCCTCCTTCGTCGACACCGAGTTCCTGCCCGAGGATTACCGCGAGCTCTACCAGGAGCAGATGGCGAAGCTGCGCAACGACGCGCCGGCGATGCCCTGGGAGAGGGTCGTGAAGGTGCTCGAGGACCAGTACGCGCCCGAGCGCATCGACGAGCTCTTCGAGCACGTCGAGCCCGAGGCGTTCGCCGCCGCCTCGATCGGCCAGGTGCACCGGGCGACGATGACCGACGGCCGCGAGGTCGCGGTCAAGATCCAGTACCCCGACGTCGCCGACGCGCTGGAGGCGGACCTGCGCAACGCCGGCACGATCGTGCGGCTGGCGAAGGCGCTCGCCCCCGGCCTGGACCCGAAGTCGATCGCGGAGGAGCTCAAGGAGCGGGTGATGGAGGAGCTCGACTACGAGTTCGAGGCGCAGAACCAGCGCTCGTTCGCCCGCGCCTACCGCGACCACCCCTTCATCTACGTGCCGCAGGTGATCACCCGGCTGTCACGGCGCAAGGTGCTGGTCACCGAGTTCGTCGAGGGCACGCAATTCGGCCAGGTGAAGGAGCTGGACGCCGAGACCCGCAGCCGCTACGGCGAGATCGTCTTCCGCTTCCACTTCGGCTCGATCTACCACCTCCAGCACTTCAACGCCGACGCCCACCCCGGCAACTACATCCTCATGGACGACGGCCGCGTCGCCTTCCTCGACTTCGGGATGACCAAGCGGCTCGACCCCGAGCAGATCGAGCTCGAGCAGGCGGCGATCGACGCGGCCGCGCGCAAGGACCCCGCGGCGCTGATGAAGGCGCTGCAGGACCTCGGGTTCGTGAAGAACCCGAAGAAGGTCGACGCCGAGCGCCTCATGGACCACGTGATGCTGGTCGGCGGCTGGTACATGGAGGACCGCGAGTACGAGGTGTCCGCGCGCCGCGTGATGAAGGTCATCGAGTCGACCTCGGACCCGCGCTCGGAGTACTACGACCTGATGCGGCGCGAGTCGGTGCCCGCCGAGGAGCTGATGGGCCGGCGGATGGAGACCGGCGTCCTCGCCGTCCTCGCCCAGCTGCGGGCGAAGCGGAACTGGTACCGGATCATGCGCGAGTGGGTCTACGCGGACGAGCCCGCGACCCCGCTGGGCGTCGAGGAGTGGGAGTACTTCGAGTCGCGCGGCCAGAAGCGGGTGCCGGGGTTCGCCCAGCGGCCGGTCTGACCGCCGTCGCCTCGCGCCGACGAGCTGGAGCGCGAGCTAGCCGGTGCGCAGCAGGCCGATCTGGTCGGCGCGGCGGAGGTTGCCCTCGTCGCCGAAGTTGAGGACCTGGACGGCCCCGTTCGCGTCGAGCTCCTCGGCGGCGGCCTCGGGGATGTCGAAGACGACGTCCCCCGACACGGTGTCGCCCGGCTTGATCTTCTTCGCCTGCCAGAGGAAGGAGTCCGTGGCGACGCCGTTCAGGACGTTGAACGGCTCGCTGAACGTCTGGGTGCCCGCGACGAGCCGCGCCTGCTCGCCGAAGTCGTCGAAGAGCTGGGTGCCGTTGCCGGGGTTGGTGATCGAGAGCGTCGCGACCGCGTAGACGCCGTTCTTCGAGCGCCGCGGCTTCAGGTAGTCGCCGCGCACCGTCCCGGTCTCCTCGATCGCGTCGATCTTCGCGGTGAGGGTGTCGAGCTCGAGCTCCTCGCCGTAGTCGGCGACGACGTACTCGGTCCCGGCCGCCGAGCAGGTCCCGCCGCTGCCGAGCACCGACTCGAGGCCGCCCTCGTCGCCGCACTCGACCTCCTCCGGCGAGACGTTCGCCGCGTCGGCGACGATCTCCTCGATCGGCGCTCCCTCGGTCGCGGTGGTCGAGGCCGACGTCGAGCTCGTCGAGGTGGTCGAGGTGCCGGTGAAGGTGCCGGGCTCGGTCGAGGTGGTGGTCGTCGACGTCGTCGAGGCCGCGGTCGTCGGCTCGTCGTCGCCGCCGCAGGCGGCGAGGCCGAGGGCGGCCGCGGCGAGGAGCGCGGCGCTCCCGGCGCGCGCGCTCACGGGGCGGGCTCCGGCTGCTTCGAGCGGCCGAGCCGCCCGCCGACGAAGATGAGCGAGACGAAGACGCCCGCGATCGCCAGGATCGCCGCGTACCGGAAGCCGGACTGGATGCCGGTGACGAACGAGTCGCGGACGATCTCGTCGATCCGGGACAGCACCGCCGGTGCGAGCTCGGCCTTCGCCTGGGCGCTGGTGTCGGTGCCGGCCAGCAGGCCGTGCAGGACGCTCGACTGGTGCTCGGTGAGCTGGGCCCCGGCCGCGGTGGCCTTCTCCTTCAGCTCGCTCTCGGAGGTGAGCGTGAAGATCATCGTCGTGATCCCGAGCCCCACGGCACCGCCCGCCACCTGGAACATGTAGACGATTCCGCCGGCGAGGCTCGTGCGCGAGGGGTCGAGGGAGGTGACCCCCGCGGTCGTCACCGAGGCGAAGAAAACGCCGACGCCGAATCCGAGGACGGCGAGCCCCGGGACGAGGTCGGCGTAGGTCCAGTCGTCTCCGACCAGCGCGAGCAGGACGATCCCGATGGCGAGGCCGGCGGTGCCGAGGGTCACCATCGCCTTCGCCCCGACGCGTTCGTAGAAGCGGCCGGAGACGAAGGCGGTGATCGCGAAGAGCACCAGCATCGGCGCCATCCCGGCGCCCGCCTCGAGCGCCGAGAAATCGAGGATCTTGATCATGAATTGGGGCACATAGAGGACGACCGTGAAGAAGACGGCGGAGATCAGCAGAACGGTCAGGCAGGCGGCGCGGAAGTCGGTGTTGGAGATCACGTCGCGCGGGACGAGGGCGCGCTCGCCCTGCCGCGGCTCGATCACGGCGAAGCTCGCGATCAGCGCCACCGCGACGACGAAGAAGGCGATCACACGCGGATCGCCGAGCCCCCAGTCGCTCGCCTGGTCGAACCCGAGCAGGAGCAGGATCAGGCCGAGGGAGAGCGCCCCGATGCCGGCGTAGTCGATCCCCTCCTGCGCGCCCGGATCGTCCTTCGGGACCTTCGACGAGATGATCGCCACCGCGAACGCGGCGATCGGGACGTTGAGGAAGAAGATCGCGCGCCAGGTGACGTCCTCGGTGAGGAAGCCGCCGAGCAGCGGGCCGAGCGCGTTGCCGATCCCGGCCGCGCCGAGGATCAGCCCCCCGGCGAGCCCCGCCTTCGAGTCGGGCAGCAGCGCGTAGGTGAGGCCGAGCAGCGCCGGCCACATCAGCGCTCCGCCGATGCCCATCAGCAGCCGCATCGCGATCAGGAAGTCGGCGCTCGGCGAGAGCCCGCCGAGCAGGGAGAAGCCGGCGAAGATCCCCGCGCCGATGAAGAAGACCTTGCGGCGGCCGTACATGTCGGCGAGGCGGCCACCGGTGACGATCGCCATCCCGAAGATCAGCGCGTAGGCGTTGACGACCCACTGCGCGGTCCCGAGGTCGATATCGAAGTCCTGCTCGATCGCCGGGATCGCGACGTTCAGCGCGGTGAAGTCGTTGGCGATGACGATCAC
>DASUSH010000047.1:0-6961 GCA_036375215.1 Solirubrobacterales bacterium
TATATGGCCCTGAAGCACGTCGTCCTCGGCCTCCTCGCCGATCGCCCCGACCACGGCTACGCGCTCAAGCACCGGATCTCGCCGGGCCTCCCGCGGGATCGCCTGATCAACGACGGCGTCCTCTATCCGCTGCTGCGTCGCCTCGCGGCCGACGGGCTGGTCGATTCGAGCGAGCGGGAGGTGGACGGCCGCACCCGCCGCGTCTTCGGCGCGACGGCGGCGGGACGGCGCGAGTTCCGGCGCTGGCTGCGCTCCGGAGAGGACGAGGGCGAGCCGCCGAGCTACCAGCTCTTCGCCGATCACCCGCTGGTGAAGCTGCTGTTCGCCGGCGAGCTCGAACCCGGCGAGATCCGCGAGAAGCTCGAGCGCCAGCGCCGCCGCTCGGAGGAGTGGCTCGGGGCCCTGGACTCCCTGCACGCGGCCACGCCGCCGGGTGACGAGACCGAGCTCGGCTGCGCTCTGCACGAGCTCGAGGTCGCCGCCCACCACGCGCGCCTCGCCGCGCTCGGGCGGATGCTGGCCGGGCGCTCCTAGGGCTACCGCGGGTCGAGCCGCGAGACCTGGCCGCTGAGCTGGACCACGTAGACCCGCTCGCGCGCGTCCTCGCCGAAGCCCACGATCTGGCCGTGGTTGCCCACACCGAGCGAGCTGTCCCGGCGCGAGCCGCCGAGCTTCGGGATGAAGCTGCGCACGAACCCGGAGCAGTAGTCGGCGTAGACGTAGCGGCCGCGGACCGACCTCGGCAGCCGCTCGTCGCGGATCACGACCCCGCCGGTGATCGAGCAGTTCGAGCCCGAGTGGGAGTACTGGTGGGCGGGCTTGGTGTGCTTGCCGATGCTGCCGGGGCGGAACCGCAGCGAGCCCTCGTAGACGTTCCAGCCGAAGTTGGCGCCCCTGGCCTTGCGCGCGCTCTCGATGTCGACCTCCTCGCGGCGGCTCTGGCCGACGTCGGCGATCACGATCCTCGAGCCGTCGAACGTGAAGCGGAACGGGTTGCGCAGGCCGCGCGCGTAGATCTCGTTCTGGCCCGCCTTGCCGGCGTAGGGGTTCGACGGCGGGATCCGGTAGGGGCGGTGCTTGCCCCTGCGCGGGTCGATCCGGATCAGCTTGCCGAGCAGCGAGCCCTTCTTCTGCGCGTTCGCGCTCGGGTTGTCGAAGCGCCCGCCGTCGCCGGTCGCTGCGTACAGGTAGCCGTCGGGGCCGAACGCGACCGTGCCGCCGTTGTGGTTCACCTCGCCCGTCTGCTTGATCTCGAGGAGCTTGCGGCGCGAGCCCCGGTCGGCCTTGCGCGGGTGGCCCCTCGAGGCCTTGAACTCGTCGATCTCGATGTTGTCCCGCTTGTTGGTGAAGTAGACGTAGAAGCGGCGGGTGCGCTCGTAGTCGGGCGCGAACGCCACGGAGAAGAGCCCGGTCTCGACGTGGCAGCAGCCCACCCAGCGCCTCATGTCGAGGAACGTGCCCCGCTTGCGCTCGCCCTCGAGCAGCCGGATCTTGCCCTTGCGCTCGACCACGAAGGCGAGCTCGCCCGCGCCCTCCGGAGCGGCGACGAAGAGGGGCTTGTCGAAGCTCGCGAGGCCGTTCATCCGCACCTTCGCGCGGTGCTCCTGGGGCTCGTCCCCCTGCCGGGCCCCGCCCGGTCCCGCCGCCGCGGCGGTCGCCGCAAGGGCGGCCGCGAGCGTTCCCGTGGCGAGCAGTGCCCTAGGCGGCTTCGGCATCCGCGGCGAGGCTAGCTCCCGCGCTCGCCGTCTGCGCCGGGAACTCGTCGAGCAGGTCCGCCAGCGCGTCCGGGCGCTCGACCTGCGGGCAGTGGCCGCAGCCGGGGATCACCTCGAAGCGGACCGTCTCGACCTCCCGCAGGACCCGCTCGGCGCCGCTCGGGTAGACCATCTTGTCCGAGTCGCCCCAGACCAGCAGAACCGGGCAGGCGATCCGCGAGAGCCGGAAGCAGCCGTCCTGCAGCTCGGGCTTCAGCCGCCGTCCCGTCGCGAGGATCCGGATCACGTCGCGGCGCTCGGGGAGGTGGCGGGTGAACGAGGAGACGGCGGTCGCGTCGACGGCCGAGGGGCGGGTGAAGGCGAGCGAGCGGTAGGCGCGCCCGACGGCGTCGCGCACGACGGTCTCCGGCAGCGGCAGCGGAGCCCGCAGCAGCGCTCGCACGATCGGCGCCGTCTCGATGATCGAGAACCACTGCGCCATGTCGAGCCCGGCCGGCGCCACGGGGACGATCCCGGCGAGCGGCAGCTCGGCGCGCTCGGCGGCCCGCATCGCGACGCAGCCGCCGAGCGAGTTGCCGGCGACGACGACGTCCTCGCCCGCGCGTTCGGCGACGTCGCGGATCGCCGCCGCGGCGAAGCGGTCGAGCTGGGGCAGCACGCCGCGCTCGCGGTCGAGCCTGGCGGCTTCGCCGAAGCCCGGCATGTCGAACGCGATCACGCGGCGCCCGCGGCGCTCGAGCGCGGGGATCAGCGGGCGCCAGCAGTCGGCGCTGTCACCCCAGCCGTGCAGCAGGATCAGCGGCGGCTCATTCGCGCCCCCTTCGAGCTCGATCGCCCGGGTACGGAAGCCCGCGAGCTCGAGCCTTCGCTCGCGAATCGGCGCCACGAGCGGAAATCTAGAGATTCGTGCGGACGCGCACCAGCGGCTCAGTGAGAGTCCGCTACGTTAGGTACTCCCGCGCCAAGCAGTTGAACCCGACTGCCTGCCGAGCGGGAGTGGGCCGAAGGAGGTTGCTATGACTGTTGACGCAGTCGCGACCAGGGACGTATACACCGAGGCCGGCGACCTACGTGGAGTCTGGACCCGAGGCGAGGAGCCGAAGGAGCTGGTGCTGAGCGACGGCTCGAGGCTGACGCTCTCGGGCGGCGAACAGGGCAGCGTGCTCTGGCGCCGAACCGATGCCGGCGAGGGCGGCGACCGGACGATCTCGTTCGAGCAGGCGATCGAGCTCGCCGGCGAGGAGTACTCCGACTACGTCCGGGTCCGCACCCGCGCCGAGGCCGGCTGGCTGAGGGCCGTCGCCGATTGGTATGGAACCGAGGCGGCGCGACTCGAGCGCGAGTCGGAAGGGCGCCGAACCGCAACCTGAGCCGCGCTACGCTGTTTCCGTCCTTACGGAACACCGGGGCGGGTGGCGCAGATGAACGGATTCTCAAGGGCAGGAAAGGGAGCGGCGGCAGCCGTGGCCGTGGCCATCCTGGTGCCGGTGAGCGCAGCGCTCGCCGGCTACCAGGCCGGCGGCTTCGGCGGCACGACCGAGCAGATGGAGGCGATCGGCTTCCGCGCCGAGGACGGCAAGGTGAGGCGGCTCGCGACGACGGTCTACGCCGAGTGCGGCGACGCCACCCGCCAGCGGATCACCCTCGAGAAGGGCCGCACCGAGATCGACGGCGACGACCGCTTCTCGCTCGAGCTCACCGGCGCCTCGGACCTCAAGGTGACCGTCGTCGGCAGGCTCCGCGGCGAGCGGGCCGCGGGCCGGATCGAAGCGACCGTGAAGCCGCCGGGCACGACCTGCAGGGCCGACGTGCGCTGGCAGGCCGCGCTCACCAGGCCGAGCGCCTAGCGCCCGCCTACAGCCCGAGCCGGTTGCGGATCCCGCGCGCGTTGAAGAAACGCGAGACGCGATCGATCAGGCGCCGCTTCGGCTTCGAGTACGGGTACCAGAGCAGCTCGGACTTCGCGGTCGGCAGGCGCGGCACCGTGATCGACTCGGTGCGGCAGTACTTGCGGATCCCGCCCGGGCCGTGGCGATAGCCGATCCCGCTCTGCTTCCAGCCGCCCATCGGGATCTCGAGCACGTTGTAGTGGGCGAGGACGTCGTTCACGTCGCAGGCGCCGGCCTCGATCCGCCGGGCCACCCGCTCGCCGGCCGCGTTGGTGCCGGCGAAGACCGTCGCCCCGAGGCCGTAGGTGGTGTCGTTGGCCAGGCGCACCGCCTCCTCGGCGTCGTTCACTTTCATCACCGGGATCACCGGGCCGAAGGTCTCCTCGCGCATCACCTTCATCGACGGGTCTGCGTCGGCGATCACGGTCGGCTCGTAGTAGTCGCCCGGGCCCTCGCGCCGCCTGCCGCCGGTGAGGATCCGCGCGCCCGCGGTGCGCGCGTCCTCGACGTGGCCGGAGACGATCTCGGTCTGCGCCGGCGAGGTCATCGCGCCGACGTCGGCCTCGTAGGCGCGCCCGTCGTCGCCCTGGCGCAGGCCCTCGACCCGCTCCCTGAGCCGCGTGACGAACTCGTCGTAGACCGGCTCCTCGACGAAGACGCGCTCGACCGAGAGGCAGATCTGGCCGCTGTTCAGGAGGCCGCCGAAGGCCGCGGCGTTGGCGGCGCGCTCGACGTCGGCGTCACGCAGGACGATCATCGGGTCCTTGCCGCCGAGCTCGAGGCTCACCGGGGTGAGCGTGTCCGCGGCCCGCTTCATCACCACCTTGCCGGTGCGCTCGGACCCAGTGAAGCCGATGAAGTCGACCTCGTCGACGAGCGCGCCGCCGGTCTCGCCCATGCCGTTGACGCAATCGAAGACGTCCGGCGCGCCGATGTCCTCCTTCCAGGCGCGGACGAGCTCGATGAAGCAGAGCGGCGTGATCTCGGACGGCTTCACGACCACCGCCGCGCCCGCGAACAGAGCCGGGATCGCGTCGCCCGCCGAGAGGATCAGCGGGAAGTTCCACGGGCTGATCAGGCCGACGACCGGATAGGGCCGGTAGACGATCTTCGCCTTCTTCACCCGCATCAGCGGCAGGTGCGGGCTCGGCTCCTCGTCGGCGAGGTAGGCCTCGCCGGCCGCGGCGTAGTAGTTGATCATGTCGCAGAGGTGGGGCACCTCGAGCGCGGCGTCGGCCCGGACCTTGCCCGACTCCGCCTGCATCACGTCGGTGATCACGTCGGTGTTGGCGAGCAGCCAGTCGCGCAGCCGCTCCATCCACATGCGCCGGCCGGCGAAACCGAGCGCCTCCCACGCCGGCTGCACGGCGCGGACCCTGCCGACGACGTCGCCCACCCGGTCCGCGTCGTCGATCACCACCCGGCGGATCACCGTCCCGTCGGCGGGCTTCACGACGTCGAACGTCTGCGGCGCTTTGCCGTTCGGCTGCTGCGGCGACTCCGCGGACGTCTCAGTGGCGGCGGTCGGCTCCACCGCGGGGGAGCCTACTTCTTCGGCGCCGGCCGGTAGCGGGTCCGTACCCGGGCGCGCTAGTCCGAGGCGACTTCGACCTGTCCGGAGCTCGTGACCCGCGCCTTCGGGGGCTTGTCGGTGACCGTGACCACGAACTTGCCCTCGGGCGGGCTGCCGTCCGAGGTGACCGCCTTGGCGTTGCCGAAGAGGCCCGCGGAGAACTCGTAGTTCACCGTGTAGGTGCCGGCCTTCACCGGCGTGAGGCGCCAGACCAGGCCGAGGCGCTCGCCCGGCGGCAGCTCGCCGAAGGCATAGGTGTTGGTCTGGGCGACCGTGCCGGGGGAGGACCCCTTCGGGGCCGGGTCGCCAACGATCCGCGGGTACTTGTTCTCGAGGATCCAGACCGGGCGGTTGGGGTTCGCCAGGGTCGGGTTGTCGATCCGGATCGAGAACGAGCCGTCGGCGCCGTCGTCGTCGTCGCCGGATGCCGTGAAGATCGTCACCGCGAGGTTCGGGATCGTCTCCTCGCCGGTGTTCTCGACCTCGAGCTCGAGGTCGGTGGTCTCGGCGAGGCGCTGGCGGTTCGGGAACTTCGAGGACACGACCTCGGTCGGGAAGTCGCCGCTCGGCTCGGAGTCGTCCTGAGACTCGGCCTCGCCTCCACAGGCGGCGACCCCCAGGCACATGACCGCGGTCAGGAGCCCGGAGACGATCTTCACTCCATGCCCCGACCTCGGGGCGGTTTTCTCCTCTCTCCCCAAGGCGCGCGCAACATACCACCGGGCGCCCCCATCGCCCGCCGCTTCCCATCGCCGGTTGTGGGTGGCGGACCGGGGACGGATGGATTACCTTTCCTGGAGTCGGCCCGTCGGGAGCGGGCCGAGGCTGAGGAGAACGATGGTCAGAAGCGTCGCCGACAGAGCCTTCCTGCCTGCCAAATCGGTATTCGAGCAGGTCGGCAACATGATGATCCTGACCGGGAAGACGATCGTCGCCGCGGTCAGGCCCCCGTTCCCCTACGGCACCGAGTTCGTCGGCCAGTTCCTGTTCGCGCTCCAGCTCTGCTGGTTCCCGATGCTGGTGAGCACCGTCGCCTTCGGCTTCGGCGCGCCCGGGCTTCAGGCCGCCAACTTCCTCACCCTGTTCGGCGCCCTCGACCGCCTCGGCGGCTTCTTCATCCTCGCCTCGGTCCGCGAGTTCGCCCCGTTCGTGACCGCGGTGGTCGTCGCCGGCGTCGCCGGCACCGCGATCACCGCCGACCTCGGCGCCCGCAAGATCCGCGAGGAGCTCGACGCGCTGCAGGTCCTCGGCGTCGACCCGATCAAGAACCTCGTCGTCCCCCGCTTCCTGGCGCTGATGCTGATCACCGGCCTCCTCGACATCTACGCCCTGATCTTCGGGATCATGGGCGGGATCCTGGCGACGGTGCTCTACGGCGCACCGCTCGGCGGCTTCTTCGCGACGCTCTTCAACAACGCCTCGGTAACGGACTTATGGGGGTCCGTCTTAAAGACCATGCTGTTCGGCGCCATCATCGCGATCGTCTGTTCCTACAAAGGGATGAATGCGTCCGGAGGCGCCGAGGGAGTGGGTAGAGCCGTGAACGAGGCGGTGGTGATCGCCTTCCTCGGCGTGTTCGCGTTCAATTACGTCTTCACCCAGACGCTGCTCGCCACCCACCCGGAGATCTCGGTAATCAAGTAGATGCCCGGCTGGGTCGCCATCCCCCGCGACTGGCTCTCCTCGCTCGGGGAGATCACCCGCTTCGGCGGGCGCGTCGTCGGCCTCGTCTACACCGGCCGCGTCTTCCAGTTCTTCGGCGAGACCCTGCGCCAGGCGGGGAT
>DASUSH010000048.1:0-36015 GCA_036375215.1 Solirubrobacterales bacterium
CGAGCGCGCGCTCCAGTACAGGCGGCGGCGGCTCTGCGGGCGCACGAGCGCGAGCGCGCGGGCGAAGCCGGCGGAGCGCCCGGGCGTCACCGGCACCCCGGCCTCGCGCAGGCGCTGGCCGAGGGTGGCGGCGAGCGGCGCCAGGTCAAGGTGGATCGTCTCCACCCCGAACGCGGGCCCGGCCGCGCCCGTCCCGCTCGCGCCGGCCTCAGCCACGGCCGCCGACGAGCTGGTCGAGGCCGGCGGCGCGGACCAGCTCCTGGTCCTCGTCGTACTTCAGCACCGAGCCCAGGGTCAGGTCCACCGCGTCGGCGTCGAGCCGCTCGATCCCGAGCACCTCCAGGGCGGCGAGCCAGTCGATCGCCTCGGCGATCCCGGGCGGCTTCTGCACGTCGGAGTCCCGCATCCGCGAGACCGCGTCGGCGACCTGGACGGCGAGCGCCCGCGAGGCGCCCTTGACGCGCCGCCGCACGATCTCCACCTCGCGCTCGGGGCGCGGGTAGTCGATCCACCGGTAGAGGCAGCGGCGCTTCACCGCGTCGTGGAGGTCGCGGGTCCGGTTCGAGGTGAGGACGATCGCGGGCGGATGGGTCGCGGCGACCGTGCCGAGCTCGGGGATCGTGACCTCCGCGCTGCCGAGGAGCTCCAGCAGGAAGGCCTCGAAGTCGTCGTCGGCGCGGTCGATCTCGTCGATCAGGAGCACCGCGGGGCGCGGGCCGGGGTGCTCGAGCGCGCGCAGGAGCGGGCGGCGGATCAGGTAGTCGGGGCCGAAGAGGTCCTCCTCGGCAAGCGCCCGGCCCTCGCTGTCGGCGAGCCGGATCGCGAGCAGCTGACGCGGGTAGTTCCACTCGTAGAGCGCCTCGGCCGCGTCGATCCCCTCGTAGCACTGCAGGCGGATCAGCGGGGTCTCGAGCACCGCCGCAAGCGCGATCGCGGCCTCGGTCTTGCCGACCCCCGCCTCGCCCTCGAGCAGCAGCGGCTGGGGCAGGCGCAGGCTCAGGAAGATCGAGGTCGCGAGCCCCTCGTCGACCAGGTAGTCCACTGCGGCGAGGCGCTGCGCGAGCGTCTCCACGTCGGGGACGATCCGCTCGACCTCCTCGTTCATCGCGGCACCAGCTCCTCGAGCACGGCGCGGTAGTCCTCCTCGGTGTCGACGTCGCGGGGGATCGGCCCCGCAACCCTCACCTCGGCGGCTCGCTCCCCGCAGCGATCGAGCAGCCTCCAGACGCCCCTGTCGCCGTGAAGGTCGCCGAGCTCGCCGAAGAGCTCGCGCGAGAAGGCGAGGGGGTGGCCGCGGCCGTCGTCGTAGCGGCAGACCGCGATCGGCGCTTCGCCGCGGCCGGCGAGGAGCGCGGCGACCGTCCGCGCGCTCACCCCCGGCTGGTCGCCGAGCATCAGCACGAGCACCTCGCAGCGCGGGTCGACGACGGCGAGCGCCGCGGCGATCGAGGACGAGCAGCCCGCGCCGAAGTCCTCGTTGACGACGACCTCGGCCCCGGCGAGGTCGACGCTCGCGCGCACCTCCTCCGCGGCGCCGCCGATGGCGACGATCGTCTGGTCGAAGCCGCACTCGCGGGCGACGCCGACGACGTGCCCGAGCAGCGTGCCGCCGCCGTAGTCGAGGAGCTGCTTCGGCCTGCCCAGGCGCGCGGACCCGCCGGCGCCGAGCACGAGGCCGGCGACGAAACGCGTGTCGTCAAGGGGCGACCGAGGCATGCTCACCGGCCTCGAACTTCGCCTTGCAGCCCTCGCAGCAGAAGTAGACGGTCTCGCCGTCGCGCTCGACCGAGGGCGTCGAGGCGACCGCGGCGACGGTCATCCCGCAGACCGGGTCCACGGCGAGCGCGGGCGCGGGCTCGGCCGGCGCCGCGCCGGATACGGAGGGGACGGACCCCCCGCCGGAGTCCGCGGCGGGGACCTGTCCCTTTGGGGTCAGACCCCCAGGGGTCAGACCCCGAGGGGTCTGACCCCTTCGCGTCGCGACGACGCGGGCGAGGATCGAGACCGCGATCTCGCCCGGGGTGTGCGAGCCGATCGGGATCCCGGCCGGAACGTCGATGCGCTCGAGCAGGCCCTCGCCGACGCCGTCGCGGCGGAGCTCGTCGAGCACCCCGGCGCCGCGGCGCTCACTTGCGACGAGGCCGACGTAGGGGACCCCCGCCTCGAGCGCGAGGCGCAGGGCGTGGAGCTCGTCGCGCCCGTGGGTGGCGACGACGAGCCCGAGGTCGCCGGCGGCCGGCGCCGAGTCGTGGCCGTCGGAGAGCACCATCTCGAGGCCGAGCTCCTCGCCGACCCGCACGATCGCGCCGGCGATCGGGGTCTCGCCGACGACGAGCACGCGCGGGGGCGGCGGCGCGGGCTCGAGGAAGATCTCGATCGCGCCGCCGGAGAGGCACGGGTTCTCGACCGCGACGGCGCCGTCCTCCTCGGGCGCCTCGGCGCCCTCGGGGAGGACGCGGAGCAGCACCGGCTCGCCGGTTTCGAGGGCGACGAGCGCCTGCGCCTTCACGCTCTGCTCGGTGCAGGCGCCGCCGACGAAGCCCTCGATCGTGCCGTCGGCGAGGACGAGCGCGACGCTCCCGGCGAGCACGCTCGTCGGGCGCTGGACCCGGACCACGGTCGCCGTGACGAAGGGCTGCCGGGCGTCCGCGAGCTCCCGCGATCGCCGCGCCAGCTCGGGCGTGATCATTGCGGTGGCTCGGCCCGCCCCTGCATCGCCGCCCAGACGCGCGCCGGGTTGCAGGGCATGTCGATGTGGTCGACGCCGTGGGTCTCGTGCAGGGCGTCGATCACCGCGTTCACGATCGCCGGGGGCGAGCCGACGTTCGGCGACTCGCCGACGCCCTTCGCGCCGAGCGGATGGTGCGGGCAGGGCGTGACGGTCGCGCCCAGCTCGAAGTCCGGGCACTCGAGCGCGGTCGGGATCAGGTAGTCCATGAACGACGAGTTCAGGCAGTTGCCCTCCTCGTCGAAGGAGATCAGCTCCATCAGCGCGATCCCGATCCCCTCGGCGAGCCCGCCGTGGATCTGGCCGTCGACCACCATCGGGTTGATCCGCACGCCGCAGTCGTCGACGGCGATGAAGCGCCGCACCGTGACCTGCGCGGTGTCGGGGTCGATGTCGACGACCGCGATGTAGGCGCCGTACGGGTAGGTCAGGTTCGGCGGGTCGTAGATCACCTGGGCGTCGAGCCCGCCCTCCATCCCGGCCGGCATCTCGTTGCCGCTGTACGCGTACTCGGCGATCTCCTCGATCATCGCTCCCTTGGACTCGTCGCCCTTCACGTACCAGCGGCCCTTCTCCCAGGCGAGGTCCTCGGCGCGGGTCTCGAGCATGGTCGCGGCGATCTGCCGGGCCTTGTCGCGCACCTTGCGCGAGACGACCGCCGCGGCGCCGCCGGAGACCGGGGTCGAGCGGCTGCCGTAGGTGCCCAGGCCGTAGGGGGAACGGTCGGTGTCGCCGTGGCGGACCTCGACGTCCTCAGGCGGGATCCCCAGCTCCTCCGCGACGATCTGGGCGAACGTCGTCTCGTGGCCCTGGCCCTGGGTCTGCGCCGAGATCGAGATCATCGCCTTGCCGGAGGGGTGCACCCGCAGGTCGGCGCCGTCGTTCATCGAGAGGCCGAGGATGTCCATGTGCTTGCGCGGCCCGGCGCCGACGCCCTCGGTGAAGAAGGCGACGCCGATCCCCATCAGCTCGCCGCGGGCGCGCTTTTCGGCCTGCTCGCGGCGCAGGTCCTCGTAGCCGGCGATCTCCATCGCGACGTCCATCGTCTTCGCGTACTCGCCGGAGTCATACGTCCACCCGGTCGCGGTCTCGTAGGGGAACTGCTGCGGCGCGATGAAGGAGCGCCGGCGCAGCTCGATCGGGTCGGTCTGCGTCTCCAGCGCGAGCGCGTCGACCATGCGCTCGACGAGGTAGACGGCCTCGGTGATCCGGAACGAGCAGCGGTAGGCGACGCCGCCCGGCGCCTTGTTGGTGTAGACGGCCTTCACCTTCACGTGCGCGGCGTCGAGGTCGTAGGAGCCGCAGACGATGTGGAAGAAGCCGGCGGGGAACTTGGTCGGCTGCGCGGTCGAGTCGAAGGCGCCGTGGTCGGCGATCGCGTCGACGCGCAGGCCGGTGATCTTGCCGTCCTTCGAGCAGATCTCCCCGTGCATGATGTAGTCGCGGGCGAAGCCGGTCGAGACGAGGTTCTCGGTGCGGTTCTCGACCCACTTCACCGGTACGCCGGCGACGATCGAGCCGGCGATCGCGCAGACGTAGCCGGGGTAGACCGGCACCTTGTTGCCGAAGCCGCCGCCGATGTCCTGGCAGCGGATCCGGATCATGTGCTCGGCGAGGCCGGCCACGTGGGCGTAGACGGTGCGGTGCGCGTGCGGCGCCTGGTTGCCGTTGTAGATGTCGAGCTGCCCGGTCTGCGGGTTGAAGTCGGCGATCATCCCGCAGGTCTCGAGGGGGGCCGGGTGGCAGCGCGGGTAGATGATGTCGCGGGTGACGACCGTGTCGGCCTCGGCGAAGGCGCGGTCGGTCGCGTCGGAGTCCCCCGCCTCCCAGGTCGGCGTGGCGAGGTTGTCGGCCTGGCCCGACTTGTCGTCGCGGATGATCGGCGCGTCGGGGTCGAGCGCCTTGCGAGCGTTCACCACCGTCGGCAGCGGCTCGTACTCGACGTCGATCAGCGCGAGCGCGTCGTTCGCGGAGTACTCGTCGGTCGCGATCACGAAGGCGACCTCCTGGCCCTGGAAGCGGACCTTGTCGCCCGCGAGGACCGCCTGGGTGTCGTAGGAGATCGTCGGCATCCAGGCGAGTCCGAGCGTCTCCAGGTCCTTGGCGGTGACGACCGCGGCGACGTTCGGGTGGGCGAGCGCCCGCGAGGTGTCGATCGAGACGATCTTCGCGTGCGCGTAGGGGCTCCGCAGGATCGCGCCGTGGACCATCCCCGGCAGCTCGATGTCGTCCAGGTAGGTGCCCTGGCCGCGGATGAAGCGCGCGTCCTCCTTGCGCTTCAGCCGCCCGAAGCCGATCGGGCGCTCGGCGCTCGGGCTCGGGAGATTCTCGACGGTTGCCATGGGTTCAGACCTCCTGCCTCGTCCGTTCGTGCTCGGCGGCCCAGCGAACGGCGCCGACGATGTTCTTGTAGCCCGTGCAGCGGCAGATCCCGCCGGAGATCGCGGTGCGGATCTCCGCCTCGGTCGGGTTCGGGTTCTCGTCAAGGAGCGCGCGCGTCGTCATCAGCATCCCGGGCGTGCAGAACCCGCACTGGAGCGCGTGGCGCTCGTGGAACCCCTGCTGGACCGGGTCGAGCTCGCCGTCGCGCTCGAGCGACTCCACCGTGCGGACCTCGTGGCCCTCGCACATCGCCGCGAGCACGGTGCAGGACTTGACCGGCTTGCCGTCCATGAGCACCACGCAGGCGCCGCAGTTCGAGGTGTCGCATCCCCAGTGCGTGCCCTTGAGGCCCATCGTCTCGCGGATGAAGTGGACGAGCAGCATTCGCGGCTCGACGTCGGCGGAGACCGGCTCGCCGTTCAGGGTCATGGACACGTTCATTCGGTTCAGGCCTCCTGGTTGAGGGCGCGGGCGGTGGCGCGCCGAAGCGCGCGCTGGGTGAGCACGCCGGCGAGGTGGCGCTTGTAGTCGACGGGGCCGCGCCCGTCGGCGGTCGGAGAGCAGTCGGCGGAGGCGATCTCCGCCGCCTGAGCGAAGAGCTCGTCCGAAGGCGGCTTGCCGCGCAGGAGCTCCTCGGCGCGCTCGAGGTGGATCGTGGTCAGGCCGACCGCGCTGAGCGCGATCCCGGCGTCCACGACCTGCCCACCGTCCACCCAGATGGCGGCCGACGCCGCGGCGATCGCCCAGTCGCCGGCGCGCCGCTCGACCTTCTCGTGGGCGCTGCCGGCGCCGGGACGCAGGGGCAGCCGGATCTCGGTGAGGAGCTCGCCGGCGCCGACCGCGGTCATGTACGGGCCGACGTGGAAGTCCTCCATCCCGACGGCGCGCTCGCCGTCGGAGCCACGGATCACGACCTTCGCCTTGACCGCGGAGCAGACGGCGGAGAGGTCCTCGGCCGCGTCGGCCTGGCAGAGCGAGCCGCCGATCGTCCCGCGGTTGCGGACCACCGGGTCCGCGATCACGATCTCGGCGTCCGCGAAGATCGGGAAGTGCCGGGCGAGCACCTCGGAGGTGAGCAGGTCGACGTGGCGGGTGAGCGCCCCGATCCTGACCTCGCCCGCCTCCTCGCGGATGTACGCGAGCTCCGCGAGCTCGTTGATGTCGACGAGGTGCTCGGGGTTGGCGAGGCGCAGCTTCATCATCGGCAGCAGGCTGTGGCCGCCGGCGATCACGCGCGCCTGCGGGCCGGCGCGGGCGAGCGCCTCGATCGCCCCGTCGACGCTCGTGGCCCGCTCGTATTCGAATGGCGCCGGGGTCTGCACGCGTCCTACCTCGGCATGACCTTCCGCGGCTTCCCGATGTCCTCGCGCCGCTCGTACTGCTCCGGCGCGCCGGTGCCGATCACCGGCGAGCGCGGCAGCTCCTCGGGACGCGACTGGCGAACGTCCGGGTAGAGCGAGCGCGCCGCGAGGCTGCCGCCCTCGACGTTGCGAAGGACCTCGCCGCCCGCCGGGCTCGCCGCCGCGATCGGCGCCTCGCGGCCGAGCCGCGCGAGCGTGAGCGTCCCCTTGGTGTAGACCTCGCCGATCCGCGGGGGATCGATGTCGCCGCTCTCCGGGAAGTTGCGAAGGCCGGCGGCCGCGGCCCCGGGGTAGACGCTCTCGACGAGGCCGACCGCGTCGGAGAGCCCGGCCTTCTTGACGAGCAGTCCCTCGAGCAGCTCGACGCCGGCGTCGAGCTGCTTGTTGATCTCCAGAACGACGTCGTTCACGGGCGCGCTCTTCTCGATGATCTCGCCGACCCCGCCGATCACGTCGTCGAGGCCGGACTCGATTCGGCGCAGCGCCACGATCGTCGAGACCAGGTAGTAGACGAGCGCCAGCACGATCAGGACGACCGCGACGAGCATGACGACGGCCGGTCCGTCCATCGCCTACTCCTCCTCCGCGTCGTCGACGATCACGTCGAGCGAGCCGCCGTAGTCGGCGACGCCCGCGACCGTGCGCTGGACCTGATCCTGGGTCGTGAGCAGGAGCGGCGCGGCGTCGAGGTCCCTCGAGCCCGCGCGCGCGACGCTCGCGATCTCGCCCACGGTGGGGACGATGCCGTTCGCCGCGGAGAGCACGCCGTGCAGCAGGATCACCACGACCGGGAAGACGACGAGCAGGAGGACCAGGCTGCCGATCCACCAGAGCGTCATCGCGGCCTCCGCTCGGCGACGATCCGCGCCTTCCGGCCGATGCCCGGAAGCGCCGAGAGGATCACGTCGAACTGGTGGTTGATCGCGGTCACCGCCGGCTCGAGCGGGCGGAGGTGCTCGGACTCGACCGTCTCGAGCGCCCCGGAGAGCGTCGCGAGGCCCTTCGAGATCGCATCGAGGTCGCGGCGGACGAGGACCAGGGCGACGGCGAGGACCGCGACGACGACCACGCCGAGGACGACCGCGAGGACCACCTGGAGGTCGGTCACTTCCCGTTCTCCTCCCCGAACCCGTCGGTGAGCGCGTTCATGTAGGCGTCCTGGACGAGGGCCTCGTCGGCGATCTGGGCGAGCACCGGAGCGGTCGCCTCGAGCTGGGGGATGTTCGCCGTGTTCTCCGCGACGGCGCCCGCGGTGCCGAGCAGGCCATCGACCGAGCGCCTGATCCGGCCGGTGTGCATGAGCAGCATCACCAGGAGGGCGGCGACGACGAGCGCGGCGGCGAGGCCGATCGCGAGCGCGATCCACGCGTAGGTCTCGCTCGTCACCGCGACGATCACTTGCCGACCGCCGCCTTCCGCAGCGCCCGCGCCGAGTGCAGGATGCGGACGCCCGAGTCGTTGATGCGCGCGATCCCCGCGAGCTCCGAGGTCTGGCTCCGCACCGCCTCCACCCCGTCCTCGGCGGTCTTCGCCTGGCCGGCGATCCGCGCCGCGAGGACGACGATCGTGATCACGATGACCGCTGCGACGGCGATCACGACGACGCCCAAGACGATCCCCACCACCCAGCCGGTCACCCCGACCGTCAGCATGGAATCACCTCGTATCGAGCCGGCGAGGTCGCCTTGTCCATCTCTTTCAGCAGCTCTCCTTACCCGTGCGCTCAACATTAACAAGGCAACCGTCCCGGTCAAATCGGGGCGGCCTCGGCCGGTCGGTAGCCTGCGATGAGGAGTGGTGAGTCAGGTGTCGAGCTCCGAGAAGATCGCCGCCGAGTGGCTGCGCGCGGGACGGCGGGTCGTCGCCGCGACGCTCGTCGAGCGGATCGGCTCCGCCCCACTGGACCCCGGCGCGCAGATGCTGATCGGCGACAGCGGCTCGATCGAGGGCTCGGTCACCGGCGGCTGCGTCGAGGCCGCCCTCGTCGAGGAGGCACAGCGGGTCTTCGCCGGCGAGGAGGCGAAGGTCGTGACCTACGGCATCTCCGACGAGGAGGCCGCCGGGGTCGGGCTGATGTGCGGCGGCACCGTCCGGATCTTCGTCCACGAGCTCGTCGCCGACGCCCTGCCCGCGCTCGACGCGGCGGCCGCGGCGCGGGACGCCGACGAGCCGGTCGCGCGGGCGACGCTCCTCGACGGCGATCGCGCCGGGACCACGGCCACGATCCTCGCCGACGGCGTCGTCGGCGGCCTCGGCGTCGCCGAGAAGCTCGACCGCGCCGTCGAGCGCGACGCCCGCGGCCAGCTCGACGAGGGCGTGTCGCGGATCCGCCGCTACGGCGCGGGCGGCGAGGTGATGGGCTCCGACCTCGCCGTCTACATCCAGGCCTTTGCGAGCCCGCCGCGGATGGTGATCTTCGGCGCGATCGACTTCTCGGCAGCGACGGCGGACGTCGCCAGCGACGTCGGCTACAAGGTGACGATCTGCGACGCCCGCGAGCCGTTCGCGTCGAGCCCGCGATTCTCGCGCAACGCCGAGGTCGTCGTCGACTGGCCGGACCGCTATCTCGAGGACATCGACCTCGGCCCGCGCGACGCGATCCTCGTCTTCACGCACGACCCGAAGTTCGACGAGCCCGCGCTGATCGGGGCGCTCGCCACCGACGCCGGGTACGTCGGCGCGCTCGGCAGCCGCCGCACCCACGAGGGCCGCGTCGAGCGCCTGCGCGCCGCTGGCGTCGGCGACGACTCGATCGCGCGGATCCACGCCCCCTGCGGGCTCGACCTGGGCGCCCGCACGCCGTCGGAGACCGCGGTCTCGATCCTCGCCGAGGTGATCGCCGTGCGCACCGGGCGGAGCGGCGAAAGCCTGCGCGAGACGAGCGGGCCGATCCACGTCTCCGCCCACGCGCGTGGGATTGACCACACGGGAGGGGAGTGATTCAACGCGGGTCCCGGCGCGCGCCGGCTCGGCGCGCGCGGGGTTGGGCGCTCGGGGAATCTCATAGAGTCACGCCGCGATGGCTGGACGATTTTCGAGGCGGTTCGGACGCGGACGGGAAGCCGAGGCCGAGGAGACCCAGGCGCCCGCCCCCGAGGGCGGCGCCAACGGCGATTCCACCGAGGTGCATCCGATCCCCGAGGAGAATGGGGAGGAGCCCCGCGGCGACACCCAGGAGCGCATCCGGATCGCGGCCTCGGAGGCGGCGGAGGCCGCCGAGCAGCGGTCGATCGAGGAGATCCTCGCCCTCGAGGAGGACCTGAAGGCGGCGGAGGAGCGCGCCGGCCAGGCCGAGGCGCGCGCCTCGCAAGCGGAGTCCGTGCGCGAGGGCCAGGAGGCGATCGGCCGCGAGGCCGCCGCCGAGTGGTTGCGCGGCCAGGTCCGCCAGCTCCAGCGCGAGGCCGAGCGCTCCGCCGAGGAGCAGGTTCGCGAGGCGCGGCGCGAGGCCGAGGAGCAGGTCCGGGCGGCGAAGCGCGAGGCCGACGAGCGGATCCGCGCGATCCGCCGCGGCAAGGAGCCGGCCCCGGCCGACGGCGGCGCCGATGTCGATGCTCGCGCGGCGACGCTCGAGCAGCTCGAGGCCCAGCTGCGCGCCCGCGAGTCGGAGCTCGCCGAGCGTGAGTCGAAGCTCGCCGCGGGCGCCGAGACCGAACCCGCGCCGGCACCGACCCAGCTCTCACCCTCGATCCCGCCCACGGACGAGACCGCTGAGGCCCTTCAGAACGCGCTGCTGCGCCTCGAGCGGGCCGAGCAGCGGGCGACCGAGGCGAAGCAGGCGCAGGGCGAGGCCGAGAAGCGGCTGCGCGAAGAGGCCGACCGCCGGGTCGCCCAGGAGACCGCCGAGATCCGCGCCGAGCTCGAGACGCTGCGCGCCGAGGTCGACGAGCGCGTCGGCGAGGCGGAGGTGCGCGGCCGAGCCGAGGCCGAGGAGGCCGCGGCGGCGGCCGCCGACGAGCGCGCCGCGGCGGCCACCGAGAAGGCCCGGCGCGAGCTCGAGGAGCGCGCCCTCCAGGACACGGAGACAACCCGCCAGGAGATCGAGGAGCGCGCCCGCACCGAGGCCCGCAAGGAGATCGAGGCCGAGCTCGCCCGCGCCCGCGAGGCCGCCGAGGAGCGCGCCCAGCGCGAGGTCGACGCCGCGCGCGCGGCGGCGGAGGAGCGCTATGCGGCCCAGCTCCGCGCCCGCGAGGAGGAGCTCGAGCGCGAGCGCGCGTCGAAGGCCGAGCTGATCGAGGCATCCGACCGCCGCCTCCAGGAGATCGAATCGCGCGCCCTCGCCGCGGCCGACCGCGTCACCGCCGCCGAGGAGAGCCTCACCAAGGAGGCCGAGCGGCTGCGCGCCGAGGCCGAGGAGCGGATCCAGCGGAAGGGCGATGAGGCGGCGCGGCAGGCGACCGAGGAGGCGAACGCGCGCGTGCGAGATCGCGAGCGCGAGCTCGAGGAGGCGAAGGCCGACGCCGAGCGCGCCCAGGACCTCGCCCGCGCCGAGGTCGAGAAGACGAAGCGCGAGGCGGACGAGCGCGTCGCGAGCGAGACCGCCGCAGCGCGAGCCGAGACCGAGGAGCGCGTCCGCGCCGAGGAGGCCGAGGCCCGCGCGCGGGAGTCGGAGGCGCTCCGCCAGGAGGCCGACGCGGCCCGCGAGCGAGCTGTCGCCGAGGCGAAGGCGCAGGCCGAGGAGGCCGCCCGGGGCGAGGTCTCCGCGCTCGAGGAGGCGCTCAACACCGAGCGTGCCGAGCGCGCGACGACCACCGCCGACGCCGAGCGCAAGGTCCAGGAGGCCGAGGACCGGGCCCGCGCCGCCGAGGCGAGCGCCGCCGCGACCAGCATGCAGGCCCGCGAGTCCGCCGCGGCGTGGGCGCGCTCGCAGTCGAAGGCGCTGCGGCGCGAGGGCGAGCGCGCGGCGAAGCAGGGCGCCCGCGAGGCCGTTCGCGCGGCGGAGGAGAAGGCCGCCGCCGAGGCCCAGCGCGCGCTCGACCAGCAGGCCGAGCGGCTGCAGCAGGAGGCGGAGAGCGAGCGCACCCGGGCGCTGACGGAGGCGCGCCGGGCGGCCGACGAGGAGCTCCGCGCCGCGGTCCGCGAGAAGGACCGCGAGCTCGAGGCGCAGCGCGCCGGCCTCGAGGCCGAGATGCAGGTCCTGCGCCGCCGGCTCGACGAGGCGAACGCGGCCCGCGGCGCCGCCGAGGCGCGGATCGGCGAGGTCGAGGCCGAGACCCAGCGCGAGCTCCAGCGCGAGCGCGAGCTTCGCTTCCAGGCGGTCGAAGGCCGCGTCGGCGACGTCGGCGAGCAGGCGAGCGGCGCCGAGACCCGCGCCGCCGAGGTCCGCGTCGGCCTCACCCCGCCGGAGGGAATCGCCCCGGTCGCCCCGGGCGACTGGGTGCCGGGCGAGGGCGAGGCCGAGGGAAAAGAGGCGGCCGGGGAGCCGGCCACCGGGACGCCTGAGACCGGAGAGGCGCCGGCGGCGGAAAGCGCGTGGATGCCGGCGGAAGCCGAGGTCGAGGAGGCCGAGCCGGTGAGCGACGCCGAAGCCGAGGACGCGCTCGAGGCCCGCGCCGAGGCGGACGCAGTCCCCGAGACGGAGGCCGAGCAGGAAGCCGCGGCGGAGGCCGAGGCGATCGAGGCGGAGGGCGAGCCCGAGTCCGAGCCGGACGACGAACCGGAGCCCGAGCCGGACGATCTGCCGGAGGCTGAACCCGAGCCCGAGCCCGAGCCGGAGGCTGAACCCGAGCCTGCGGGCTCCTCGGCCGCCGAGGACGACCCGCTCGCTCCGCCGGAGGATCCGGTCGCGGCGGCGGAGGAGCCCGCCGAGTCCGGCGCCCACGCCGAGGACGCGCCGGAGGAGGAGACCGAGCCCGCCGCGCAGACCGCGGCCGCGACGGTCCCGGAGCCTCCCGCCCCACCGAAGCCGAGGCGCCGCCGCGGGCTCCTGCGCTCGCTCGGATTCGGCCTACCCGACGAGGCGCACCGCGAGCGCGAGGGCGCCGGCGCCCCGCCGGCCCCCGAGGAGGGGGCCCACCCCGCGCCGGAGCCCGAGCAGGCCGAGCCCGAGCCCGAACCCGAACCCGAGCCGGCGCCCGAACCGGAGCCCGAGGAACCCGCCGACGACGAGCCCGAGCCGGTCGCGGTCTCGCCCCGCGCGGAGCCCGTCGAGGACGACACCGAGGGCCTCGTCAGCCTGAACCACGCGAGCTTCGAGGAGTACCGCGCGCTCGGGATGTCGGTCACCCAGGCGAAGCGGGTGATCACCTACCGCGGTCGCCTCGACGGCTACACCCACGTCGACCAGCTCGAGCAGGTCCCCGGCTTCCCGAAGGAGTTCCTCGCGGAGCTGAAGCAGCAGGTCACGCCCTGAGCCTGACGATGCGGAACCGGCTCGGTTCCGCGCCTCCCCCCGGCTGACGCGGCCGACGCACGTGGGTTTGACCACGCAGGAGGTGCGCGATTCAACGTGCGTCGCGGTTTCGCTCACCGGGCTCCTGCGTTGGTTTGCCCCGGGGCTCCCGCTCTCTGCGCGCGGGGGGACTCGCTTCGGGTCTCAGCTCGCGGCGGCGCGGGCCAGGTGCGGCCCGGCGGCCTCGCGCGGCGCCTCGCGCGGCGGGCGATCGTCCCCGAGCGCCTCGAGCGTGGCCGCGACCGAGGCCGAGAGCGCGCCCAGGTCGTAGCCGCCCTCGAGCAGGACCAGGACCGGGACCTCGAGCTCCGACGCGAGGTCGCGCATCGACGCGGTCATGTCGGCGTAGGCCCCCTCGTCGAGGCGGCACTGGGCCAGCGGGTCGTCGCGGTGGGCGTCGTAGCCGGCCGAGAGCATGATCAGGGTCGGCTCGTAGCGGCGGGCGACCGGGACGACGACGTGCTGGACCAGCGCCAGGAACTCGTCCGGGCCGGCGCCCGCCGGCACCGGCATGTTGAGGGTGAAGCCCTCCCCCGCGCCCGTCCCCCGCTCGCCCGTGGCGCCGGTGCCGGGGTAGCACGGGCTCTGGTGGACGCTCGCGTAGAGGACCTCGTCCGAGTCGTAGAAGATGGCCTGGGTGCCGTTGCCGTGGTGGACGTCCCAGTCGAGGACGAGGACGCGGTCGGCCCCGCCCGCCGCGATCCCGTGCGCGGCGCCGACCGCGACGGAGTTGAACAGGCAGAACCCCATCGCGGTCGCCTCCTCGGCGTGGTGGCCCGGCGGGCGAAGGCCGCAGAAGGCGTAGTCGGCGTCGCCGGCGAGCAGGCGCTCGGCGGCGCTCGCAGCGGCCCCCGCCGCCCGCAGGGCCGCCTCGAAGCTGCGCTCGGAGGCGATCGTGTCGAGGTCGATCATGCCGCCACCGCGCTCGCAGAACGTCTTGATCGCGTCGTAGTGCTCGGCGGTGTGGACCCGCTCGATCTGCTCGCGGCTCGCCGCCGGCGCCTCCTCCGGGGTGAGCCCGAGCCAGCCGAGCGAGCCGAGCCGCGCCTCGATCGCCTCGATGCGGCGCTTGTTCTCGGGGTGCGATCCCGTCTCGTGCTCGAGCGAGAGCGGATGGTGCAGGTAGATCCCCTTGCGCACACGGCTACCGTACCGGCGCCTTGGGGGCCGAACCCGAGACAAGCGCCGGCGGCGACGCCTACGACATCGCCGTGATCGGCGCGGGCGCGGCGGGCCTGCACGTGGCGATCGAGGCGGCCGAGCGCGGCGCCCGGGCCTGCATCGTCTCGCGCAAGCCACTGTCGGAGAGCGCCTCGTACTGGGCACAGGGCGGACTCGCGGCCGCCCTCGCCCCCGACGACTCACCCGAGCGCCACGCCGAGGACACCCTCAACGCGGGCCGCGGGCTCTGCCGCCCGTCCGCGGTCGAGGTATTGGTGCGCGAAGCGCCGCTCGCCGTGGAGGCGCTGATCTCGCGAGGGGTTCGGTTCGACCTCGACCCGGTTGCACCCGGAAGCGGAGCCGAGGATGCCGGCGGCCTTGCCCTCGGCCTCGAGGGCGGGCACAGCGCCCGGCGGATCGTCCACGCCGGTGGCGCCGAGACCGGGCGGGCGCTCACCTCGAGGCTCGCCGAGCTCGCCGCCGCGCACGATCGCATCGACGTCGTCGAGCGCACCTCGGCGCTGGCGCTCGCGAGCGACGGCGAGCGCTGCGGCGGCTTCGTCACCGACCGCGGGTCGATCCGGGCCCGAGCGACGGTGCTCGCGACCGGCGGGGGCGCGGCGCTGTGGTCGCGCACGACCAACCCCTGGGGCGCGGTCGGGGCCGGCGCGGTGCTCGCCCAGGCCGCAGGCGCCGAGCTCGCCGACCTCGAGCTCTGCCAGTTCCACCCCACCGCGCTCGCCCTGCCCGGAGCCGAGCGCGACGGCGCGCTCGTCACCGAGGCGGTCCGCGGCGAGGGCGCGACGCTGCTCGACGCGAACGGCCGGCGGTTCACCGACGAGCTCGCGCCGCGCGACCAGGTGACCGCCGCGATCCTCGACCGGATGGACGCCGACCGCGCCCCGCACGTGTGGCTCGACCTGCGCTCGCTCCGGCCCGAGGCGTTCCCGAGCGTCTTCGCGACGATTCGCGCCGCAGGGCTCGACCCGGCGGCTCAGCCGGTCCCGGTCGCCCCCGCCGCGCACTACCTGATCGGCGGCATCGCCACCGACCTCGACGGGCGCACCTCCCTCGCCGGCCTCTACGCCGTCGGCGAGTGCGCTTGCACCGGTCTCCACGGGGCCAACCGGCTGGCCTCGAACTCGCTCAGCGAGTGCTTCGTCTTCGGCGCCAGGGCGGCGGCCGCGGCGGTCTCCGAGCCCGACCCGCCGCCCGGGCTCGCCGACCCCGGGTGGCGCTTCACCCCGCCGACGGTCGACACCCGGGCCGCGCTCTGGCGCTTCGCCGGGCCACGGCGAAGCGCCGAGGGTCTCGAGCACCTGCTCGACGACCCCTACCCGCTCGCCCGCCTGATCGCCGCCTCGGCGATCGCCCGGCGCGAGTCGCGCGGGGTCCACCGCCGGGTCGACTTCCCGCGCCTCGACCCCCAGCTCGACGGGATCCATTTCCTCGTCGCCGCGGACGAGACGCAGAGATCCGAACGCTGGGCGTGATCTTTTTCGCCGGCGTCCGTCTCAGTCGGCGACAGAGAACGGAATTGGCTGCCGAGCCAGTCCCTTAATGGCCGCTTAACGGTCACCCGTCTATCCCTAATAACCGCATCAGATACTTGCGATGCCTTCTATTCGGGGTGACAGGGGAAGGGACTGAGGGCGGCAAGGACGAGGAGGGTCACGAGGTATGTACCGATTCAGCCGCTCGATCTACCGGGAGCTGGCTCCCCGGGTGGTCGAGGATCAGGACGATCCGACGGGCTGCGCGAACAAGCAACAGGTCCTGGACGCTTGCGAGGGCGCGCTGCGCCGGCTCGCGACCGACAGGCGCTACTTCGCCAAGCCGACGCGGACTCTCTTCAACGAGGTCCGGCCGTACTTCACGCTCAACGACCAGTTGCGCGTCTACAAGGTGATCGAGGCCTACATGGGGCTCGCGGGCGAGTACCTGGACAGCCTCGACCCGGAGGAGCTCAACGGCCTGGGCCACAAGGCCGAGTGCCAGGCGCACACGCGAAAGGGCACGCCCTGCCAGCGCGAGCCGCTGCCGGGCCGCGACTACTGCCCCTCGCACAAGCACCTCGAGGAGACCTTCGAGCTCGCCGAGGAGGGGTTCGAGCCGGCCCCCGACACGGACGAGCTGATCGCAACAGCCTGAGCGGGGACCTCGAGGCTCAGCCCGCCGCGGGGCGAGGCGCGGCGGGCTCGTCGATCCGCGGCAGCGCCGCGAGGCGGGCATCGCGGGAGACCGCGCCCACCTCCCCCGGGAGCTCGGCGACCCGCGCCCCGCGGACGAGCTTTCGTTCGCTGCCGAGCGGCGCGAAGAAATCGTCGTGGTGCGTGGGCACGACGACGGCGGGATCGAGTCGGGGCAGGATCCGCTCCCAGTAGCGCGGAGTGACGGAGCGGCCGGCGATGCCGGCGAGGAACACGTCGACCGGCTCCTCGCCGAGCGCCGAGTCGTCGAGGTCGGCGCTGCCCTGGTGGTAGAGCGCCGTCCCGGCGACCTCGATCCGGATCCCCCACACGTCGCCGCATTTGTAGGCCGTGGGGACGAGGCCGTGGAGGTGATCGCAGGTGAGCTCGCCGGCCATCGGGACCCGCCTGCCGAACAGCAGCTTCGAGTGCCGGCTGGGGACGAAGCGGACGACGAACGGGCCGATCTCGTAGGGCCGCTGCGGGACCACCTCGACCGCCGACGCGCCGAGCCCGTGCAGGCGCATCAGGTGGGCGAGTGACGCCGAGCCGTAGGCGCGCGTCCCGAACCGGCGCACGATCGCGGGCGCGTCGACCGCGTGGTCGAAGTGGGTGTGGCCGACCAGGACGCCGCCGACGTCGCCCGGCGCCTCGATGTAGCGCGAGATCAGCTCCTCGTCGGGGAGCGCGCCCCGGCGCAACAGGAGCGATCGCAGTGGCACCCTCGAGACGTAGGGATCGACGAACAGGGTGACCCCGCCGTAGGTCAGGCGGTAGCCCGAAACGCCGAGCCACTCGAGCTCGAGCCCGGCGGGCAGGCCCAGCGGGACGCGCTCCAGCTCCCGCAGCGCGGCGATGTCCTCGCTCACCTGGCCGGCCACGGGGTAAGGGTCTCACGCCCGGCTTCTAGTCTGCCCGGTGTGCTCCTCGGAGTGGACGTCGGCGGGACGTTTACGGACGCCGTGCTCGACGACGGCGAGAAGCTCCACACCGCGAAAGCGCCCACCACCCCGGACGACCAGTCGCGCGGCGTGATCGCGGCGGTCGAGGCGGTGCTCGGGCGCGCCGGCGCAGAGCCCGCCGACGTCGAGTCGTTCGCGCACGGGATGACGGTCGGCACCAACGCGCTGCTCGAGGAGCGCGGGGCCCGCACGGCCCTGCTCGCCACCGCCGGGTTCACCGACCTGCTCGAGATCGGGCGCCAGGACCGCCCGAGCCTGTACCGGCTCTGCGCCCCGAAGCCGGCGCCGCTCTCCCCCGCCGAGCTCAGGTTCGCGGTGCCCGAGCGCACCGGCCCCGAAGGCGTGATCGAGGCGCTCTCCGACGCCGACGCCGAGCGGCTCGTCGAAGCCGTGCGGTCGTCCACCGCGGAGTCGGTCGCGATCTGCCTGCTCTTCTCGTACCTCGAGCCGGCCCACGAGCGCGCGCTCGCCGAGCGCCTGCGAGCCGAGCTGCCCGGGCTCCACGTCTCGGCCTCGCACGAGGTGCTCGCGCAGTTCCGCGAGTACGAGCGCTGCTCGACCACCGTGGTCGACGCTTACCTCTCCCCCCTGCTCGGCCGCTACCTCGGCCGGCTGACCGAGGCCGCCGCGGGCCTCGGCCTGCCCGAGCCGGTCGTGATGCGCTCGTCGGGCGGCGTGGCGCCAGCGGCGGAGGCCGCCCGCTCGGGCGCCTGGAGCGTCCTCTCCGGTCCCGCGGGCGGCGCGGTCGGCGCCGGGATCCTGGCGACCGAGTCCGGCGACGGCGACGCGGTCGGGATCGACATGGGCGGCACCTCGTGCGACGTCTGCGTGGTCGAGGGCGGCGCCGTGCGGCGCACGGACTCGCGCGAGATCGGCGGGCGCGTCCTGCAGCTGCCGATGGTGGACGTCCACACCGTCGGCGCCGGCGGCGGCTCGATCGCCTGGCGCGACGAGGGCGGCGCCCTGCGCGTCGGGCCGCGGTCGGCAGGCGCCGAGCCGGGGCCCGCCTGCTACGGGCGCGGCGGGACCGAGCCGGCGGTGACGGACGCCAACCTGGTCCTCGGCTACCTCGCCCCGGACTCGCGGCTCGCCGGTGACGTCGAGCTCGACGCGGACGCGGCGCGCGCGGCGATCGCCCGCCTGGGCGGGGAGCTCGGCCTCGGCGAGACCGAGACCGCCGAGGGCATCGTCCGCGTCGCCAACTCCGAGATGGCGCGGGCGCTCCGCGTCGTCACGGTGGAGCGCGGGGTCGATCCGCGCCGGTTCGCGCTGATGCCGTTCGGCGGCGCCGGGCCGATGCACGCCGCCGCGCTCGCCGCCGAGCTCGAGATGACCCGGATCCTCTGCCCGCGCACGAGCGGCGTCCTCTCAGCGCTCGGCCTCGCCGCCTCCGAGCGCCGCCGCGACGCCGCCCGCACGGTGATGCTGAGCGGCGATGCGCTCAGCCCGGCGCGGCTCGCGGAGGAGGTCGCCGCGCTGCGCGGGACGATCGCCGAGGGGCTCGAGGAGGCGGCGCTCGAGGCGGTGTTCGAGCTCCGCTACCGCGGCCAGGCGTTCGAGCTCGCGATCGAGGGGCCCGGGGACCCCGATCCGGCCGAGCTCGCCGAGCGCTTCGCGGCCGAGCACGAGCGCCGCTACGGCTACCGCGACCCCGGCGGCGAGGTCGAGCTGGTGACGATCCGGGTCGCGCTCGTCGCCGGCGGCCCCGAGCCGCGGCTCGCGGCAAGCGGCGGCGGCGAGCCCGAGCGGGGCCGGCGCCGCGCGCGCTTCGGCGGCGAGTGGGTCGAAACCGAGGTCCTGCGCGGCGAGCCGCCGCCCGGAACCGAGGCGCGCGGGCCCTGCATCTTCGAGCTCCCCGAGGCGACGCTCGTCCTTCCTCCACAATGGAGGGCGGAAGTCGACGGGGCCGGGACCATCGAGGCGGCGCGGGAGGAGACCCAGTGAGGACTAGACGGAGCAGGGCGTTCGCCGTGGCGGCGCTCGCCGTCCTGGCCGCGCTCGCCGCCGCGCCGGTGAGCGGCGCCGATCCAGAGCCGCGCATCGTCGGCGGTCACGTCGCCCCCGCCGGGGCCTATCCGTGGATGGCCTCGCTGGTCGCCGCCGGGGCCGAGCCGGAGGTCGGCCACGGCTGCGGCGCCTCGCTGGTCGGCCCCGCGACGCTGCTCACGGCCGCCCACTGCGTCGGCGGCCTCACCCCGGACGACTTCGACGCCGTCGTCGGCCGCGACCGGCTCTCCGACGACGGCGCCGGGAAGCGGTTCGACGTCGCGCGCTACGCGATCCACCCGGGCACGGTCGACGTCGCGCTGGTCCGGCTCGCCGAGCCGGTCGACCAGGCCCCGGTCGGACTCGCCACGCCCGCCGACGCCGCCCTCTACCAGCCCGGGCTCGACGCGACCGCGCTCGGCTGGGGGATCCGGAAGGAGACCGGCGGCGCGCTGTCCGACGACCTGCGCGAGGTGGACGTCCCGATCGTCACCGACCGCGACTGCCGCGAGGCGTATCGCGACGGCGGGGGGTTCGACCCGAAGACGCTGATCTGCGCCGGCACCGGCGGCCGCGACACCTGCACAGGCGACAGCGGCGGGCCGCTCTTCGTCCGCGACGCGGCGGGCAACCCGCTGCAGGTCGGCGTGACGAGCTTCGGGCGCGGCTGCGCGCGGGCGCGCTTCCCCGGCGTCTACGTCGAGGTGCCGGCGGTGCTGGACTTCCTGACCGATCCCGACCCGGTCTTCGCCCCCGTCCCGGCGGGCGGCCTGGCGAAGATCACCGGCAAGGCTCGCGTCGGCGAGCGACTGCATTGCGACGAGGGCACCTGGGACGGCGAGGCGATCCGGTTCCACTACCGGTGGTTCGGCGGCTTCAGCCCGCGCCCGCGCGGCCGGAACAGGGGCTTCACCCCCGGGCCGCGGCTCGCCGGCAAGCGCCTGTCCTGCAGCGTGCTCGCCGAGAACGAAGGCGGCCTGATCGAGCTCGTCTCGCGGCCGGTGCGCGTGCACGGCGCCGGGGCCCAGTGAGCCTCGACCCGGTCACGCTTCAGGTGATGATCGGCGGCCTGCGCGCCGCCTGCGACGAGATGGGCGCGGTCCTGATCCGCTCCGCGCACTCGGCGAACATCAAGGAGCGCCACGACTGCTCGACCGCCCTCTTCGACGCCCGCGGGGAGCTCGTCATGCAGGCGGAGCACATCCCGGTCCATCTCGGCTCGATGCCGGAGGCGGTGGGCGCGGTGCTCGGCTCCGAGCAGGCGCCGGGCGCGCTCTGGGTGCTCAACGACCCGTATCGCGGCGGCACGCACCTGCCCGACATCACGCTGATCTCGCCGATCTTCGCCGAGGCGGAGGGCGGGGCCGGGGACCTGCTCGGGTTCTCCGCCAGCCGCGCCCACCATGCCGACATCGGCGGGCCGACGCCGGCGGGGATGCCGGCGGACTCGCGGACCCTCGAGGAGGAGGGCGTGGTGATCCCGCCGACGCGGGTCGGCGAGGAGGACCTGGCCGAGCTCGCCGGGCGCATGCGCAACCCGCCGCAGCGCCTCGCCGACCTGCGCGCGCAGCGGGCCGCCAACCTGGTCGGCGAGCGGCGGCTCCACGAGCTCGCCCGCCGGCACGGGCTCGCCGAGCTGCGCGCGGGCATGGACGAGATCCTCGCCTACGGCGAGCGGCGGACCCGTGCCCGGCTCGCCGAGCTCCCCGACGGCGCCTACGAGGCGCGCGACGTGCTCGAGGACGACGTCTTCGGCCCGGAGCGCGACGTCGAGCTGCGCGTGCGCGCGACGATCGCCGGAGACTCGCTGCGCCTCGACTTCTCGGGCAGCGCCGAGCAGGTCGACGGCAACCTCAACTGCCCGCTGGCGGTGACGAAGTCGGCCGCCTTCTTCGCGGTCAGGGTGCTCACCGACCCCGACGCACCGCCCTCGGCCGGCGCCCACCGCCCGATCGAGGTCACGGCGCCGGAGGGCTGCGTGCTGAACGCCCGCTTCCCGGCCGCTGTGGCCGCGGGCAACGTCGAGACCTCGAGCCGGGTCGCCGACCTCGTGATCGCCGCCCTCGGCGGGGCGATGGAGGTGCCGGCCCAGGGCCAGGGGACGATGAACAACCTGACGCTCGCCGGCGGGGCCGACGGCGGCTTCACCTACTACGAGACGCTCGGCGGCGGCCAGGGAGCGTGCCCGGGCGCCGACGGCCCCGGAGCGATCCACGTCGCGATGTCGAACACGCTCAACACCCCGGTCGAGGCGCTCGAGACCGAGTTCCCGCTCCGCGTCCGCGAGCTCGCGCTGCGCCGCGGCTCGGGCGGCGACGGGGCGCGCCGCGGCGGCGACGGGATCGCCCGCGAGCTCGAGGCCCTGGAGCCGATGCGCTACACGCTGATCACCGAGCGCCGCCGCCACCCCCCGCGCGGCCGCGACGGCGGCGACGACGGCGCACCGGGCCGCAACCTCGTGAACGGCGAGAGCGTCGCGTCGAAGTGCGCGGGCGAGCTCGCTGCCGGCGACCGTCTGCGGATCGAGACGCCGGGCGGCGGCGGCCTCGGCCAAACCTGAAGGGGTCAGACCCCTTAGGTTCCGGGTGTGGCGGAACGTGTCGAAGTGCGCGGTGCCGAGCTCGCGTATGAGGACACCCGCGGCGATGGCCCGGCCGTGGTGCTCGTCCATGGGCTCGGCGGCTCCCTGTACGGCTGGCGGGCGCAGCTCCGCGCCCTCGCCGGCGCCGGGTACCGGGCGATCGCCTACGACCAGCGGGGCGCCGGGCTGAGCGAAGCGACCGGTTCGTTCTCGGTCGAGGGCTGGGCCGAGGACGCGGCGGCGCTCGTCGACGCGCTCGGGATCGAACGGGTGGCGCTCGCCGGCCACTCGATGGGCTGCATGGTCGCCGAGCGCGCCGCGCTGGCCCTGGGCGAGCGCTGCTGGGCCCTCGCGCTCTGCGGCGGCCGCGCGGAGTGGCCCGAGCGCGCCGGCGAGGTCTTCGAGCAGCGCGCGGCGCTCGCCCGCGCCGGGCGGATCGACGAGGTCGCCGAGGCCGTCGCCCAGGGCGGGATCAGCGAGCGCGGCCGCGAGGAGCAGCCGGCGCTCTGGGGCCTCATGGTGGCCGGGGTCGCGGCCAACGACGGCGACGCCTACGCCGAGGCGGCCCTCGCCGCCGGGCGCGGCTCGATGGCCGGCCTCGAGGAGCTGCGCTGCCCCGTCCTCGCCTTCGCCGGCACCGAGGACGCGGTCACGCCGCCCGAGGCGGCCGCCGAGATCGCCGCGGCGGCCCCCCGGGGCGAGTCGGCGGTCGTGGAGGGCGCAGCCCATTGGTGCATGCTCGAGGCGCCCGACGCCGTGAACCGCTTGCTGGTGGGCTTCCTGGACCGCCACCGTCCCCGTTGAGCGAAGTTCACGGCTCATTGACGCAGGCCGCACAAACTTGGAACTAGGCTCGCCGCGTACTAGTATCCCGCTCGCGACAGGGGCGGTAGCCCCCGGAGACCCCGGATTCCGGCCTTCGGAGCGGGCAAGTCCCAAGGGCCACGGCGGGCCCGAAAGCCACGGAAAACCACCATCCCCAACCAACCCCCCAGCTAGATCCAGATGCCGATCGCGTTCAAGGAATGGGCCGTCACCGTGCGCGCCCTGGCCGAGGGAGAGCAGCTCCTGACGCTGCGCAAGGGCGGCATCCGCGAGGAGAACAAGCACTTCGAGCTCGAGCACGAGCAGTTCTTCCTCTACCCCACCTTCGACCACCAGCGGAACGACCTGGTCCGCAACTCCCACCATCCCGAGCTGCGTCGCGCGCTCGAGGAGGGCGTCTGGCCCGACCAGGAGCCGCCGCCGCGCGCGCTGCTCCAGGACGGCGGGATCCCGCAGCCCGACCGGGTCCGGATCCGCGCTTGGGCCGAGGTCGCCGAGCACTTCGAGACCGACGACCCCCAGGTCGTCAACGGCCTCGCGCCCTACCACGTGTGGTCCACCGACTACGCGGCCAAGCGACTGCGCTGGAAGCCGCGCCACCCGCTGCACGTGATCGTCCTGCGGGTGCACCGGATCCCGCGCCCGGTGACCGTGCGCGTCCGCGACGAGCACCACGGCTGCCGCAGCTGGGTCGAGATCGACCGTGACCTGCCCTTCGAGGGCACCCCGGTGATGGCCGACGAGGAGTTCGAGCGCGCGTCGGCGGAGATCCGGGGCGTGGTCGACGCGGCCGAAGCCGTCCTGGCCTAGCGCCCTGGGCGATTCCGCCGAATCCCTGATCGCGGCCGCCCGGCGGGCGCTGGTCCTCGGCATCGGCGGGGGCGGCGACGTCGTCGGCTCGCTCGCCCTCGCTCGCTACTGCGAGTCGCTCGGCACCGAGTCCGTCCTCGGCGGGGTCGCGTGGGAGCGGTTCGCGGTCGACCCCTACCCCGGTCCGCGTCCGGTCGAGCAGATCGTCGGCGGTCGCCGGCTGGACGGCGGCGCCGTGATCGCCGACGCGGCGACCTCGACGCCCGAGGGGGTCCGCTTCTGCGAGGCGGGGATGGCGGGGTTCCTCGGCACGCCGATCGTGCTCGTCGACATCACCGGCGGGCCCGCCGGGGTCGCCGCGGGAGTGCGAGCGGCGGCAGCCGAGCTGGGCTGCGACCTGGCCGTCTTCGTCGACGTCGGCGGCGACGCGATCGCCCACGGCACCGAGCCCGGGCTTGCGAGCCCGCTCTGCGATGCGGTGATGCTGGCCGGCGCCGGCCTCCTCGAGCCGGAGCTGCCGGTGGTCGGCGGCGTCTTCGGCCCGGGCTGCGACGCGGAGCTCAGCCCGCCCGAGGTGCTCGCCCGGATCGCCGTCTTCGCGCGCGCCGGGGCCTGGCTCGGCACCTGGTCGATGACGCGGGAGATCGCCGAGGAGCTGGTCGCGGCCGCCGAGGTGGTCCCGACCGAGGCCAGCCTGCAGGCCGCCCGGTGCGCCCTCGGCGAGACCGGCGAGGCGCGGATCCGCGGCGGCCGGCGCAGCGTCGAGCTCTCGCCCCTGGGCGCCCTCACCTTCTTCTTCGACCCGCTCGCCGGCCCGGAGGCCCTGCCGCTGGCCGACGCGGTCGCCGGCGCCGCCGACCTCGAGGCCGCCCGCGGGGCGCTCGAGGCGCTCGGCATCCGCACCGAGCTCGACTACGAGCGCGACCGCGCAGCCGAGCTCCACAGCGGCTAGCTCGCGCCCCCGATCACGGGGCGGCGAACGACGAGCTGGGAATGTGATTGATGCCACAGACACCGGCACCGGGGCGGGGTTAGCGTCGGGCCGATGGGACAGGGTGAAAGGGCAACGGGGCTGGTGGTGGCGGCGGTCGCGCTGGCGCTCTCGGCGGCGGCACCGGCGAATGCCGACCACGGCGCGACCGCGGTGGAGACCTTCGAGGTCAACTCGACCGGGAGCGCCGCCGACGCGGGCATCAACGGCGACTGCGACACCGACGCGACCAGCGACGACGACTGCACGCTGGCGGCCGCGATCGCGGAGGCCAACGCTCACGACGAGGGCGGCGCCGGGGCCCGCGACGCGATCACCTTCAACACCTTCGACGAGCCGGGTGATCCCGATGACGTCGCCTTCGCGCCGAGCGCCTCGGACGCCGCGGTCACGATCGGCGGCGCGCTGCCGACGATCACCGACGGCGTCGCGATCGCGACCGCGAACTGCGCGCCGCTGCCGGCGGTCGAGGCCGCTCCGTGCGCCACGCTCGAGACCGGGCTCGTGATCGACGCCGTCGGCGAGGTACGGGTCTCCGGGTTCGCCTTCTCGGCCGTCGGGACCGGGGTCCGCGTCACCGAGGTGACCGGTGAGTCCGCCGCGATCCCCGACTTCCAGCTGCACAACAGCTTCTTCGGGGTCGAGAAGACCGGGGTGAGGGGATCGGCGGTCCCGCCGGGCACCGGCGTCCTGCTCGAGGACGTGGCGGGCGCGGAGATCGGCGGGATCACGTCCTCGGAGAAGAACCTGTTCGCGCGGCAGGGCACGGGGATCGACGTCTTCGGCGCCGACGGCACGCGAATCCTCGGCAACGAGTTCGGCGTCCTCGCCGACGGCAGCTTCGCACGCGCCGGCGAGAACGCGAGCAGCAACGGCGACAACATCGAGATCACGGGCGACGACAACGGCTCGGGCCAGACGGCCGACGACGACCCGGCGATCGGCACCGAGGTCGGCGCCCGGTCGGCCGCCGACGCGGGGACCCCGGCGTGCGACGGCTCCTGCAACCTGATCACGCGAGCGGGGATCTCCGAGGGCGCCGCGCCGCAGTTCCGCGCCGGGATCGATCTCGGCGGCGAGCCGGGCGAGAACGAGCTGCCCGCGGCCGACACCGTGATCCGGGGCAACGAGGTCGGGGGCGGCGCCGGGACCGGTGGCCGCAACTCGATCGGGATCGCGGTCGGCGGCGCCGACGGCACCGAGATCGGCGGACCGGCGGTCGGCGGCGCCGACCGCAACGTGATCGCGGGCAACGAGGTCCAGAGCGGCGCCGGGGCCACCGAGCTGGTCATCGACGGCAACCTGATCGGGCTCGGCGCAACCGGCAACACCGTCCTCTCCGGCACCTCGCTGATGCTCAACCTGGACGGCAGCGGCTCCGTGCTCGGCAACCGGCTCGCCAGCGGCGCTACTCAACCGGTGGTGCTGCTCAAGGGGACCGCGGCACCCGGGTTCGAGGTCCGCGGCAACGTCTTCGGCGAGCTGGCGAACGGGGGGCCGGCGGGCGCCGGCCTGCACGGCGTCCAGATCACGGGCAACGGGCACGAGGTCGGCGGCCCGGCAGCGGGAGACGGCAACGTCTTCTCGACCTCGCCGGGCGGCGCCACCACCGGTGTGGGCATCCGCATCACCGGCGACGACAACCGGGTCGTCGGCAACCGCATCGGCGTCGGCTCCGCCGGCCAGGCCCGCCCGCTCCACACCGGGATCGTGCTCGACGAGGACGCCGACGGCAACCTGATCGGCGGCGACGACGCCGGCTCCGAGAACCTGATCTCGAACTCGTCCTTCGACGCGATCCGCGTCACGAACGCGAACAGCGACGGCAACCTGATCGCCCGCAACCGTGGCAACGCGAACGGCGACCTGTTCATCGACCTCGGCGGCGACGGCGCGGGCAACCTCGCCGAGCCCGGCGGGCCCAACGGCGGCGCCCAGGCGCCGCAGATCGCCGCCGCCGAAACGACGACGGCGCAGGGCACCGCGGCGCCGGGAGCGCTGGTGCGGGTCTTCGGAAAGGCCACGGGTTCGCCCGGCGAGCTCGAGGCCTTCCTCGGGCAGGCCACCGCGGACGGAACCGGCAACTGGCAGGCGGCGATCCCCGAGCAGCCGGCGGGCAGGCTGATCGCCGCGACCGCGACGATCGCGAGCGGCACCTCGGAGGTCTCGGCGCCCGCCCCGGTGCAGGCACCGGCTCCCGGGTCCGGCGGGACCGGCGGCGGCGCGGAGAGCGGCGGAGACGGCGGTGCCGGGACCGCCGGCGAGGGCGGCGGCGGCGGCGCGGGACCCGACACCGACCCGCCGGAGACGACGATCGGCAAGCGGCCGAAGAACGCGATCACGAAGCCGAAGGCCTCCTACTCGTTCAGCTCCGACGAGGCCGGCTCGACCTTCCGCTGCCGGCTCGACCGCAAGCCGTTCAAGTCCTGCACCTCGCCGCGGAAGCTACGGCGGCTCGACGACGGCAAGCACCGCTTCCAGGTGATCGCCGTCGACCGCGCCGGCAACGCCGACCCGACCCCCGCCAAGGACGGCTTCAAGGTCGGGTAGGCACGGCGGCTACTCGGCGGTGGCGACGTCCTGAACGGTGCAGCGCGTGATCAGGTTGACGTAGGTGAGCGATGCCGCGTTGATCGTGCTGAACGGGAACTCGCCACGCTCGAGCCGCTGCGCCGCCTGGCGGAGCCTCGCGGCGAGCTGCCCCCGCCACCGCGAGATCATCTCGTCGGGGCCCGCGTCCGTCCCGGGTAGGTGGTCCAGCCCGCGGACGCGATTCGAGGTACAGAAGTACCAGCGCGCGAGCAGGCGCCCGGCCGCACGACGGCCGAGGTCGCGGTTCTCGACGCGGGCGACCGCCGCCTGTTGCCAGGCCGCGTGCGTTTCGTAGATATCGGTGAGCCGCTCGCGGAAGACGTAGTAGTCGGTGTGGAACCCGTCCGCGGGGTCCTCGCTTCGCGGCGGTGGCGAGAAGTAGCTGGGCGCGCGGGGGCAGCGGTCCGGCAGGTCGAGCACGGGGCTCTCGTCGACCGCCGCGGCGGGGTCGGGGACGAGGCCCTCGCATTCCTCCGCGCTCACCCGCACCGTGACCTGGTGGGTGAGCGAGGAGCCGACCCGCTTCCCGTTCGTGAACGCGACCGGGAACTGGCCCGGCCACGCCTTCGCCCCGGTCGCCGGCGACGCGCCGCCGACGCAGAAGCGCGCGCTGCCCCCGATCGTCCAGTCCTCGAGGTCGCGTCCGTTCTGGACCCAGAGGTAGCTCTCCGGGGTGGTCGCGCCCGCGGTGATCTCGATCTGCTGGACGTGCGAGTCGCGGGGCAGCCGCAGGCGCACCACGTCGGCACCGAGGTTGACGGCCTCGAGCTCCTCGACGTCGACGCTCGGGTCCCCGGCGGCTGGCTCCTCGGTCGGGAAGCGCACCTCCTCCCCATCCGTGGCCGGCCCGTTCAGCGGGTTCGTGGGCCGCAGGTGGTCACCCCAGAAGTGGCCGAGGTCCTCGCCGAACGAGCGGCCGCGAGCGTCCAGCTCGTCGGTCACGGCGATCGTGTTGTCGGCGCCCGCGCCGATCCGGCGGTACGTGGCGTCGAGGAATCCCCAGACCCCGTCGGCGCCGCCGAGGTAGCCCTCGAGCCATTGGACGAAGCGCCATGCGCCGTAGGGACGATCGGCGAAGTCCGGGTCGGCGAGGAAGCGGTCGATCGGGTCGGCGGGGCGCTGGATGAACTGGCGGTCGAGCCGCGTGACCTGGGCATCGCTGCGGTAGAGCTGCACCTCCGCCCAGGTCGCCGTGGTCTCCGCCCACCACCCGGAGGCCAGCTCGCCCGCGACGCCGTTGGCGAACGAGTGGAAGAGCTCGTGGGCGAGCGTCGCGCCGAGCTCCCGGCCCTCGAGGTCCGCGGCCACGAGGGCGGCGTCGAACGTCGTCTCGCCGCAGTAGTTGTCGACGAGCCCGGCCGCGTCGATCGGCTCGCCCGTGACGAACAGCCGGTACGGCAGCTCGCGGCCGCCGCCGGGAGCGGGCTCGCGGCGGGGCTGCCCCAACTCGGCGGCGAGCGTCGACCAGATCCGCTCGCCGCGGATGATGTGCGCGGAGCGCTCGGCGACGGGAACCGCGCGCCCGCGTGCGTAGATCTCGAGGTAGGGGCGGCGGTCGACGACGTCGTACTCGTCGATGCCGGAGCGCTCGATGCATCCGTCGCCCCCGTCCGCCGTGGGGTTCCAGATCGCCGCCGATGCGCTCGCGGGCGCCGCAAGCGCCGCGATCGACGCGAGCGTGACGAGCACCGACAGGACCCGCCCCCCATGCATTGCCCAAGCGATGGTACTCCTGCGACCGCGCGTCCTCAAGGCCCGCCGAACCGGCTCGCGCGGCGGCGCGCTGTGCCAGGATCGGCTCGGAATGAGGGGTCGTACGAGGGGTCGTCGCCCGCTTGCCGGGCTGGGGTTCTGCATCGCCGCGCTGGCCGTGGCGGCTCCCGCGCACGCCGCGCCGGCACCGCTCGACTACCAGGGGAACGGCGACGTCGGCGGCTTCCGCAACATCCTCCCCGCCGGCCAGGGCTCGAACGCGACCGCGCTCGAGATCGCGGCGTTTCAGGGCGGCGGCGCCCAGCCCCCGCACGAGCACGACCAGTACGACATGTACTCGAACCTCGTCTACGACGCCCCGATCGGCGCGAGCGAGATCCCCTCGTACTTCAAGGACGCGAGCTTCGGGACGAAGCCGGAGAACCGCGAGCGCACCTACAGCCCGCGCGCCGACGTCACGATCGTCCGCGACGACTTCGGCGTCCCGCATATCTACGGGGACGGCCGCGCCGGCGCGATGTTCGGCGCCGGCTACGCATCCGCCGAGGATCGCCTCTTCTTCATGGACGTCCTCCGCCACGCCGGGCGGGCCGAGCTCTCCTCGTTCATCGGCGGCGGCCAGACCGGGATGGACCACGACGTCTGGGCCGACACGCCCTACACCGAGGACGAGCTGCAGCTCCAGTTCGACCTCGGCGACGACCTCTACGGCGCCCGGGGGGCGCAGCTCCAGGGCGACGTCACCAACTACGTCGCCGGGATCAACAAGTACATCTCGGAGGCGCGGATCGACCCCTCGAAGATGCCGGGCGAGTACGCGCTGACGGCGAAGCCCGGCGGGCCCGACGACTGGGAGGTGACCGACGTGATCTCGACCGCTTCGCTGGTCGCCGGGATCTTCGGCAAGGGCGGCGGCAACGAGGTCGGCTCCGCGGTCGTCCTCGACGAGGCGAAGCAGCGCTTCGGCAGGAAGGGAAAGCGGGTCTGGTCAGACTTCCGCTCGGCCGAGGATCCCGAGGCGCCGACGACCGTCCACGACACCAAGTTCCCGTACGAGCGGGTGCCGCGGAAGACGCCCGGGCTCGCCCTCCCCGACCGCGGCACGCTCGAGCGCGAGCCGCTCGTCGTCGACGCGACCGGCACCGGCGGACCGGTCGAGGCCGCGCGCGCGGCCGATCCGCTCGCGGCGCCCCCGGGGCCGGACGCCGCGGAGAGCATCGTCGGGCCGCTCTCGCAGGTCACCGGCGCGTCCAACGCGCTCCTCATCCCGGGCGCGGAGTCGGAGTCCGGCACCCCGCTCGCGGTGTTCGGCCCGCAGGTCTCCTACTTCGCGCCGCAGATCCTGATGGAGCAGTCGATCCACGCCCCGGACGGACCGCAGGGCCCGGCGGTCGATGCCAGGGGCGCGGCGTTCCTCGGCACCAACCTGTTCGTCCAGCTCGGGCGCGGACGCGACTACGCGTGGTCGGCGACGTCGGCGGGGCAGGACATCATCGACAGCTTCGCGCTGCCGCTGTGCGAGCCCGGCGGCGGCAAGCCCTCCCTCGACTCCCAGAACTACCGCTACCGCGGCGAGTGCCTGCCCTTCGAGGTGCTCGAGCGCTCGAACAGCTGGCAGCCGAACCCGGCGGTCGACCCGACCGCCCCCGGCTCGGAGACGCTGCGGGCGCTGCGGACGAAGCTCGGGATCGTCACCCACCGGGCGGAGATCGACGGCGAGCCGTACGCCTACACCCGGCTGCGCGCGACCTACTTCCACGAGGTCGACTCGGCGCTGGGCTTCTCGGAGTTCAACGACCCCGAGGTGATGAAGACGCCCGAGGGCTTCATGGACGCCGCCTGCAAGATCGACTACACGTTCAACTGGTTCTACGTCAACGAGGACCGGATCGCCTACTTCAACTCCGGCTACAACCCGAAGCGCTCCCGGAAGACCGATCCGAACTTCCCCGCCTTCGGCACGAAGAAGTACGAGTGGCGGGGCTACCAGCCGCCCTCCGACGCGGTCCTGCAGCCGACGCCGGCCGACCCGGCCGCGGTCGACCCGCACAGCCTGACCGCGAAGCAGGAGCCCTGCAGGAAGCACCCGCAGGTCGTCGACCAGCGGTACCTGACGAGCTGGAACAACAAGCAGGCGCCCGCCTACCGGGCCTCGGACGCCGAGTGGGGCTACCAGCCGATCTACCGCTCCGACTCGCTCGACGAGCGGATCGAGAGCGGGATCGCCGGCGCCAGGAAGATGAGCCTGGTCGAGCTGATCAACGCGATGGAGGACGCCGGCACGGTCGACCTGCGCGGCTCGCAGGTGCTGCCCTGGGTCCTCGAGGTGATCGGCAGGGGCAAGGGCGCGAGCGCGGACGCGAAGCGGGCGATCGCGACGCTGCGGGCCTGGGTGAAGGCCGGCGCCCACCGCCGCGACCTGAACCGCGACGGCGTCTACGACAACGCCGAGGCGGTACGGATCATGGACGCGTGGTGGCCGCTCCTGCTCGAGGCCGAGTTCCGCCCGAGCCTCGGCAGGGACCTCTACGGCGCGGTCGAGTCGGCGCGGTCGATCGACGACACGCCGCACAAGCCCGGCACGAACCAGGGCTCCGCCTACAACGGCGGCTGGTACGGGTACGTCCAGAAGGACCTGCGGTCGCTGCTGGGCGAGCCGGTCGAGGGCGCCTACTCGCGCGTCTACTGCGGCAGGGGCAGGCTCGGGCGGTGCCGCAAGGCGCTCGTCGCCTCGCTGGAGGTGGCGACCGCGATCCCGGCGAGCGAGGTCTACGCCGACGCCGACGACTGCGACGTCGGCGACCCGCAGATGTGCTTCGACGCGGTCGAGTACACCGCGACCGGCGGCGTCGGCCAGCCGCCGATGCCGTGGATCAACCGGCCGACGTTCCAGCAGGCGGTCGAGCCGGGCGCAGCGCCCTGATCGCTCTCCGCCGGTCGCCCGCCCGCGGTCGTAAGCTGGAGCCGTGGCGTGGGTCGAGACCGAGTCGCTGAGCTTCGTCGCTCGGCACGATTCCAGGGACGAGAGCGGCGCCCAGCGGACCCTCGACGAGCTCGAGGACATGCGGCTGCGGCTCGAGGACCGCTTCGACGAGGTCCCCGGCGAGATCAGCGTCGTGATCCACCCGGCGCCGGCCTGGCTCGCCGCCGCGCACCCGTTCCTGCCGCTCGCCCGCTGGGCGGCGGCGCCGGCCGGCCGCCGCTACCTCGCCGGCTGGGCGATGGCGACCGAGCTCCACATCCTGAACGAGGAGCACCTCGACCGCCGCGCGGGCGGGCCGGACTCGCGCCGGGCGCTGCGGGGGACCGCCGACCGCCTCTACACGCAGATCGTGCTCGCCGCCAACAACCCCGCGCTGCCCCCGCCCTGGGGCCCGCGCCGCTTCGCGCGCTACCTGCGCTGGGCCTGGCTGATCGAGGGCGCCGCGCAGTACTTCGCGGGCCAGGTGCCGCTCTTTCGCCCCGCGGTGCTGCGGCGGATGCGCGAGGGCAAGCCGCCGACGTTCCCGCCCTCGGCCCGCGACGCGATCATCCTCGGCGGCACGATCTTCGACCTCCTCGACCGCGAGATCGGCCGCTCCGCCGCCGACGTGCTCGCCACCCGTCCCGGCCGCGGCGGGCTCGAGGCCTCGATCGAGATCGCCTTCGACGCGCCGCTGCGCGAGGTCGAGCGCGCCTGGCGCGCCCACCTGCGCGAGCTCACCCAGCGCCGCCCGACCGAGCCCGAGTCGCTCGAGCTGCGGCTGGGCTGAGCGCCGGGGTCGCTCAGCCGCCGAGCGCGTAGACCAGCCCGAGCAGGCCCGAGCCGATCGCCAGCACGATCAGGATCCAGGCGAGCAGCTTCACCGGCGTCGGGCCCGCGTCGGTGCCGAGCGGAGAGGCGCCTCCCGTTGCGCCCGTCCCGTTCGCCTGCCCCGCGGGGTCGATCTCGGCGCCGGTCAGCAGCTCGCGCGCGTCCTCGGCGGCGGACTCGGGGACGAAGATGTCGCGGGGGCCCGCGGCGAGGAAGTCGGGGACGTCGAAGCCGCGGGTGCGCTTCTGCAGCGAGGGGATCCCCTCCTCGAGCAGGATCCCCTGGATCAGCTCGGCCTCGGCGAGGTTGCGGCCGCCGGCGACGCGGACGAGCTCGCCGCGGGTGTACTGGGGCTTCACCTTGCGGGCGCGCTCGTGGGCGTCGGTGATCGGCTCGAGCTCGCCCTGGCCGACGTAGGCGAGCGGCATCCCGCACTCGGCGCAGAAGCGCTGGTCGAGGGCGTACCGGATCGCGCAGTGCGGGCAGGCGAGCGGCCCCTCACCGGTCGCCATCGTCAGACGACCTCGAGCTCGATCTCCGAGACCCGCTTGTCGGCGATCTTGAAGGCGCGCACCACGGGCTCGTCCTCGGCGATCGAGCAGATCAGGTGGACGAGCTCGGGCCAGGGGTTCCACTGGTTGACGTCGGTCTGCGAGGGATAGGCCTCGCTGTGGGTGTGCGAGTGGTAGCTGCCCACCATCTGCTCGCCGCGCGCCTCGATCCGCTCGGTCACCTCGTACTGCTCGATCGGGTCGAGCTCGAAGCGCAGCGGGCTCGCGAACGTGTTGGTGACGCGGTGCACGCCGGTCACCTCGCCGTCGCGGGCCGCGACCAGCCCGCAGCACTCGTTCGGCGCATCGTCGCGGGCGTGGGCGACGATCGCATCGATGTGTTCACGCGCGACCTTCACGGGGTAGATCGAGGCTAGCGACCAGCAGACGTAGGGGTCAGACCCCATTGTTATAGCTGGATAGCACGATCTGCCTGTGCTACTGTGCCAGTGCGATGGCACACAGGGGTCTGACCCCACAGGCGCTCAGCACCACGGCTCCCATGCCGATGACCCCTCCGGGGACGCCTGGCTTCCTGATCGCGGAGCGGTTCTCGGTCGACCACGCGAGCGAGCTCCCGGTCGGCGCGCAGCTCCACTGGCAGCTCCGCAGCTTCATCCGCACCGGTCAGGCGCTGGCGGGAGAGCGGCTGCCCAGCGTGCGCGAGCTCGCCGAGCGCTGCGGCGTGAACGTCAACACCGTCCGCTCGGTCTACAGCCGCCTCGAGGAGGATGGGCTGGTCGCCTCGCGCCAGGGCGCCGGCACCTACGTCGCCGACGACGCGCCGGTCTCGCCGGAGCTGCGCGAGCTCGTCGACGAGGCGCTCGCCCGGGCCCGCGCCGCCGGCGTCGAGCCCCGCGAGCTCGCCGTCGCGCTCCATGCGGTCGCCCCCGCCCCGCTCCCCGACGTCCGCCGCGACTCCAACCAGCGCGGGGCGCGCTCGGAGCTGCGCCGCCAGATCGCCCGGCTCGAGGCCGAGCTCGCCTCCTTCCCGCGCGACCTGCAGCCGCCGCCCGAGCCCGAGGTCCGCCCCCACCACGGCGGCCGGATCGCGGGCGTCGAAGAGCTCGAGCGCACCCGGGACTCGCTGCTCGCCCGCGTCGCCGCCGTCCGCGAGGCCGGCGAGAAGCGCGATCGCCGCCGCGGCGAGGCGCGCGAGCGCGTCGAGGAGATGGTCCGCGAGCCCGAGGCCAACAAGTGGAGCTGGGTCTCGAGCGAGGACACCGGCGACCCCGGCTGCAAGGAGTGGCGCGTGACGCCGCGCTACGGCCCGGTCGGCGCGGCGATGGGCTGGTGGCGCGTGAAGGTCTCGGGCGGATGCCCGTTAGCCACCTGACAACCCCGGTGGCGCCATGGTGAAGTCGGTCGCCGATCGCGCCTTCCTGCCGGCGAAGGCGGTCTTCGAGCAGGTCGGCAACATGATGATCCTGACCGGCAAGACGATCGTCTCCGCGGTCCGGCCCCCGTTCCCATACGGCACCGAGTTCGTCGGCCAGTTCCTCTTCGCGCTCCAGCTCTGCTGGTTCCCGATGCTGGTGAGCACGGTCGCGTTCGGCTTCGGCGCACCCGGCCTCCAGGCGGCGAACTTCCTCACCCTGTTCGGCGCGCTCGACCGGCTCGGCAGCTTCTTCATCCTGGCGAGCGTCAGGGAGTTTGCCCCGTTCGTCACCGCGATCGTCGTCGCGGGCGTCGCCGGCACCGCGATCACCGCCGACCTCGGCGCCCGCAAGATCCGCGAGGAGCTCGACGCCCTCCAGGTCCTCGGCGTCGACCCGATCAAGAACCTCGTCGTCCCCCGCTTCCTGGCGCTGATGCTGATCACCGGCCTGATGGACATCTACGCGCTGATCTTCGGGATCATCGGCGGGATCCTGGCGACGGTCCTCTACGGGGCGCCGCTCGGCGGCTTCTTCGCGACGCTCTGGACGAACGCCTCGCTGCCCGACCTCTGGGGCTCGCTGGTGAAGACGATGCTGTTCGGCGCGATCATCGCCGTGGTCTGCTCCTACAAGGGGATGAATGCGTCCGGAGGCGCCGAGGGGGTGGGCAAGGCGGTGAACGAGGCGGTCGTGCTCTCGACCCTCGGGATCTTCGCCTTCAACTACGTCTTCACCCAGACCCTGCTCGCCACCCATCCGGAGATCTCGGTGATCAAGTGAGGCGCGCGCTCCTCACTTCCGCGCTGGCGCTCGCGCTCGCCGCCCCACTCGCCCTCGCCCAGGGTGACGGCGCCTACCAGACCTCGAGCTACACCCTGAGCCAGAAGCTCCCCGGCGAGAGCACCTCCGAGCGCTTCGTCTTCGACTACGTCGACCCGGCGGACCCGGCCGGCAAGCCGCCGGCGGTGCGCGAGGTGACGACGATCCTGCCGAAGGGCGGGCGCTACGACTCCTCGGTGCCCGAGGCCTGCACCGCGACCGACGCGGAGCTGATGGCGCAGGGCGGCGCGGCCTGCCCGGAGGGCAGCGCGATCGGCGGCGGCGTCGTCACCGTCGACACGGGGTTCCCGGAGCCGGGCCGGGTCGTCACCGCCGACGTCGAGTTCTTCAACAACACCGACGAGTTCATCTACGTGAACACGGTCCGCGGCACCGGCGCCCGCACGATCATCCGGGCCGAGGTCACCGACCGCCTGACGATCACGCCGGCCGGGATGCTGCCCGGGACGCCGCCCGAGGGCGGCTCGATCGACACGGTCGACGTCACCGTCGAGGGCGTCGCGAACGAGCGCGGCAACTACATCACCACCCCGCCGCGCTGCCCGAAGGACCGCAGCTGGACCGCGCGGGTCCGGTTCGAGTACGACGGCGGGGTCGCCCAGACCGTGCCCACCGAGAACCGCTGCCGGAAGCCGCGGCGCTGATGCCCGGCTGGGTCGCCATCCCCCGCGACTGGCTCTCCTCGCTCGGGGAGATCACCCGCTTCGGCGGGCGCGTCGTCGGCCTCGTCTACACCGGCCGCGTCTTCCAGTTCTTCGGCGAGACCCTGCGCCAGGCGGGGAT
>DASUSH010000049.1:0-32861 GCA_036375215.1 Solirubrobacterales bacterium
AAGGGCAAGCTCACCTCTCAGGCACCGGACTGCATCGCCGACCAGAAGGTCAAGGTCTATGAGAAGAAGAAGGGCAAGGACCCGAAGCTCGGCTCGGCCAACACCAACGACGCCGGCAAGTACTCGCTGAAGGAGGAGAACGCGAAGGGCAAGTTCTACTCCCAGGTCACGGAGGCGAGCACCTCCGCCGGAACCTGCCTCGCGGCGAGGTCGAAGACGGTCAAGGTCGGCTGACGCAGGACCGGAGCGCTCCCGAGGTGGAGCGGTCGTTGATCGGGGCGCTTGCGGGCGTGCGAATCGCCCTTGTAAGCCCAACGGGCTGAATTAGCGCGGGACTTCCCGACTGGCTTTCACCCGCGGCTTTCTCCAGCCCCCACGGCGCAACCCCGCAGAGCATTGAGCTCGTTGGGGATGTTGCAGATTGAGGCTCCCTATCCCACCTAGAGGTTCACCGCGACGTACTTGGTCTCGAGGTACTCCTCGATGCCCTCGTTGCCGCCCTCGCGGCCGATGCCCGACTGCTTGACGCCGCCGAACGGGGCGCCGGCGTTCGAGACCATGCCCTGGTTCAGGCCGATCATCCCGGTCTCGAGGCCCTCGCACACCCGCAGCGCTCGCTTCAGGTCGCGGGTGTAGACGTAGGCGACGAGGCCGTACTCGGTGTCGTTGGCCGCCGCGATCGCCGCCTCCTCGGAGTCGAAGCCGGCGACGGGGGCGACCGGGCCGAAGATCTCCTCGCGCAAGAGGCGCGCGTCGCCGGGCACGTCGGCGAGCACGGTGGGCTCGTAGAAGTAGCCGGCACCGTCGACGGCCGAGCCGCCGACCAGGGCCTTCGCGCCCTTCGAGGTCGCGTCGTCGACCAGCTCGGCGACCTTGCCGCGCTGGTCGTCGTCGATCAGCGGGCCGATGTCGACGCCCTCATCGGTGCCGCGGCCGAGCTTCAGCTTGCCCATGCGCTCGGCGAGCCCGGAGGCGAACTCGTCGGCCAGGGACTCGGCGACGTGGAAGCGGTTCGCCGAGGTGCAGGCCTCGCCGATGTTCCGCATCTTCGCGATCATCGCGCCCTCGAGCGCGGCGTCCACGTCGGCGTCGTCGAAGACCAGGAAGGGCGCGTTGCCGCCCAGCTCCATGGAGACGTTCAGGACCTGGTCGGCGGCCTGGGCGATCAGGGAGCGGCCGACCTCGGTCGAGCCGGTGAAGCTCAGCTTGCGCAGGCGGGGGTCGGAGATCACCGGCTCGGCGATCCCGCTCGAGGACTCGCCGACGACCACGTTCAGGACGCCGTCCGGCAGGCCGCACTCGGCGAGGAGCTCGGCGAGCGCGAGCGCGGAAAGCGGGGTGAGCTTCGCCGGCTTCCAGACCATGGTGCAACCCGCGGCGATCGCCGGGCCGACCTTGCGCGTGCCCATCGCGGTCGGGAAGTTCCAGGGGGTGATGAAGAAGCAGGGCCCGACCGGCTGGCGCATGATCAGGACGCGGCTCGCGGCGTTGCCGGCCGTCTTGTAGTTGCCGTCGATCCGCAGCGCCTCGCCGGAGAACCAGCGGAAGAACTCGGCGGCGTAGGTGATCTCGGCCTTCGACTCCGCGATCGCCTTGCCCATCTCGAGGGTCATCAGCGTGGCGAGCTCGTCGGCGCGCTCCCCGAGCTTCTCGAACGCCTTCCAGAGGATCTCGCCGCGCTCGTTGGGCGGGGTCGCCGCCCACTCGGGCTGGGCCGCGGCGGCCGCGTCGAGCGCTGCCTTCGCGTCCTCGGAGCCGCCGTCGGCGATCTCGCAGAGGGTCTCCCCGGTCGACGGGTCCTCCACCGCGAAGGTGCCGCCGCCCGACGCGCCGCGCCACTCGCCGCCGATGAAGAGCTGCTTCGGGACGCTGTCGATGACCTTGCTCTCGTCCACCGGTTGGGAGCCTACCCTTGCGCCATCGCACGAACCATCGTCGTCTGCATCACAGCGGTGGCGCTGCTTCTGCCCGGAGTCGCCGAGGGGGCGAAATGGGTGGTGAAGGGCCGAGGTTTCGGCCACGGCGTCGGCCTGAGCCAGTACGGGGCGTACGGTTTCGCCAAGCACGGGACGGGCTACAAGCGGATCGTCGGCCACTACTTCAAGGGGACGAAGGTCGGCCGCTCCGGCGGCACCGTGCGGGTCCTGGTCGGTGGCGGCGAGCGGGTGTCCTTCAGCGGCGCGAAGCGCGCCTGCGGGAAGCGCCTCGCGGAGAGGAAGAGCTACCGGTTCGAGCGGTCAGGGGGAGGGGTGGCGCTCGCGTCCGCCGGCGGCGACAAGCTCGCCTCGTGCGGCGACTCGGGCGGGGCCCGCGGCGGGTCGTCGGTCTCCTACGGCGGCCGCGGCGCGTACCGTGGCGAGCTGCTCGCGGTGGCGACCGGCGGCGGCCTGAACGCGGTGAACCGGGTCGGCATCGACGACTACGCGCGCGGCGTGGTCACGAACGAGATGCCGAGCTCGTGGCCGGGCGACGCGCTCAAGGCCCAGGCGCTCGCCGCGCGCTCCTACGCCCTCACGTCGACGGTCGACGGCGACGGCTTCGACCTCTACGACGACACCCGCAGCCAGGTCTACGAGGGCAAGTCGTCGGAGACGAAGGCGGGCAACAGGGCGGTGGGGGCGACCGCGGGCGAGGTCGTGAAGGACGGCGGGAGGATCGCGCGGACCTATTACTTCTCCACCTCGGGCGGGCGGACGGAGAGCGCGGAGTTCGGCTTCCCCGGCGGCGGCAAGACCTCGTACCTGAAGTCGGTGCGCGACCCGTACGACGGCACCTCCCCGTACCACCGCTGGAAGGAGAAGCTCTCGCAGGGATCGATGGAGAGCAAGCTCGGCGTCGCCGGCAACCTGCGCAAGATCGAGATCGTGAAAAGGGGCGTCTCCCCGCGGATCGTGAAGGCGAGGATCGTGGGGTCCGGGGGCAAGGAGATGGTGAGCGGGGCGACGCTTCAGTCGCGGCTCGGGCTGCTCAGCTCCTGGGCGAAGTTCAAGAAGCAGCGCTGAGGTGGTTCGCCCGGGCTTTGGGAAATACCCCAAGGGGGTATGCTAACCTCCGCCGCCATGGAAGCACACGCTGAGTCATACCCGCACGCGCACGACCACGAGATGCCGACCGAGGGCAGCGCCCTCACCGGCCTCGCGATCAGCGCGACGCTGCACTGCCTGACCGGGTGCGCGATCGGCGAGATCGCCGGGATGGTGATCGGGACCGCGCTCGGGTTCTCGGACTGGGGGACCGTCGCGCTCGCCGTCACCCTCGCCTTCCTCTTCGGCTACACGCTGACCAGCATGCCGCTCCTGCGCGCCGGCCTCGCGCTCAGCGCCGTGATCCCGATCGCGCTCGCCTCCGACACCGTCTCGATCGCCGTGATGGAGGTGATCGACAACGCGATCATGTTGACGGTGCCCGGCGCGATGGAGGCCGATCTCGACTCGCTGCTCTTCTGGGGCACGCTCTCGGTCGCGCTCGTGCTGGCCGGGGTTGTCGCGGTGCCGTTCAACCGCTGGCTGCTGAGGCGCGGCAAGGGCCACGCCGTCGTCCACGAGACCGGGATCCACGGCGGCCCCTCGCCGCGGCTGGTCGGCGGGCTCGCGGCCGTCGCCTTCGTCTTCGGCGTCACCGTGCTCGCCGTCGAGGCGTTCGGCTCCGGCACGCTCGCGTAGGTCGATGGCCCGCTACGTCCCGGCGCTGCGGTTCCGGCCGCTGACCCGCATCTATGACCCGGTCGTCCGCGCGACGACCCGCGAGGCGGAGTTCAAGCGCCGCCTGCTCGACCAGGCGCGGATCGAGCCCGGCCATCGCGTGCTCGACCTCGCCTGCGGGACCGGCACGCTAGCGATCGACGCCAAGCGCCGTGCGCCACGGGCGGAGCTCGCCGGCATCGACGGCGACCCCGAGATGCTCGAGCGCGCCCGCGCGAAGGCCGAGGCCGCGGGCGTCGAGGTCCGGTTCGACGAGGGGCTCTCGACCGCGCTCCCGTACGAGGACTCGACCTTCGACCGCGTCCTCTCGACGCTCTTCTTCCATCACCTCGACCGCGCCGGCAAGCGCGCGACGATCGCGGAGGTTGCGCGCGTGCTGCGTCCGGGCGGCGGGCTCCACGTCGCCGACTGGGGCAAGGCTTCGGATCCGCTCATGGGGGCGCTCTCCTGGCCGGTGCGGCTGCTCGACGGGCTCGAAGTCACCCGCGAGAACTTCGACGGCTCGCTGCCGGCCGTGCTCGCCCGGGGCGGGCTCGAGGATGTCGCCGAGCGGGACCGGATGCGGACCCCGCTCGGCTCGATGGTCCTGTTGTCGGCGCGCGCCTAGCGCTCAGGCGTCCGCCCCGGCGATCACCTCGCAGCGGTCGACCGACGCGCGGGTCCCCGGCGTGTCGGTGGGGTCCATGCCTTCCAGCGCGGCCTCGGAGGCGCGCATCTTCTCCTCGTCCTCGAAGAACTGCAGCACGACCGCCGTGCCCTGCTCCTCGTCGAGGAGGACCTTGATCCCGGAGGCCTCCACCCCCGGGGGCGGGCCGTCCGACTCGACGCGCCCTTTGATCGTCTCGAGGCGCTCGGCGCTTGCGTCGGTGAACCTGACTACGCGTATGTGCATGTTGCTCCCTCCCCTTCGTCGTGTCCGGTCAGCCGTCGGGGTAGGGCTGCACCGGTATCCCGTGATCCGTCTCGCGGGTCCCGAACTCGTACGCGGCGGCGCCGGCGACGCCGAGGCGCCGCGCCGGCCGCCCGTCCCGCTCGACCGTGAGCTCGAGGTCCGAGATCGAGCAGTTCAAGGTGTTGTGCTCGGGGCCGACCGGGTCGGCGTAGACCCAGGCGACGAAGTTGCGCGGCTCCGAGCCGACCCGGCCGCGTACCGAGATCCCCTTGCCGGTGAGCCCGAAGTCGCAGCTCGTCGGCTGCTCGGCGACCTTCGTGCCGCGGGCCCGGTCGAAGCCACCGAGGCGGTGGCGCTCGCCGTCGAGGCAGAGCATGCCGTTGCCGACCCACGGCGTCGTCCAGGGCCCGATCTTGATCCGGCCGACCGCCATGTCGAACCAGCTCGGCCCGCCCTCGCCCTCGCCCGCGCCCTCGTCCTCGAGCTGGGCGCCCTGCACCCAGACCCAGCGCTCGGCGTGCTCGGCGCCCCAGTTGTGGCCGACCATCCCGGGCCACCCGTCGAGCTCGATCTCGCGGTCGCCCGCGGTCACCCGGCCGCTGTAGCGCGCGTCCGGGTAGGGGCTCAGGAACTTCGTCTTCGGCAGCGGCGCGCCGTAGAGGAAGTCGTACGGCAGGTGATGGAACGGGTCGTTGGCGTCCTCGAAGGTGAGGTCCCAGCTCGCCGACAGCGCGTCGGTCGCGATCGAGCCCGCGGCCGCGCCGGGCGAGAGCGTCGCGCCGTCGACCCGGATGTAGCCGCCCGGGGGCACGGAGAGCTCGGACTCGGGGACGGTGATCTTGGTCGCCAGCGGGCCGCCGGCGTCGGCGTCGAAGACGGTGAACCAGACCGAGGCGGTGGCCGGCTCGCCCGGGCGCTTGTGGACCGTGTGTCGGATCCACACTCCGAGTCCCCCGCCGGGGCGGGTCGCCTTGATGTAGAAGCTCTCGTAGTGGCCGGCCTTCGGGCCGACCGAGGGGAAGCGCGCCTGGGTCCTCATCTCATGTTGGGCGAACCTAACATGGGCCGATGGCTCCGAAGGTGGGACAAGGAGCCGAGCCGGGGGGTGAGCGCCGGCTCGGCGAGGGCGCGCGTGCGCTGATCGGGCTCGCGGCGGTGCTCGTGATCGCCGCAGCGATCGCGATCCCGGTCGCGCTCCTGCTCGGCGGCGACGACCCGCCCGAGGTGAGGACCGAGGAGGTCGCCGCGGCCGGCCGCGACGCCGGGGGCCAGTCGGACCCATTCGCCTGGAAGCCCGACCGCCGCGAGGACCTCGAGCGCCGCGCCGCCGCCGGGCTCGCCCACGTCCTCTACGCGAACAGCCCCGGCGGCGTGCTCGCCTCGGCGAAGCGCACCGCCCGCTGGCGCGACGAGATCGAGGCCGCGGCGAAGGGCGCCGGGATCGACCCCGATCTGCTCGAAGCGATGGTGTTCCTCGAGAGCGCCGGCCGGCCCGACGTGATCGCGGGCAGCGACGTCGAGGCGGCGTCCGGGCTCACCCAGATCCTCGCCTCGACGGGGATCGACCTGCTCGGCATGGAGATCGACGTCGACCGCTCGGAGGAGCTGACGAAGAAGGCGGCGAAGGCTTCCGCGCGCGGCGAGGAGGGCAAGTTCAGGGCGCTCCTGCGCGAGCGCGCCCAGGTCGACGAGCGCTTCGACCCCGAGGAGGCGCTGGCGGCGACCGGCCGGTACCTGACGACGGCCCGCGAGAGCTTCGCCGAGGACGACCTCGCGGTCACCTCTTACCACATGGGGATCGGCAACCTCGAGGACGTGATCCAGGCCTACGCCGGCTCCGACGCCCCCGCCCGCGACCTGGTCGAGTCCGAGGACCTGAGCTACGCCCAGCTCTTCTTCGACAGCTCCCCCACGCGGCACCCGGAGGCGTGGGACGTGCTCTCCCGGTTCGCCGACGACTCCGCGACCTACCTCTGGCGCGTCTACGCGGCGCGGGAGATCATGCGCCTCTACCGCGAGGATCCCGGCGAGCTCGAGCTGATCGCCGACCTGCAGACGCGCAAGGCGACCCAGGAAGAGGTCTTCCACCCCGAGGACGCGACCGAGATCTTCGACGACCCGGGCGAGATCGAAGCCGCCCGCGACTCCGGCGAGCTCGTCCCCCTCCCGGTCGACCCCTCACTCGGCTTCCGTCCCTCCGAGCAGATGGGCGAGCTCGCCACGAAGCTGGACCAGCCCCGCGAGCTCTACCGCGCGCTTCGCCCGGAGGCGCTCGCGACCCTCGTCTACCTCTCCTCGCAGGTCCAGGAGACGAGCGGCGCCGACCGCCCGCTGCGGGTAACGAGCACGGTGCGCGACCGCGAGTACCAGGAGCTGCTCGTCGGCACCAACCCGGAGGCGACCAGCGAGTACTCGCTCCACACCACCGGCTGGTCGTTCGACATCCTGCGCAAGTACGACTCCGACGCGCAGGGCGAGGCCTTCCAGTTCGCGCTCGACCGGTTGCGGGCGCTCAACGTCCTCGACTACGCCTACGAGCCGGCGGCGATCCACGTCACGGTCGGCCCCGGCGCCGCGCCGCTGGTGGACGACTGACCTGCCACCCGAGGGGTCTGACCCCAAAGGGACAGGTCGGTCAGACCTTGATCGTGATCACGTCGCCGTCGGCGACGACGTAGTCGCGGCCCTCGGTGCGGAGCAGGCCGCGGTCGCGCGCGGGGGCGTAGCCGCCGGCGTCGACGAGGTCGCGCCAGCCCACGACCTCGGCCCGGATGAAGGCGGCCTGGATCTCGCCGTGGATGCGGCCCGCCGCCTGCCACGCGGTCCAGCCCGCCGGGATCGAGCGGGCGTTTGCCTCGACGTCGGGCCCGGCGGTGAAGAACGTGATCAGCCCGAGCAGCTCGTAGGCGGCGCGGACGAGCCGGTTGAGCCCCGGCTCGGCCGGCAGCCCGAGCTCGGCTCGCATCGCCGCCGCCTCCTCGGGATCGAGCTCGGCGAGCTCGGCCTCGATCCGGGCGCTGACCGCGACCGCCGTCGCCCCGCGCTCGGCGGCGAGCGCAGCGATCTCGGCAGGGACCTCGGCGTCGCCCTCGTCGACGTTGGCGGCGAACAGCACCGGCTTCGAGGTGAGGGCGCCGAGGCGGCGCTCGGCGCCGCCGGCCGCGTCGGGCACGGGCAACGACCGCACCGGATCGCCGCGCTGGAGCGCGGCGATCACCCGCTCGAGCCAGTCGCGCTCGGCGATCGCCTCGGGGTCGAGCGAGCGCGCCTGCTTGGTCACGCGCTCGAGCCGCCGCTCGGCCTGCTCGAGGTCGGAGAGCAGCAGCTCGGCCTCGATCGTCTCGATGTCCGCCGCCGGGTCGACCGTGCCCTCCGGGTGGGGCACCCCGGAGTCCGAGTGGGCGCGGACGACGTGGCAGATCGCGTCGGTCTCGCGGATCGCCGCGAGGAACTTGTTGCCGAGCCCCTCGCCGGCGGAGGCGCCGCGGACGAGACCGGCGATGTCGTGGAACTCGATCGTCGCCGGCACCAGCTTCGAGCTGCGGGCGACCGCCGCGACCTCGGCGAGCCGCTCGTCGGGCACGGGCGCGATCGCCACGTTCGGGTCGATCGTGGTGAAGGCGTAGCCCGCGGTCTCGGCGCCGGCCTTGGTGAGCGCGTTGAAGAGGGTGGACTTCCCGGCGTTGGGGAGGCCGACGATGCCGACCTTCATCGCTGCGTGGGCGGTGGGGCGGTGGTCGGCGGAGATTCAGCCGGCTCGTCGAGGCCCGGGGCGAGCCTTCCGATGATCCGGCCCAGGGCGACGCCGACGAGGACGTCGGAGGGGTAGTGCATGCCGAGGTAGGGCCGGCCGACGCAGACGAGCGCGGCGAGCGTGTAGACGACCGGGCGCGAGGCCGGCGAGATCCGCGCGATCGCGGTCGCCGCAGCGACCGATGAGGTCGCGTGGGCCGAGGGGAAGGAGAGCGAGCTCGCCGCGTAGCCGAGGGCGGGGAGCTCCTCGATCACCGGCCGCTCGCGGTTGATCGCCCGCTTGAAGCCGTAATTGGCCACGATCGCGACCGGAGGCAGGACGGTGGCGGCGAGCCAGCGCGGCCGCCGGCGCGGGTCGCCGGCGGCGGCGGCGAGCGCGGAAGCGGACCAGATCGCGCCCCACTCGCCCGCCCAGCCGAGCCCCCTCATCGCCGTCTCGACCGGGGCCTGGTGCCCGTGCGTGCGCAGGAACCGCAGTACGCCGAGGTCGAGCTTCGCGAGCGGCCGCCCGGCGGCGGCGGCCCAGGCGACGCGGGGGAGCCGGTTGAGGATGCGGCGGCGCACGGCCGCGCAGCATAGGAGGGCGCACCGTCCGCCGCCGCCGCTGAAATCCCCCGGGTGGACGACGAGCTTCGCGCCTACGAGCGCCGCTTCCGCCGCGCCGGGCTGCCGCTCTTCATCGAGGACTTCCGCGCGTCCACCAACGTCTTCAACCGGGCGGCACCCGTGCTCGCGATCAGCTTCGTCGCGCAGATGCTGAACGCCGCCAACCTCGACTGGTCGCCCCTCGCGAACGTCGCCGCGGTCGTCGGCGGGCTCGTGATCCTGGTCCTCGCCGTGGGGATCGCCAACCGCGCCCGCGAGCGCCCGTTCCTCTCGATCCCGCGCACGGTCGGCAAGGTCGAGCTCGCCCTCTACGTCCTCGTGCCCGCGCTCCTGCCGCTCGTCTTCGGCGGCCAGGAAGGGGTGGCGTCGCTCGTCGTGCTCGCCAACCTGCTCTTCCTCGCCCTGATCTACGCCGTGCTCGGGCTCGGCCTCTTCGCGATCCTGCGCTGGGTGCTGGCGCGCCTTTTGAGCCAGCTCGCCGGCTCGCTCGAGCTGATCGCCCGCGCCGTGCCGCTCCTCGCGATCTTCGCGCTGCTCTCGTTCACGACCCAGGAGATGTGGGAGATCTTCGCCTCGCTCCCGACCCCGATCTTCTGGACGATCATCGGCCTCTTCGTCTTCCTCGGCACCGCCTTCCTCGTCGTCCGCCTGCCGAAGGAGGCCCGCGCGCTGGAGCGCGAGGCGAAGGCCGACGACGTCCCGCTGCGCCGCCGCCAGCGCCTGAACGTGGGGCTCGTCATGTTCGTGAGCCAGGCCGTCCAGGTGCTGATCGTGAGCCTCGTGGTCGCCGCGTTCTTCGCCCTCTTCGGACTGCTCGCGATCGACGAGACCGTGCGCACCGACTGGATCGGCTCGGGCGGGGACGTCCTCTTCTCCTTCGACCTATTCGGGACCCGGCTCGAGTTGACCCGGGAGCTCCTGCGCGTCGCGATCGGCCTCGGCGCCTTCTCCGGCTTCTACTTCGCGATCGCGATGCTCACCGACTCCACCTACCGCGAGGAGTTCCTCGAGGAGCTCTCGTCGGAGATGCGCGCCAGCTTCGAGGCCCGCGCCGAGTACCTCCGCCTGCGCGCGGCCTGAGGCCTGAATAGGGTTCTGGCGCGGAACAGACCGAGGAGGAGAGCGAGACCATGAGCACGATCCACACCGGGCCCTACGAGGAAGTCGAGATCCCCGAGAGCGACATCAGCTCGTTCGTCCTCGAGCGCGCCGCTGAGTACGGCGACAAGCCGGCGCTGATCGACGGCCCCACCGGCCGGACGATCACCTACGCCGACCTCGTCCGCGGCATCCGCGCCCTCGCCGCCGGTCTCGCCGCCCGGGGCTTCGGCAAGGGCGACGTGCTCGCCATCTACATGCCGAACCTGCCGGAGTACGCGATCGCCTTCCACGGCGCGACCTCCGCGGGCGGGATGGCGACGACTATGAACCCGCTCTACACCGCGAACGAGGTGGCGCACCAGCTCGAGGACTCCGGCGCGAAGCTGCTGGTCACGGTGGGGCCGTTCCTCGAGGCCGCGACCGAGGCCGCCGAGCGGGCCGGGATCGGCGACGAGGTCTACGTCGTGGGCGAGGGGGACGCGAAGCCCTTCACGGACCTCCTTGGCGACCCCGGCGAGGCCCCGGAGATCGAGGTCGACCCGGCCGAGGACCTCGCGGTCCTGCCGTACTCGAGCGGCACCACCGGTCTGCCGAAGGGCGTGATGCTCACCCACCGCAACCTGGTCGCGAACCTGCTCCAGACCCGCGCCACGCAGGATGTCGCAGACGACGACGTCCTCATCGGCGTCCTGCCGTTCTTCCACATCTACGGGATGCAGGTGATCATGAACCTCGGACTGCGCGAGGGGGGGACGGTGGTCACGATGCCGCGCTTCGACCTCGACCAGTTCCTCTCGCTGATCGAGCAGCACGGGGTGACCCGCGCTTACGTCGTGCCACCGATCGCGCTCGCCCTCGCCAAGCACCCGGCGGTCGACGAGCACGACGTCTCCTCGCTGCGGATGATCATGTCGGGCGCCGCCCCGCTCGGTGCCGAGCTCTCCGAGGCCGTCGAGAAGCGCACCGGCGCCTCGACCATCCAGGGGTACGGGCTCACCGAGACCAGCCCCGTCACGCACTGCATCCCCGCCGCCGGCGGCCGGCCGGGGTCGATCGGCCCGCCGCTGCCGAGCACCGAGTGCCGGATCGTCGACCCGGAGAGCGGCGAGGACGTCGCCCGCGGCGAGCGCGGCGAGCTCTGGATCCGCGGGCCGCAGGTGATGAAGGGCTACCTGGGAAACGACGAGGCGACCGCCGCCACCATCGACGCCGAGGGCTGGCTCCACTCCGGCGACATCGCGGTCGTCGACGACGAGGGCAGCTTCGAGATCGTCGACCGGCTCAAGGAGCTCATCAAGTACAAGGGCTTCCAGGTGCCGCCGGCCGAGCTCGAGGCGCTCCTGATCACGCACCCGAAGGTCCAGGACGTGGCCGTGATCGGCGTCGCCGACGAGGAGGCCGGGGAGCTCCCGAAGGCCTACATCGTCCCCGGCGAGGAGGTCGATCACGAGGAGCTCATGGCGTGGGTCGGCGAGCAAGTCGCGCCGCAGAAGAAGATCCGCCTGATCGAGGAGATCGACGAGATCCCGAAGTCCCCGTCGGGCAAGATCCTGCGCCGCAAGCTCGTCGAGCGCGAGCGGGAGGCCGCCGCCGGCTGATGGAGGCCGGGACCGCCCGGATGGTGCCGGGCTACCGGCACGTACCGGGGAACCACTGCGGCTCGACCGCGCTGCGCAACCTGCTCGCGTTCCACGGGATCGAGCTCACCGAGGAGATGGCGTTCGGGCTCGGCGCCGGCGCCTGCTTCTACTACATCGTCATCGACGGGCAGTCGCCGTCGCGGTTCACGAACGGGCGCGTCTCCCGGCTCGAGGAGCAGTTCGTCGAGCTCACCGGGATGCCGATCGAGCTGCGGACCTTCGCGGGCCCCGAGGAGAGCTGGGAGTGCGCGCGCGAGACGGTCGACTCGGGGCGGCCGGCGATCCTGCTCTCCGACCTCTACCACCTCGACCACTACGGCAAGTCGGCGCACTTCCCGGGCCACGCGGTGGTCCTGGCGGGCTACGACGAGGAGGTCGCCTACCTCTCCGACACCGCCTTCGCGGACCTGCAGACGACCCGGCTCGAGAACCTCGCCAAGGCTCGCCACGAGAGCCTGCCGATCTTCCCGCTCGACGGCCACATGTTCTCGATCCCCGCCGGCGCGGATCTCGGCGACCCGACGGCGGCGGCCCCGGCCGCGATCACGTACTGCGCGAAGCGGATGCTCGAGCCGCCGTTGGGGGACTTCGAGGGCCTCCCGGCGCTCCGCCGCTTCGCCGCCGAGGTCGGTTCCTGGCCCGCGGCCACCGAGGACTGGAAGTGGTGCGCCCGCTTCAACTACCAGGTGATCGAGCGCCGCGGTACCGGCGGCGGCAACTTCCGCGCCATGTACTCGCGCTTCCTCGCCGAGGCCGGCTATGCCGAGTCCGGGCTCGCCGCCGAGGCTTCGGCGCTCTGGACGGCCCTCGCCGAGGCGCTGCACGCGGCGAGCGAGCTGGACGCGCCCGAGCCCGCGGCGTGGTCGCGGGTCGCCGACGGCGCCGGGCGCGTGCTGGAGGCGGAGGAGCGCCTCTGGCCGGCGCTCGCCGGAGCCCGAAGCGGGCCAGCGCATCCGTAGGCGACACGCCGATGCGGGCCGAGCGCCGGTTGGCGTAAGCTCCCGCCCGAATGCGCAGGCGCAGGGGAATGGTCGGGATCGTCGCCACCGTCGTGGCCGCGCTGGCGTGCGCCGCGGGCACGGCGGCCTCCGCCTCGGCGGGGGACGAGCGCGGCACGCCGGCCACCGGCTGTGCCGCGGTCGCCGGCGACCAGGCGGCGTGGGTCGAGTGCATGCTCGCCGGGATGACGACCGAGCAGAAGATCGGCCAGATGTTCGTGGTGAACGGCTTCGGGCAGACCGCGGACGCGACCGACTCGGCCTCGGTGACGGCGAACCGCACGATGTACGGGCCCGACGTCTCCAACCTCGACGACCTGATCGCGAAGTACCAGCCCGGCGGGGTCGTCTACTTCAACTGGTCGAACACGCTTTCCAGCCCGTCGCAGGTCGCGAGCCTCTCGAACGGGGTCCAGCGGGCGGCGCTGGCGCAGCCGGTACCGACGCCGATGCTGACCTCGATCGACCAGGAGCAGGGCGAGGTCACGAGGATCACCTCGCCGGCGACGGTCTTCCCGGGCAACATGGCGCTGGGGGCCGCGCGGAGCACCAAGCTGACCTTCCAGAACGCCGCGATCACGGGCCGTGAGCTCGCGGCGATGGGAATCAACGTCGACAACGCCCCGGTCGTCGACGTCAACACCAACCCGCTGAACATCGCGGACGGGATCCGCGCGTTCGGCGACCAGACCCCGTTCGTCGCGAAGCACGGGGTGGCCGCGGTGGAGGGCTACGAGCAGGGTGCCGGGATCTCCGCGGTCGCGAAGCACTGGCCCGGCCTGGGGGGCACCTCGACCAACCCCGACGACGGGATCACGGTCTCCGACCAGAGCCTCGCCGAGCTCCGCGAGGCCTTCCCCGCGTTCGAGGCCGCGATCGACGCCGGGGTCGACTCGATCATGGTCACCCACATCGAGACGCCGAACATCCCCGAATCGAGCTCGGTCCCGACCAGCCTGAGCCCGTTCTTCATCCAGGACATCCTGCGCGGCGAGCTCGGCTTCGACGGCGTCGTCGTCACCGACGCGCTCAACGCCGAGGCGCTCGCCGACTTCACGCCGCAGCAGGTCGCGCTGATGGCGATCAACGCCGGCAACGACCAGCTGCTCGAGATCGACGGCTTCCCGACCCCGAACGGCGAGTCGAACCTGGTGCCGGCCTACGAGGCCGTCGTCGATGCGGTCGCGAGCGGCGAGATCCCGCTGTCGCGGATCGAGGAGTCGGTGCGCCGCATCCTCGCCCAGAAGTGGGAGGTCGGCCTCGCGGGCGACGACCCGATCGTCCCCGAGGCCGAGGTGAACGAACTCGTCGGGACCTCGGCGCACCTGAACGTCGCCCGCAAGACCGCGAGGCGGTCGATCACGCTGCTGAAGAACAAGGGCGGGACGCTGCCGCTCTCCGAGTTCAGCAAGATGCGGATCCTCTCGACCGGGTGGGGCCAGACCTCCACCGGCCTGATCGCGAACGAGATCGCCTCGCGCGACCTGACCGCCCAGAGCCTGCCCACCGGGGGCAACCCGACCGCCGAGCGGATCGACCAGGTGAAGCGCGCCGCGCGCGAGTTCGACGCGGTCGTCGTCAACACCTTCAACGTCTGGGCGCCGAACTCGATCGGCCAGCGGCACCTGATCAAGGAGCTGCTCGACACCGGCGTGCCCGTGATCGTGATCGCGCTCGGCACCCCGTACGACTACGCCTACCTCCCGCAGGTCGACGCCTTCATCGCCGCGAACGACTTCCAGCCGGTCTCGGTGAACGCCGCCGTCGCGGCGCTCTTCGGGCAATTCAACCCGCGGGGCAAGCTCCCGGTGACGATCCCGAAGGCCCACCACCCCGATGAGGTCTTCAGGAAGTTCGGCTTCGGCCTGTCGTATCCCTGATCGCGCTCAGGGTGGCGGGGGCCTCACGCACGAGCCGGTAGCGTCTCGCGCTTGCTGACGACGTTCACCCCGTCCCACCGCGGCGGCTCGGGCACGCCGATGGTCTGCCTGCACGGGTTCACCGACACCTGGCGCACCTGGGAGCTCGTGCTGCCTGCGCTCGAGCGGGAGCACGACGTGCTGGCGCCGACGCTGCCCGGGCACGCGGGCGGGCCGCCACTCGAGGGGGACGTGGACGACGCCCTCGCCGACGGGGTCGAGCGGGCGATGGACGCGGCGGGGTTCGACACCGCGCACATCGTCGGTAACTCGCTCGGCGGCTACGTGGCGCTGAAGCTCGCGGAGCGCGGCCGGGCGCGCACGGTCGTCGCGCTGGCGCCGGCCGGAGGCTGGGCGCTCGCGGACGACTCCCACCTGGACACGCTCGACTACTTCGAGGAGATGCAGGAGCTCCTGAAGGCCGCCGTCGCCCACGTCGAGCTGATCGTCACGTCGCCGGAGGGCCGGCGGCGCGCCACGCAGGACATCGTCACCAACTACGACCACATCCCCTCCGAGCTGATCGCCCACATGATGCTCGGCGCGGCGAGCTGCCCCGGGTTCGAGCCCCTGATCGAGCACGGCCGGAGCAGGGTCTGGAACCTCGATGCGGAGCGTGTCGCCTGCCCGGTCCGCGTCGTCTGGGGAACCGACGACCGGGTCCTCGCCTGGCCCGAGTCCGCCGCGCGCTACCGCGGGGACTGGCTGCCGAACGCCGACTGGGTCGAGCTCGACGGGATCGGGCACGGGCCCCAGCTCGACGTCCCGACCGAGACCGCGCAGCTCGTCCTCGAGTTCGCGGCGCCCTAGGCGGTCGGCGTGACGCCGAATGTGCGCTCGAAGCTCGTCCGACCTACGGCCGGTAGGTCCCGAACGCCCACAGCGTCCCCTCGGGGTCGCGGGCCGTGAAGTCGCGGGAGCCGTAGTCGGTGTCCGTGAGCTCGAGGGCGATGTCGGCGCCGGCTTCGCGAGCGCGCTCGTAGAGCGCGTCGACGTCGTCGGTGGCGCAATACACGAGCGCGTTGCCGGCCGGGAGGCTGCGAAACGGCTCGCGCCCCATCCCGGCGCTCGAGAGCATCACCACCGCCGAGCCGAACTCGAGCTCGGCGTGCCGGATCCCCCCGCCGTCCTCGTCGCGATGGACCTCGCGGCGCTCGAAGCCGAGGGTCTGCTCGAGCCACTCGATCGCGGCGTCGGCGTCGGCGTAGAGCAGGCCGGGGTAGAAGGTCGCGTTGGCCATCTGGTTCTCCTTTCGCGGGAACTCGCCGCGTGCGGGCGGTGCTGCGCCAGCGCCCCGCCGCGAGCTCGCGGCAACGGGGCCAGCTTAGACCTGTCCCTTTGGGGTCAGACCCCTCGGGTGGCAGGTCGACCTGTCCCTTTAGGGTCAGACCCCTCGGGTGGCAGGTCGGCCGGTCAGGCTCGCTCGAGCCGGGCGAAGTACCCGATCCGGGGCCCGCTGCGCGCCGCGAGGCGCAGGCCGGCGGACCCGGCGCGACGCTCGAGCGAGCCCACGGTGACCATGTGCGGGTCACCGGCGAGCTCGCCGACGACGAGCCTGCCGTGCGGGGCCAGCACCCGGGCGATCTCGCGCAGGGCGGCGTCCTGGTCCGGGATCTCGCCGAGCACGGTCACGAGCACGACCGCGTCGAAGCTGCCGCCTGCGAACGGCAGCGAGGTGGCGTCGCCGCGGGTGGGATGGACGTTCGAGCGACCGCGGGCCTCGACGCCGCTCATCGCGTGGTCGAGCATCTCCTGCTGGATGTCGAAGATGTCGAGCCGGCCGTCGTCCCCCAGCCACTCGGCGATGTCGGCGGTGTAGTAGCCGGTGCCGGGGCCGATCTCGAGGGTTCGCTCGCCGGGCACGGGGGCGAGCACCTCGCGCAGGCGGGCGCGCGTGATCAGCGGATGCGGCGCCTGGACCCAGAAGCGCTGCCCGTAGGGGCACGCCGACGGGTTCTTGCGCCACCAGAGCGCGGCGGCGAGCGCCGCCAGGCCAGCGAGCGCCGCGAGCCGCCTCATCTCAGTCCTGGCGGAAGCCCACCGAGTGCGGCGCGCCGGCGACCTTCAGGAAGACGACGACTGCCAGGTTGATCACCAGGGTGCCGTCGTCGGTCTCCAGGTCGAACCAGCCCTCGCCGCGCTCGACCGCCTCGCGCAGGCGCGCGAGCTCCTCGTCCGTGAGCCGGGCGGAGACGACCTGCGCCACCCCGAGCCCGATCTCGACCTTCTTGCGTTCCGCCATGGTCAGTGTTCCTCCGCGGGTTGGACGATCTCGGTCAGGACGTTGCCGGTCGAGCGTGGATGCGCGAAGGCGACCCGGCTGCCGCGGATCCCGTTCCGTGGCTCGGAGTCGATCAGCTCGACGCCGCTCTCCTCGAGGCTCGCCAGCGTCGCCTCGATGTCGGCGACGGCGTAGGCGACGTGGTGCAGGCCCTCGCCCTTGCGGGCGAGGAACTTGCCGACGGGGGTCTCCGGGCCGAGCGGGCTGAGCAGCTCGACGTGTCCGTCGCCGACGTCGAGCAGCACGGCCTCGACGCCCTGCTCGGTGACCGTCTCGCGGTGGACGAGCGGCATCCCGAGCGTCCCCTCGTACAGGGCGATCGCCGCGTCGAGGTCCTCGACGGCGACGCCGATGTGGTCGATCCGGTCAAGCATCGAATTCATTCCGGCGCGAGTCTATTGACACCCGCTTGACATACTGCCCGGTATGTGATTGAAATACCTATCGGTATGCGAGTTCCGGGGGCGTCGGCCGACCACACCTTCCTGTTCGTCGATCTCGTCGGCTTCACCGCGCTCGCGGACATCGAGGGCGACGACCGCGCGGCCGAGGTCGCGCTCGAGCTCCACCGCCGCGTCCGCGCGACCCTGCACGAGTACGGTGGGGAGGAGGTGAAGGCGCTCGGCGACGGGATCATGCTGCGCTGCGCCGACGCCGGCGAGGGGATCCGGCTCGGGCTGCGGATCGTCGGCGAGCTCGAGGACGACCCGCGCATCCCCTCCGTGCGGGTCGGGATCCACAGCGGGCCGGCCGTCGGCCACGAGGGCGACTGGTACGGCCGCGCCGTCAACGTCGCCGCGCGCCTCTGCGCGGTCGCCCCCGGTGGCGAGGTGCTCGTCTCCGACACGGCCCGCGAGGCGGCGGGCCGCCTGCGCAAGGTCGAGTTCGGCGAGCGCCGCCTGCACTGGCTGCGCAACGTCACCGAGCCCGTCCCGACCTTCACGGCGCGCGAGCGCGACTGCCCCGGATCCGGCCGCTGGAGGGCGATCGCGACCAGGGCCCGCCGCACCGGCCTCGCGAAGGCGAGCTTCGGGGTCGCGTCGTGAGCGGCGCGGCCGCGATCGACGACGCGCCGCCGCGCGCCGCCACGAACGGCTCCGCGCCAGCCGCCACGCCGGGGCTGCCCCCGGGGCCGCCCCTGCCGCGCGCCGCGCAGACGGCGGTCTGGTTCCGCCGCGCCCAGGCGATGCTGGCCGCGTGCCGGGCGCGCTACGGCCACACCTTCACCCTGAAGATCGCCTACGAGGGCACCTGGGTCTTCGTCACCCGGCCGGAGGACGTCAAGAAGGTCTTCACCGCCGATCCGGCGCACCTCCACGCCGGCGAGGCGAACCGGATCCTGCTGCCCGTCGTCGGCCCGCACTCCCTGCTCCTCCTCGACGAGGACGAGCACATGGAGCACCGCAAGCTCCTGCTGCCGCCGTTCCACGGCAAGCGGATGCAGGCGTACGGCGAGTCGATGGCCGAGATCGCCGTCGCGGAGATCGAGACCTGGCCGCTCGGCGAGCCCTACAAGCTGCGCCCGCGGATGCAGGCGGTGACGCTCGAGATCATCCTGCGGACGGTCTTCGGGGTGCGCGAGGGCGCCCGGCTCGAGGCGCTGCGCTCGGAGCTGCGACGCCTCCTCGACATGGTGACCAACCCGCGCCAGGCGCTCTTCCTGCTCGCGCTCGGCCCGGAGCGGATCCGCGAGTTCGGCCCCTTCAAGCGCGACATCGCCCGCGTCGATCGGCTGATCCACGAGGAGATCGCCGCGCATCGCGAAGCCGGCGACCTCGCCGAGCGCGAGGACATCCTCTCGCTCATGCTCCAGGCCCGCCACGAGGACGGCAGCCCGATGTCGGACGCCGAGCTCCGCGACGAGCTCGTCACCCTGCTGGTCGCGGGCCACGAGACGACCGCGAACGCGCTCGCCTGGGCCGTCGAGCGGCTCGTCCGCCACCCCGCGAAGCTCGAGCGGCTCACGGACGAGGTGGCCGCGGGCGAGGACGGCTACCTGAAGGCGGTCATCCAGGAGACGCTCCGCCTGCGCCCGGTGATCTCGCTGGTCAACCGCAGCCTGAAGGCGCCCTTCGAGGTCGGGGGGTACGAGCTTCCCGCGGGGGTCAAGGTCGCCCCGTGCATCTACCTCGTCCACCGCGATCCGGAGATCTACCCCGAGCCGGACCGCTTCATCCCGGAGCGCTTCCTCGAGAACCCGCCGGGCACTTACACCTGGATCCCGTTCGGGGGCGGGGTGCGGCGCTGCCTCGGCGGCGCCTTCGCGCAGTTCGAGATGGAGGTCGTGCTCCGCGAGCTCGTCGCCCGGCGCACGCTCAGCCCGACCCGCCGCCGCGACGAGCGGGTCTACCGCCGCGCGATCACCGAGACGCCGAGGCACGATGCCGAGGTGCTCGTCGGATGAGCCGCCGCTCCCTGACCCGCCACCAGAAGCAGGCCGAGACCCGCTCCTCGCTCCTGCGCTCGGCGGCCAAGCTCTTCTGCCGCCACGGCCTCGACGGCGCCTCCGTCGAGGAGGTCGCCCACGACGCCGGCTACACGAAGGGCGCCTTCTACTCGAACTTCAAGTCGAAGGAGGAGCTGTTCCTGGTCATGCTCGACGAGCGCTTCGCGGCCGAGCTCGAGCGCACCGACCGGATCCTCGCCGGCGAGGGCGAGTGGGCGGACGAGGCTCGCGACGCCGCGCGGGACTTCATCGCGTCCGTCGGCCACGACGACGAATGGCGGCGCCTGTACTTCGAGTTCGTCGCCTACGCGATGCGCAACGACGAGTTCCGCCAAGAGCTCGCCACCCGGCACCGCGCCCTGCGCGAGCGGCTCGCGGCGATCCTCGCTCGCTGGTCGGCGGACTTCCCCGGCGAGCCACCGGTGCCGATCGCCGACATCTCCGCGATGGTCGACTTCATGGCCGACGGCTTCCTCCTCGACCGGATGGTCGACCCCGAGCTCGACGAGGATCTCTACGCGACGATGCTGGCGATCTTCCTGCGCGGGCTCCAGGCCATGGCGCTCGGCTGGGAGCCGGAGGCCGCGCCCGCGTAGGACCCGGCGCGGGCCGGGTTCGGGGCCCGGCGGGTCAGCCGCGCTTGCGCTCGTCGGACGGCGGCGGCTTCGAGGCGAGCGCGGCGGTGGGAGCCCCGGTCGGCGGAGCAGGCTCCCGGTTCGCGTCCTGCGGGCCGGGCGTCGCCGTGCCCTCCATGATCAGGCGGATGTCGTCGTGCTCGATCACCTCGTCGCGCAGCAGGCGCTCGGCGATCACGTCGAGCAGGTCGCGGTGGTCGGAGAGCAGGCGGTGGGCTCCCCGGTAGGACTCTTCGGCGATCGCCTGGACCTCGTCGTCGCGGGTCTTGCGCAGCGCTTCCGAGAGCGTGAAGTCGTCGCCCGGGAGCTGGTGGGCGCGGATCGTCGTCCCCATGCCGTAGTCGTAGACCATCGAGCGTGAGATGTCGGTGACCTTCTTCAGGTCGTCGGCGGCGCCGGTGGTGACCCGGCCGAACTCGATCTGCTCGGCGACGCGCCCGGCGAGGAGCACCTTCATGTAGTCGATCAGCTCCTCGCGGGACTTCAGGTAGCGGTCCTCCTGGGGAAGGTTGAGCGTGTATCCGAGCGCCTTGCCGCGAGGCACGATCGACACCTTCTGGACCTTGTCGACCGTCGGCAGGAGCTCGGAGACGAGCGCGTGCCCGGCCTCGTGCCACGCGACCACGCGCTTCTCGTGGTCGGTCATCACCTTGCGCGACTCGAGCCCGGCGATCACGCGCTCGAAGGCGTTGTCGAAGTCGGCCTGGGCGACGAAGTCGCGGTGCTTGCGCCCGGCGAGGATCGCCGCCTCGTTGCAGAGGTTGGCGAGGTCGGCGCCGGTGAGGCCGGCGGTGTGGCGGGCGACGCGGCCGAGGTCGACGTCCTGGGCGAGCGGCTTGCCGGCGGAGTGCACGCGGAGGATCCGCTCGCGGCCCTTCATGTCTGGTGGCGGCACGAAGACCTGGCGGTCGAAGCGACCGGGCCGGAGCAGGGCCTTGTCGAGCTTCTCGAGCATGTTGGAGGCCGCCATCACGACGACGGTCTCGCGCGCCTCGAAGCCGTCCATCTCGACGAGCAGCTGGTTCAGGGTCTGGTCGCGCTCGCCCGAGATGTCCGACCCGCGCTCGGTGCCGACCGCGTCGAGCTCGTCGATGAAGACGATCGCGGGCGCGTGCTCGCGCGCCTCCTTGAACAGGCGCCGGATCCGCGCGGCGCCGAGGCCGGCGAACATCTCGACGAACGAGGACGCCGACTGGCTGAAGAACTGGGCGCCGGACTCGTGCGCGACCGCCTTCGCGAGCAGCGTCTTGCCGGTCCCCGGCGGGCCGTGCAGCAGGATCCCCTTGGGGACCTTGGCGCCCAGCGCCTTGAACCGCTTCGGCTCGGAGAGGAAGTCGACGACCTCGCGCAGCTCGTCCTTGGTCTCCTCGACCCCGGCGATGTCGTCCCAGGTGATCGCGCTCTTCGAGCGGGGGCTGATCTCCTGCGGCTTCGTCCGTGGCATCAGCTTCAGCGTGCGCCACATGAAGTAGACGATCACCGCGAGCAGCAGGACCGGCGCCCACGGGATCAGCACGTCGTTCAGGAAGGTGTCGTAGGTGATCCCTACCACGCGTCTATTCCGTATCGGCAGGAATCGGGATCGCTCAAGCCCTCACGCCCTCGACGCGGAGGATCTCGTCCATCGCGGCCGTGCCGACCTCCATCTGCTCGCTGGTCGGCTCCCGGGTCGCGAAGACGCGCTGGATCTCCGTGCCGGGGCGGCGGCAGGCGCGGGCGAGCGGGTGGTCGGGGTTGCGCTCGGACCAGACGAACAGCTCGACGGCCGCGGAGATCCCGCCGATCGCCGCGATGCCGCGGGCGAGCCGCCCGGGCTCGGCGACGAGGCGCTCGACGATGAGCTGCCCGGCGAGCGAGAACGCGAGCATCGGGGCGACCAGGTGCGAGCCGCAGCGCTCGTGCTCCTTGGCGACCTCGGCCGCATCGACGCCGCGCTCGTAGCCGCCGATCGACTTGTGCTCGACGCCGTGGTAGGCGGCGAGCTCGGAGCCCCGCAGCGCGACGAGCGCCGGCATCAGCCCGATGCCGGCGGCGAGCGCCTCGCGCACGGCAATCGGCGCCTTCCCGTTGCGGATCGCCGCGCTGGCCGCGGTCGCGACGAGCGCCGCGGCGAGGACGCGCAGGTCCTCGAACGGCAGCCGCGCGATCGGCAGGTTGCGGCGCGCGATCGGGATGAATGCAAAGCCCTCGGCGAGCCGCAGGGGACCGCGGAGGACCGGCATCGAGGAGGCGGGGCCGGGGAACGTCGGCTTGGGACCCGACGCGACCCGGATCGTGCCCTCGGGCGCCCGCGCGGCGGCGGCCCACGAGGTGGGGCCGTGGACGAGCAGCCCGTTCTTGAGCGCCATCCCGCCGAGGCGGAGCGGCGGGTCGGGGTGGGCTCCGTTCTGGCTCATCCGAGCAGCCTCCTCGTGAGGTCGACGTAGAAATCGGCGGCGAGCTCGAGGTCGGAGACCATGATGCGCTCGTCCGCGCCGTGGATCAGCGGCCCGGCCTCCGCGAGGCTCATCCCGCGCTGCGGGCAGAAGCCGTAGACGGTCGCCGAGTCGAACGCCTTGCGGAACCAGTGGCTGTCGGAGAAGCCGGCCATGACGATCGGGACGAGGCCCGAGCCGGGATCGAGCTCCTGCATCGTCGCGGCGATCGCGTCGGCGAGCGGCGAGGCGGACGGGGAGCGGTTGCCGACCGCGTCCTCGACGAACTCGATCTCGAGGCCCTCGCTCTGGCCGGCGTCGCCGAGGATCGGGCGGACGCGGTCGCGGACGTCCGCCTGGGTCAGCTCCGGCGGCACGCGACAGTCGACCAGCACCTGGGCGTGGGCCGGGATCACGTTCTCCTTTGGCGAGGCCTGCGCCATCGTCGGCGTCAGCGTCACGCGCAGCATCGGCTCGGCGACGAACGCGGTGAGCAGCGGGTCGAGCTCGCCGAGCCGGGCGAGCGCGTCGCCGAGCCCGTCCGCCGCGACCGTCTCGCCGAGCAGGATCGAGAGGAACTCGAGGCCCTCCGGGGTCGGCTCGGGCTCGGGCTGGGAGCGCAGTTTCTCGAGCGCGGGCGCCAGCTTCAGGAGCGCGTTGTCGCCGAGCGCCGGGACCGAAGCGTGGCCGGCGCGGCCCGTTGCCTTGAGGTTGAAGCGGAAGACGCCCTTCTCGCCGACGCAGAGCGTGTAGAAGCGCCGGCCGCCGAGCTCGAAGCTCATCCCGCCGCCCTCGTTCACGACCAGGTCGCAGCGCACATCGTCGGGGCGCTCCTCGCACAGCCACTTCGCGCCCTTGTGGGCGCCCATCTCCTCGTCCGCCGTGACGATCACGAGCAGCTCCCCGGCAGGCCGCCAGCCGGAGCGCGCTAGCGAGACCGCCGCCGCGACCTCGGCGGCGACCTGCCCCTCCATGTCCTGCGCGCCGCGGCCCCAGACCTGCTCGTCGGCGAGGTCCCCGCCCCATGGGTCATGCGTCCAGTCGTCGGGGTCGGCGGGGACGGTGTCGACGTGGCCGAGGAGGCACAGGGTGGGGCCCGCGCCCGCCCCGCGGAGCCGCGCGACCAGGTTCGGGCGCTCGGGCTCGACCCCGATCAGCTCGCACTCGAAGCCGGCGTCGCCGAGCTCCGCGGCGAGCATCTCCTGCGCCTCGCGCTCGTTGCCGGGAGGGTTGGTCGTGTCGAAGCGGATCAGCCGCCGCAGCAGCTCGGTCGCCTCGGCGCCGACCTCGCTCGCCCCGCCGACGGTCGCTGCTCTCTCCATGGAGTGAGACTACCCAGCGATCGCCACCGCCAGCATCGCAAGGCCGGCGACCACGCAGACGGCCGCGATCGCGCGCAGGAGCTGGCGCTCGGAGAGCCGGCCGACGAGGCGGGCGCCGATCAGGGCGCCGGGGACCGAGGCGGCGCCGCCGACGGCGACGAGCGCCCAGTCGATGCCGCTGGGCAGGTGGCCGATCAGGCCGCCGATCGCGACCACGACCCCCGCGGCGGAGTTGGTGCCGACGGCGTCCTTCGCCGAGGTGCCCACCCATCGCATCAGCGCCGGCAGGCGCAGGGTGCCGAGGATCAGGCCGACGGTGCCGCCGAGCACGCCGATGCCGAACCCGACGAGCGCGGCGTTGGCGATCGCCCGGCCGCGCGACCGCAGCTCGGCCGCCTCCGGGCGGGCGGGCCCCCGGGCGATTTCGATCGCCCCGTAGAGGACGACGAGCGCGATCACGCCGAGCAGCAGCCTGCTCGGCAGCGCGCCCGAGATCAGCCCGCCGACGATGCCCCCCGCCAGCGACGTCGGGGCGAGCCAGGCGAGCAGCGGCCAGTTCAGGCGCCCCGCGCGCCAGTGGGCGATCGCGGCGGCGAACGCGGCGATCCCGCTGATCACGACGTTCGACCCGGCGCCCGCGGCCGGCGAGGACGCGAAGCCGACGACCACCGGCAGCCGCAGGTTGCCGAGCACGAGCCCGGCGATCCCCCCGGCGACGGCGACCGAGAACGACCAGAGCGCGAGCAGGACGAGGTCGAGGGTTCCCATCGCGCGCCAAGCTATCCGGCGCGGGGCTGGCCCCGGCGGCCATTACCCTCGACGCGATGGCTTCGAGACGGGGGATTCGCGCCGCCGTGATGGACACCGGCTTCGCCGTCGCCGACCGACTCGAGCGCGTCGGGCTCGCCCCGGTCACCAGCCGCGTTCGGCGGCTCGCCGCCAGGGTCATTGCCGACACGCACGAGGTCGACGTCGACGGGCTCGTCGTCTCGGGGTCGCTCGCCGCGCACGGTACGTACCTGCACTCCCTCTCGGGGCCGGTGGCCCGCTCCTACGAGCTCGAGCTCTTCACGGCGGCCGTTCGCCCCGGGGCGACGGTCCTCGACTGCGGCGCCCACCTCGGCCTGCAGACGCTGGTCGCGGCGCGGGCGGCGGGGCCGGACGGAGAGGTGGTCGCCGTCGAGGCGGCGCCGGCGACCGCCGCGGCGCTGCGTCGCAGCGTGGGCCTGAACGGGTTCGAGGATCGCGTCGAGGTGGTCGAGGCGGCCGCCGCGTCCGCTCCCGGGCCGGTACGAATCTTCTTGCACCCATGGCTCGACCGAGCCGGGGTGGCCGACGCAGCGAGCGAGCCGGAGCGCATCGTCGAGGTGCCGGGCGTGCGCCTCGACGACGCCCTCGGCGACCGCCGGTTCGACGTCGCGAAGATCGACGTCGAGGGCTCGGAGGCCGAGGCGGTCGCCGGACTCGAGCGCGGCCTCGCGCGCTCGGCGGGGGCCACGGTGTTCCTCGAGTGCCACCCCAAGCGGCTGCGGGCTCTCGGCGTCGACCCGGTCGCCTGGCTCGAGGGCCTCGCGCCGGGCGGGCGGCTCGAGCTGATCGACGAGGGAACCCGCTCCCTGCTGCCGCTCCCCGGCCGAGCCGAGATCGAGCGGGCGGTGCGGGAGCGGACGGAGAACTTCAACGTGCGCTGGATGCTCGCGGCCTGATGGAGCGGCTCTTCGAAGAAGAGGGCGGCGCCGACGCCCGGCGGACGCCGGTGCCGGAGAGCGAGGCGCCGCTGGCGGTGCGGATGCGGCCCCGGGATCTCGACGAGCTCGTCGGCCAGGACGAGCTCCTCGCCGCGGGCTCGGCCCTGCGCGCGGCGATCGAGTCGGGCCAGCCGCACTCGGCGATCTTCTACGGCCCGCCGGGCTCGGGGAAGACCACGCTGGCGCGGATCGTCGCGGCCCGCGCGCGCGGCGTCTTCGAGGAAGCCTCGGCGGTGAACGCGGGGCGCGCGGAGGTGCGCGCGATGATCGAGCGCGCCACCGAGCGCCGCCGCGCCTCGAACCAGGCGACGATCTTCTTCCTCGACGAGATCCACCGCTTCAACAAGGCCCAGCAGGACGCGCTGCTGCCGGCGGTCGAGGAGGGGCTCGTCGTCCTGATCGGCGCGACGACCGAGAACCCCTACTTCGAGGTCAACTCGGCGTTGATCTCGCGCTCGCAGATCTACGAGTTCAGCCCGCTCGGCCCCGAGGCGGTCCGCGGGCTCCTGCGCCGTGCCCTCGCGGACCCCGACCGCGGCGTCGCGGACCCGCCCGAGGTCTCCGAGGACGCGATCGAGCTGATCGCCGCGCGCTCCGGCGGCGACGCCCGCACCGCGCTCGCCGCGCTCGAGCGGGCGGTCGAGACGGTGCGCGGCTCCGGCGAGGCGGTCGCCGTCGCCGTCGCCGAGGACGCCCTGCAGCGCAAGGCCCTCCTCTACGACAAGGGCGGCGACCTCCACTACGACTACATCTCGGCCTGGATCAAGGCGACCCGCGGCTCCGACGTCGACGCCGCGCTCTACTACCTCGCGGTCATGCTCGAGGGCGGCGAGGACCCCCGCTTCATCGCCCGCCGGATGGTGATCCTCGCCTCCGAGGACATCGGCAACGCCGACCCCCAGGCGCTCGTGGTCGCCACCGCGGCCGGAGCCGCCGTCGACCGGGTCGGCCTGCCCGAATGCCGGCTGAACCTCGCCCAGGCCGCGGTCTACCTCGCCCTGGCGCCGAAGTCGAACGCGTCGATGAAGGGGCTCGGCGCCGCGCTCGCCCACGTCCGCGAGCACGGCGCGAAGCCGCCGCCGGCCTACCTCCAGGACGCCCATTACGCCGGCGCCGAGAAGCTCGGCCGCGGCGTCGGCTACGTCTACCCCCACGAAGAGCCCGGCGGAGTGGCCGACCAGCCCCTCGCTCCCGAGGAGGTCCAGGACGAGCGCTTCTTCTCCCCGACCGACCGCGGCTTCGAGGCCGAGCTCGGCCGCCGGGTGGACGAGCTGCGCGACAGAGGGAAGTGATCCGTGGCGCCCACGTCACACCGAGCGCGCCACACGTAGCCCGAGCCCGCCCAAGATCAGACGTGTGGCGTCTGAGAGCCACCTGGCGGCACCTCCGCGACTAGCCCGCCGGTGATCGGGACGTTGAGGGCGGCGCTCGCAACGGCGCCGCCCGCGTAGGATCCGATCGGTGGGCACCCTCGAGTCCTACAACCCGGCCACGGGGGATCCGGTCGGCACGGTCGAGACGATCGCGCCCGAGGAGGTGCAGGGCGTCGTCGACGACGTCGCCGAGGTCCAGCCGTTCTGGGCCCAGCTCTCGCTCGACGACCGCGGCCGCTACCTGCGCCGGGCCGCCGACGTGCTCGTCGAGGAGCTCGACGAGGTCGCCGAGCTGCTCACCCGCGAGCAAGGCAAGCCGCGGCTCGAGAGCTACACGATGGAGGTGCTGCCGACCGTCGACCTCCTGCACTGGTGCGCCGAGGCCGCGCCCGAGATCCTCGCCGACGAGCGCATCCCGTACCCGCAGCTCTTCCTGAAGACGAAGCGCAGCTTCTTCTCGTACGAGCCGATCGGCGTCGTCGGCGTGATCGCGCCCTGGAACTACCCGTGGTCGATCCCGTTCGGCGAGGTCGCGATCGCGCTCGCCGCGGGCAACGGCGTGGTGCTGAAGCCGGCGAGCCTCACCCCGCTGCTCGGCGAGCGGATCCGCGAGACCTTCGAGAAGGCGGGCTTGCCCGAGGGCCTCGTCCGCACGGTCCACGGCGGCGGGGCAGTCGGTCAGGCGCTCTGCGAGGCCTCCACGGGGAAGATCTTCTTCACCGGCTCGGTCGAGGTCGGGCGCAGCGTCGGCGAGATCTGCGCCCGGCAGCTCAAGGGCTCGGTGCTCGAGCTGGGCGGCAAGGACCCGCAGATCGTCTGCGCCGACGCCGACCTCGCGAACGCGGTCTCCGGCGCCGTCTGGGGCGGCTTCGCCAACGCCGGCCAGACCTGCTCGGGGATCGAGCGCACCTACGTCGTCGAGGAGGTCGCCGACCGCTTCTGCGAGGGCGTCGTCCGCGAGACCGAGCGCCTCACCGTCGGCGACCCGCTCGAGTGGACGACCGAGATCGGGCCGATGGTCTCCGCGCAGCAGGCCGACCTGGTGACCGAGCTGGTCGACGACGCGCTCGCCGCCGGCGCCGACCGGCTCACCGGCGGGCCGCGCGAGCTCGACGGCTTCACGGGCCGCTTCATCGCCCCGACCGTGCTCACCGGCGTCGAGCCCGAGATGCGGATCATGCGCGAGGAGATCTTCGGCCCGGTGCTGCCGATCACCGTCGTCGGCTCCGAGGCCGAGGCGCTCGAGCTCGCCAACGACTCCAACTTCGGCCTCGGCGCCTCGGTCTGGACCACGGACCGCCAGAAGGGTGAGCGCATGGCCCGCGAGATCGAGTCCGGGATGGTCTGGCTGAACGACCACTCGTTCACCCACGGCGCCGCCCAGTGCGCGTGGGGCGGGGTCAAGGACTCCGGCCTCGGGCGCTCGCACTCCAAGTTCGGGCTGTACGAGTGCGTCGACGTGAAGACCGTCACCTGGGAGCCGGGGCTGACCCGGGACCTCTGGTGGCAGCCCTACGACCGCACGCTCGGCGACGCGATCCGGGCCTCGACCCGGCTGATCTACGGCCGCAACGGGGACCGCGTGCGCGCGCTTCGCGAGGGGGCGGCGCCGCTCCTGCGCGCCGGCGCCCGCACCCTCCGCAAGGGCCGCTAGCCGCCTAGCCCTTGACCTTCAGCTTCGGCGACCAGTCGCTCGCCTTCTTGCCCTCGAGCGAGCGGACCTGGAAGGCGTACTTCGTCCCGGGCTTGAGCTTGAAGGCGCCCTCGATCTCCTTCGTCTTCTCCTCGACCAGCTTGGGCTTGCGCGAACCGGCCTTCTGGCGGACGTCGTAGCGGTTGCCGGTGTCGGTCGTCTCGGTGGCCCAGGTGATCAGCGTCCGCCTGCCCTGGGGCGTCGCGGTCGGTTTCACGGAGATCCGGCCGGCCATCCCCGAGGGCTGTCCGGTGGAGCTGATGAAGCCGTGCGCCTCGCAGTAGTAGTTGAAGGTCCCGGCCGAGGGCGTGATCGTGAAGTCGCCGGTCGCCTCGGTGGTGCCGGAGTAAAAGAGCTTGCTCTCCTCGCGGACGTTGTGCGCGTTCACGGTGTCGGGCGCTCCCCAGCGCCAGTGGAACGACTCGACGCCGACGTCGCTGGCGAGCTCCTCCGGAGTGAACTCGTCATCGGTGGTGGCGACCTCGGTCACCGATCCCTGCGCGTGCGCGAGCGCCGGAACGGCGAGCAGCGCCGCGAGCGCGATCAATCCTCGCTTCATGACCAATCCCAATCCTCCGTTGGCTCCCTGGTTGCGGCCGAGGGTACCGAGCGGCGCTAAATTCGCCACGAGATGGAAGCGATCGCGCTGCGCGGGCTCTCGCGCGCCTACGGGGACCATCTCGCGCTCCGCGACGTATCGCTCGCGCTCGCGGCGGGGGAGACCCTCGCCGTCCTCGGGCCGAACGGAGCAGGCAAGACGACGCTCCTGCGCATCCTCGCCACCCTGCTGCGCCCCGGGGAGGGCGAGGCCCGGGTGCTCGGGGCGGCGCTGCCGAAGGAGGCGTGGAGGGTGCGGGGGCGGATCGGCTTCCTCGGCCACGAGCCGCTCCTCTACCGCGAGCTCACGGTCGCCGAGAACCTCGCGTTTCACGGCCGCCTGCACGGGCTCGAGGCCGATGGCGCCGGCCGCGCCGCCGAACTGCTCGAGCGCGTCGGCATGGACGCCGCCGCCGGCGTCCGCGTCAACGAGCTCTCCGCCGGGATGCGCCAGCGGGTCGCGGTCTGCCGCGCCCTCCTGCACGAGCCCGATCTGCTCCTCCTCGACGAGCCGCACGCGCACCTCGACCCGGGCGCCGCGGAGCTCGTCGAGCCCCTGATCGGCGCCGGCTCGGGCCACACGCGCGTGCTCGTCACCCACGATCCCGGCGCCGGGCTCGCCGGCGCCGACCGGGTCCTGGCGCTCCGCCGCGACGGCGCGGTCGCGATCAGCGCCGAGGCCGCCGCGGTCTCCCGCGCCGACCTCGACGCCGTCTACTCGCCGGGGGGAGGGAAGCCGTGAGCGCGTTCACGGCGATCCTCGCCAAGGACCTGCGCATCGAGCTGCGCACGCTCGAGTCGGTGCCCGCGATGGCGCTCTTCGCGGTCACCACCTTCGTGATCTTCCGCTACGGCCTCGACCGCGAGCAGCTCGCGGGGAGCCTCGCCGCCGGCGTCCTTTTGATCACGATCCTGTTCGCGGCGGTGCTCGCGATCAACCGGGTCTTCGTGGCCGAGCGCGAGCAGGGCGGGTTCGACGCGATCCGGCTCGCGCCGGTCGACGGCACCGCGCTCTATGCGGCCAAGATCGCCGCCCTCGTCATCTACCTGTTGGTGCTCGAGCTGATCGCGGTGCCGGTCTTCGGCGTCTTCTTCCTGGACGAGTGGAGCGGGCTCGGGCCGCTCTGCGCGGTCCTCGCCCTGCTCGACGCGGGGCTCGCCGTGATCGGCGTGCTGGTCTCCTCGATCGCGGTCAGCTCGCGCGCCCGCGACCTGCTCGGCCCGCTGATCCTGCTGCCGCTCTCGGTGCCGCTGATGATCGCCGCGGCCGCCGCCGGCGCCGGGCTGCTCGACGCGGGGGGGCCGGATTACGGCGATTTCGGGCGCTGGCTTGCGGTCCTCGCGCTCTACGATGTGACGTTCCTCCTGATCGGTTACGCCGTCTACGACTACCTGCTGGAGGACTGAAACAGGACGCGGTCCCGTCCCCACAAGATGAGCCCCAGCCGCCTACGCAACCTGACCATCCTGACCGCGCTCGTCCTGGGCGCCGGCTTCGCCCTCGTCTTCTTCTACGCGCCGCTCGAGCGCGAGGGCTTCGTCCAGAAGATCTTCTACCTGCACGTGCCGCTCGCGATCGTCGCCCTCGCCGGGTTCATCGTCGCCGCGATCCACGCGATCCGCCACCTCCGCAGCGGGGATCCCGTCCACGACTACCGCGCCTACGTCTCGATCCACATGTCGGTGATCTTCGGGGTCGCCGTGCTCGTCACCGGCGCGATCTGGGCGAAGGCCCAGTGGGGCGTGTGGTGGGAGTGGCGGGAGCCGACGCTGGTCAGCTTCCTGATCGTCTTCCTCCTCTACTGCACCTACTACCCGCTGCGCTTCGCGATCCCCGACCGCGAGCGCCAGGCGCGCTACGCCTCGGTCTTCGCGATCACGGCGGGCGCCTTCGTGCCGCTTAACTTCCTCGCCGTCCGCCTCGCCGAGTCCTTCATCCACCCGCGCACCTTCTCCTCGGCCGGCGGCCTGCCGGGCGAGATGATGTTCACCTTCCTCGTCTGCCTCGCCGGCGTCGCGCTGCTCTGGACCACGCTCGTCGCCTTCGAGCTCGCGGCGAAGCGGACCCGCGCCGACCTCGGCCGCCTGCGCCGCGCGCTCGCCGAGGGAGCGGCAGCCTGATGCCCGCCCTGCCCCTCGACGAGGCCGGCAAGTACGTCGCCGCGGCGTACGTCGCCTTCGCCGTGCTCCTGCTCGTCTACGTCGGGATCATGGCCGCGCGCCTCGGCAGGCTCCAGCGCGAGATCGCCGAGCTCGCCAACCGCGCCGAGCGGCGCGAGAACGGCGCCGGCGAACCGCCCGCGCCCGAGCTCGAGAAGCGCTCGATCGGGGAGCGCATCGCGCCATGAGCGTCAAACAACCGCCGATCGAATCCTCCGCTTCGCGTCCGGTTAGATCGGGTCTGCGATGAGCGAGCTGATCGCACTGGGTGTATCGCACCGCACCGCGCCGCTCGAGCTGCGCGAGCGGCTGGCGCTCACCGAGGGCCGCGCCGTCGGCGTCCTGGGCGAGCTCGTCGAGTCGGCGCACGTGCACGAGGCCGCGGCGATCTCGACCTGCAACCGCACCGAGCTCTACCTCGTCGCGGCCGACGCGGTCGAGGCCGAGTCGCTCGCGCTGGGCGTGCTCGCCCGCGAGGCCGACATCCGGCCCACCGAGCTCGTCGGGAGCCTCTACTCGCACCGCGCCACCGAGTCCGCCCGCCACCTCTTCCGGGTCGCCGCGGGGCTCGACTCGATGATCCTCGGGGAGGCCGAGATCCAGGGCCAGGTGAAGCGCGCCTACGAGCTGGCCCTGGTCGAGGGCGCGACCGGACCCGTCCTCAACCGCCTCTTCCGCGGCGCGCTCGCGACCGGCAAGCGGGCCCGGACCGAGACCGGCGTCTCCGAGCGCGGCCTCTCGATCCCGTCCGTCGCGGTCGAGCTTGCGCAGCGCGTGCTGGGCGATCTCTCGAACCGCGAGGTCCTCCTGGTCGGCGCCGGGGAGACGGCCGAGCTGACGGCCCGCGCCCTCTCGGCGCGCGGCGTCGAGACCGTCTTCATCGCGAACCGCCACCACAATCGCGCGATCGGCCTCGCGCAGCGCTTCGGCGGGCGCGCCGTCCGCTTCGACGAGCTGCCCGGCCGGATGGAGCAGGCGGACATGTTCGTCTCGTCGACCAACTCGCCTCACCACATCGTCGAGCGCGAGGAGCTCGAGCTCGTATTGGGCGCTCGCGACGGGCGGCCGCTCCTCATGATCGACCTCGCGGTGCCGCGCGACATCGAGCCGACCTGCCGCGAGGTTGCGGGCGTCAGCGTCCATGACGTCGACGACGTGCAGACGATCGCCGAGCGCAACGCGTCGGGGCGCGCGGCCGAGGCGCGCCGCGCGGAGCGGCTCGTCGAGTCGGAGCTCGGTCGCTTCGAGGGGTGGATCGGCTCCCTGCAGGTCGTGCCCACGATCGCCGCCCTGCGCCGCCGCGGAGACGAGGTCGTCTCGCGCGTCCTCGCCGAGAACGAGCGCCGCTGGGAGAGCCTCTCGGACGCCGACCGCGAGCGCGTCGAGGCGCTCGCCCGTGCGATCGCGAGCCGGATGCTCCACGAGCCCACGCTGCGGCTGAAGCGGGTCGCGGCCGACGATGACTCCTACGCCTACGTGAGCGCGCTCCGGGCTCTCTTCGGCCTCGACAGCGACACCGAGCCGCTCGCCGCGGACGACGCGCAGGTGACCGAGCTCGACTCGCGGCGCAAGCGCCCGGCCC